>DHOI01000129.1:19876-26205 GCA_002409725.1 Christensenella sp. UBA5394
TGCTCAGCACCCCCCATAAACTGGATGGCCTCGCCCAGGATACCTACCGCTATTTGCTGCAAAAGGCCGGGCAGGTGCTTATGGTGGATGCCTCCGGCCAGGAAACAACGGATGTAAACATCTTCTCCCTGCCCTGGTTTCCCCATACGGAATCCCTGCTGCTCACGACCCTGGTTATCCAGGTACTCTCCGTTTGGATACCCGAACACAACGGGAAGGATCCTAACGCTCCTTCCAACAACGATTATACGGACTTTGTACACACCCGAATATAGAATAAAGGTTTATCAGGCACAATCACATACACCATCATCATCTATTTTTAAAAGGAGGAATCAGCACTCATGAGCAAGTTTGAAGCCCGCATGGATAAGATTGGCCAATGGGTCGAACAAAAAATTGCGCCGCCTCTTGTCAAAATGGGTAACCAGCGGCATTTTGCAGCCATCCGGGCTGCGCTGATCCGCACCATTCCCCTCATCATCGTAGGTTCCATCCCACTAATCCTTACCAACCTGCCTGTCAAAGCATGGGCGGATGCGCTCGCGCCCATCAGCGATAAGCTCAACGTCCTATTTTCCATGACATTTGGCTTTACCACACTGTGGCTAGCCATTTCCCTAGGCGCGGAGCTGGCCAAGATGTATGAGGAGCAGGATCCTACCATGATCAGCATCATCACCGTGTGCTCCTATCTGATCACGGTGGAGCCCATCGACTTGGCCACCGGTGCATTGGGCACCACAGGCCTGTCGGCAAAGGGTATGTTCGCGCTGTTCATCGTGGGTATTATTGTGGTGGAGTTTATGCATTTTGCGTATAAGCATAACATCATCATCCGCCTGCCCAAGGGCGTGCCCTCCAATATCGCTCAGAGCTTCGCCTCCCTGCTGCCCATGGGCATCCTGTTCGTGTTCTTCTGGGTTGTGCGGGTTATCCTGGGCTTTGACATCGGCGCTCTTTTGAACACCATCATTTCCCCCATCATCAGCGCTTCGGATACCTGGTACGCTGCGTTCATCTGCGTATTGTTCCTTCAGCTGCTGTGGTTCGTTGGCATTCACGGCGGTTCCTTCACCGTGTGGGGCGTTATGTATCCCTTCCTGCTCAACAACATTGCGGAAAATGCCGCCGCCGCGGCGGCCCAGCAGGCCATTCCCCACATCATCACGGAGCCCTTCTTCTACAGCTGGACCATGATCGGCGGTGTGGGCATTACCCTGCCCCTGGTGATCATCTGGCTTAAGTCCAAGTCCGCCACCTTGCGGGAGGTCTCCAGAGTATCGCTGATCCCCGGCATCTTCTGCATCAACGAACCGGTTATGTTCGGTACGCCCATCGTGCTCAACCCCATCATGTTCCTTCCCTTTGTGTTTGGAACCTCCCTGCTGGGCACTATGTATGGCTACATCTTGACCAAGATTGGTTGGGTCAGCGCCGCTTATATCCAGATCCCTTGGACTACGCCTCCGCTGGTGCAGCCTTTCCTCTCTTCCGGCGGCGATTGGCGTAACGTGGTGGCCCAGGCCGTCCTAATCGTAATCATGGCCTTCATTTGGTATCCCTTTGCGAAGCTTTGGGAAAAACGGATGCTGGAAGTGGAAAAGGCTGACGAAACGGACTAGAACCCTTGTAAGCTTACCGATTGGCCTGATATAATCTACAAGGTAAGAAGTTATGATTCTATGATCCTGGGGACTGGCTACCCAGCCCCCGGGGTCAAAATAAGCATGAGGTATAAGCCATGAAAAAACTTAGAGTTGTCATCCTATGCGCATCTGCCATGTCCTCCGGCTTTATCGTGGAGGAACTGAAAAAGATCGCTCCCCAAAACGATGTGGAGATCCAGGTGGAATGCTTTGCCAGCCTGCGTTACCGTTACTACGATTATAGCAAGGTAGATCTTGTGATGCTGGCCCCCCAGGTAAAAGGGCAGCAATCCGACATTCGAAAGTATCTGAATGAGAAGGGCTTTGCAGCCCTGCCCATCATGCTTATTCCCATGCGGGATTATGGCTTGATGCGGGGCCAGCCCATATTGGAGCTCGCACTCAAGACCGTTGCTGAAAATGCCTGAGCGGCATGGCTGAAAACCCTCATTAAGGCGCCCTGCGTAAAAGGGAAAAACAACAAGGAGCAATACCGATGAAAATGACCTTAGAACAGGTGAATACCATCTGCATGGAAATGATCAGCAATGCAGGAGAGGGGCGCGCTCTAGTATATGAAGCCGTAGATGCGGTCACCGCTAAGGATTACGCCACCGCAGCCGCGAAGTTGGCCGAGGCGGAGGAGCATTTAGCGGAGGCGCATCGCATTCAATTTGAGGACTTGATGGCGCCCCAGAGCAATGGCGTAGAGCTTCCACTCTCCATGCTGCTTCTGCACGCCATGGATCTTACAATGGTATCCACCTCCGAACACGATATGCTCAAAAGTATCGTCAAGGCCCATCTGGACTAAGAAATGCATTGGACAATCGGAGGATAAATATGAAACAGCTAGAGGTAACCGTACCCTTTAAAGAGGGCTTGCACGCCCGCCCGGCAGTCAAGCTCATCAAGTTGGTGAGTGGATTTGAATCCACCGTTACGATCCTTAAAAATGGGAAGGAATACAACGCCGGCAGTATTACCTCCGTTTTAGCAGGGGGTATCATGTACGGAGATCAGATTCTTTTGAAAATTGTCGGGCCTGATGAAGATGCAGCGGCGGCCGCCCTGAAAGCGTATCTGACATAAGCTTTGCCATCATAGGAGCATAGAGGCGGGATTAAGCTCCCGCCCCTTTTTGTTCTAAACGGAGGAAAACGATGAAAAAATTTAAGGGAAACGGCTGCGCCGAAGGGGCTGCCATGGGCTTGGCCCTGGTAAAGACCAACTATGAGCCCGTATATACCATGGATACGGTGCGAGACACCGCAGCGGAACTTGCCTTTTTGGAAGAGAATATTGTTGCCCTGGGCCAAAAGCTGGATAAGCTTTATGAACGTACGCTTGCCCAATCCGGGGAAGAGGCGGCGGAACTGATCGAATCCTATCAGATGATCCTTATGGATCGGGTTTTTTTCGATGGGATTCGAGCTCGCATTCTCCAAGAACACTTGAACTGCAAGATGGCGATCAAACTGGAATGTGAGCGCTCCAGAGAATCCTTTATGACTATAGAGGACCCATATCTGCGCGAGCGGTTCCAGGATATACAGGACGTATGCTTTAAGCTCGTCATGCAATGCGACAATGCGGTCGATTCCCTGGCCGAGGTGTATTTAACGCAGCCCACCATTCTTTTGGCGGATACCCTGACCCCCGTCGATACGGTTAAGCTGGATAAGAACTTTTTGGCCGGCTTTATTGTGGAAAAGGGCGGGCCGACCTCCCATGCCGTTATTTTGGCAAAAACCTTGGGTATTCCCGCCATTGTAGGCGCAGAGGGCATCTGCGCGCAGGTGGAAAACGGGAGCCGCGTGATCATGTATGCGGATACGGGAGAAATCATCATCGATGGGGATGCCGAGGAAGAAATCCGCTTCAGCCGGAGGATGACGGCCGGCGCGGCCGAGAAGGAGAAATATCGAAGGGAGCCGGCCGGGCCGGCCTACACGCTAGATGGCGTCCATATCGAGGTCGCCGCAAACAGCGGCGACGCGGATACGGCCGCCTTGCTGGATCCGGCCTTGTGCGATGGAATCGGCTTGCTTCGCACGGAGTTTTTATACATGGCCCATGAGGATTACCCGGATGAAGAAACGCAGTTTCAGGCCTATAAGTCGGTAGCTGAAAAGATGCGGGGAAAACCGGTTATTATCCGCACCCTGGATATTGGCGGGGACAAGGCGCTGGATTATATGGGGCTGGAAGCCGAAGAGAACCCCTTCTTGGGCTACCGGGCCATCCGCATCTGCTTGGATCGGCCGGAGATGTTCCAAATCCAACTGCGGGCCATTCTGCGGGCGTCGGCCTTTGGTTCTATTAAGCTCATGTTTCCCATGATCATCTCGCTGGAGGAACTGCGGCGATGCAAGGAACACCTGGAGGCCTGTAAGGCCCAGCTGCGGCAGGAGGGCAAAGCCTTTGACAAGAACCTGGCCGTAGGCATTATGGTGGAAACCCCGGCGGCGGTTTTCCTAGCGGATCAGCTGGCCCGCGAAGTGGATTTCATGAGCATCGGCACCAACGACCTGACGCAGTATGTTACCGTGGCGGACAGGGGGAACACGCGTGTGCAAAAGCTTTACGATCCCTACCATCCGGCCGTACTGCGGGCTTTGTATCATACAGGGAGGGAAGCCCAAAACAATGGGATCGGGCTGGGTGTTTGCGGTGAAACGGCCTCCATGCGTAAAATGATTCCCTTCTTAATTGGCGCCGGCGTACGGGAACTGAGCGTTGCCCTTTCCTCGCTGGATAAGGTTCGGTATCTGGTGCGGCGGTTATCTGCCCGGCAATGCAGGGATGCGGCGGAGGAAATCATTCACGATTGTTCTACCTCGGCCCAGGCGCAAGCCGTTCTTGAAAAGCTTCTAGGAGGGATCGAATAAAGGAGGTTGCAACATGCCCCGCTTTACAGATATTGATTTAATCATGCTGGATGTAGACGGCACTCTGATCAACACGCCCCACCACCGTGAGCTGCCCCCGGAAACGGCGCAGGTGCTGGCCCGGGTGATGGAAAAGGGTATCCGGGTTGGGTTGGCCTCGGGCCGGAACTATGGGCATATGACGGCGCATATGGGCGGTTTGGGCTTGAACGGGCCCCTCGTGTGCAATAACGGAGCAGCCGTTGTGGATGGAGAAACCGTCTATTTTGAATCCACCTTGGATCAGCCCTTCCTGCATTACGCGTATTCCCTTGCGCAGAAGATAGAGTGCCTGGCGGAATTCTCCACCATGGATAAGCTGTTCGTCTATTTCGCGCCGGGCTATAAGGGCCACGTATTCGCTGCGGCAGAGGATGGCGCATGCCTACTTACGCTGGATGGAAGCCCGGAGGACTTCCATAAAATTGTCGAAAGGCCTGTGGAGAAGATTACCTTTGCCGTGGATACGCCTGAGAAGGCTACCCGCCTTCGCGCCGCTTTGCAGGAGTGGAATGCCGCATGTACAACCGGGCGGCTGTCCGTTACGTCGTCTTTCTGGTTCGCCATTGAGGCTATGGCAGAGGGGGTCAATAAAGGGGAAGGGCTAAAGATTGCACTGGAGAAGCTGAATATCCTACCGGAACGGGTCATGGCCATAGGGGACGGAGATAACGATGTGGAAATGCTCAAGGCCGTTGGGATTTCGTTCGCTATGGGCAATGCATCTGCGGCGGCGAAAGCGGCGGCCCTCTATGAGGCCCGGGGCGTAACGGAAAACGGCGCCTGCGCCGTGCTCAAAAAGTATATCCTGGGCGAGGAGGACTAAACGCCTTTCATAATATAATACTTTAAGGAGGCGCACCTATGAGGAAAGATATACCGCCTATTGGGCTTGGCGTTTATAAAGCCGGCGATGCCGTATACGACGCGGTTCGCTTTGCATTGGATGCCAACTACCGTCATATCGACTGCGCCAAGGTTTATGGAAATGAAGAGGCGGTGGGCAAAGCTATCCGTGAGAGCGGAGTTCCCCGGGAAGAAATTTTTGTAACCACGAAGCTCTGGCCTACGGACTTTGCCGAGCCGGAGGCTGCCTGCATAGAAAGCCTAAAACGGCTGGGCCTGGATTATGTGGATGGGTATTTGCTGCATTGGCCGGGCATAGACGCTTCCCTGCGTCTGTGCGCCTATGAGTCCCTGGGACGATTGCAGGAAAAGGGCCTGGTCGGCCTAGTGGGGGTATCCAATTTTCTCCCTCCGCACCTCGAGGAGTTAGCCCGGGCCCAGTTGCCCTTGCCCGCCTGCAACCAGTTGGAGGTACATCCCTGGTATCCGCAGAGCGAGGCCAGGGCATATTGCCACAGCCGCGGTATAAAGGTCGTGTGCTGGTCCCCGCTGTTCCGGGGCGCATGGCAGGCGGCGCCAATCTTGAACGAGATCGGCCAAGCCCATGGGAAGACCCCTGTGCAGGTGGTTTTGCGCTGGCATATCCAAAATGGGGACTGTCCCATTCCCAAATCCGTCACCCCCAGCCGTATCCTGGAGAACCTTGCCGTGTTTGATTTCAACCTATCCTGCGAGGAGATGGCTGCCATCGATGCCTTGGAAGATGGCCGCCATATTAGCAAGGATCCATTTACGTATGACGGAAGGCTATAGTCCCTGCAGACCGCCCTGGATCCGCACCTAGAAAAACTAGCAATTGAGCAAGCAAAAAGGGTATGGCCATATGGCCATACCCTTTTACGGA
>DHOI01000129.1:26456-27975 GCA_002409725.1 Christensenella sp. UBA5394
CGGAGCGATTGTTGAGAAATAGTCTGGACAAGATTCGGTAACGATTTCAATATTGATATTGGGGATAAATAGTCTTTGCCTTTTCGCGCATAATACATAAGAGCTTACAACGAAAGGCAGGTGATGCCCTGTGACAAATTCAACTCGAATACCCAATAGACTGGCAAACGAGAAATCTCCTTATCTCTTACAACACGCAAATAATCCTGTGGATTGGTGGCCCTGGTGCGATGAAGCCTTTGCCAAAGCAAAGGCCGAAGATAAGCCGGTTTTTTTAAGCATCGGCTATTCTACCTGCCATTGGTGCCATGTGATGGCCCACGAAAGCTTCGAGGATTTGGGCGTGGCCGATCTGCTGAACCGTTATTTTGTTTCGATCAAAGTTGACCGGGAGGAACGGCCCGATGTGGATGCCATCTACATGGCCGTGTGCCAGGCCTTTACGGGGAGCGGCGGCTGGCCTCTGAGCCTGTTCCTTACGCCCGCCCAAAAGCCCTTTTTTGCGGGCACCTATTTCCCCAGGGAGGGCCGGGGCGGGCAGATGGGCTTTACTGCGCTGCTATCGGCCATCGCAGGCAAATGGCTGGAGGATCGTGCCGCCCTGCTTGAGAGCGCGGATAAAATTACGGCCTTTGTGCGGCAACAGGAATCCGCCAGGCCGCCGCAAACTGCGGGTGCGGATCGGGCGGAGAGCTTGGTTCGGCGGGCTGTTGATTGGTTCGCCGGCCATTTTGACAAAGCTTATGGCGGCTTCGGCTCCGCGCCCAAGTTTCCTATGGGCCATCAGCTTTTGTTTTTGCTGGAACATTACGCGGCCACAGGGGAGGCGGAGAGCCTGGCCATGGCGGAAAAAACCCTCGTACAGATGTATAAGGGCGGTTTGTTCGACCACATCGGCTACGGCTTTTGCCGCTATTCCACGGACCGGCGCTTCCTCGTGCCCCATTTTGAGAAGATGCTCTATGACAACGCCCTGCTGATCCTGGCTTATAGCCGGGCCTACGCGTTGACAGGCGCGGCCTTTTATGGCCGGGCTGCGCGGGAAACGGCGGACTACATCCTTCGGGAGATGCGGGGGCCGCTGGGCGGCTTTTACAGCGCCCAGGATGCGGATAGCGAGGGGGAGGAGGGCAAGTACTACACCTTCACCTATGAGGAGGTGCTGAAGCTCTTGGGGCAGGAGCCGGGCCGCGCCTTCTGTGCGCATTATGGCGTCTCCCCGCTGGGAAATTTCGAGGGCAAGAGCATACCCAACCTGCTGCACGAGCCTGAGGCGGCAGATATGGAGGCGCTGCGGCAAAAGCTTTACGCCTACCGCCTGGGCCGCTATCCCCTGCATTTGGATGATAAATATCTCGCGGCCTGGAACGGGCTAACGATCGCCGCCCTGGCCGATCTTTCCCAAACGCTGGGAGAGGATAAATACCTTCGCGCCGCCCGGGAGGCGGATGCTTTTCTTTGGGAAAACCTGCTGGATGGCGAAAGCCTGCGGGTGAGTTTTCGTGACGGGCAAAGGGGC
>DHOI01000129.1:28275-29522 GCA_002409725.1 Christensenella sp. UBA5394
AACGGCCCTGCGGGATTTTTATGATGCGCAAAACGGTGGCTTTTACCTGGCGGGCAAGGAGAACGAGCGCTTGCTCTTCACCCCCAAGCCCACCTACGACGGCGCGCTGCCCAGCGGCAACGCCGCCATGGCCCATCTGCTGCTGGCCCTTTCCCGCCGCACGATAGATGCGGATATGCCGGAATTTGCTAAGAAGCAGATGGATTTCATGGCCGGCGAGGCAAAAGGCCAACCCGCGGGCTACAGCTTTTTTCTATGCGCGCTGCTCTCGGAGCTTTATCCACCGGCCAAGCTGGTGTGCGTGCCGGCAGAGCCGATAGATCGGGCAAAAATACGGGCGCAGGCGCCCATGGGCACGGCGGTATCCATTTTAGAAGGGCCGGGGGAGGGCTACGCGCTGTTGAACGGCAAAACGACCTTCTATGCCTGCAAAGGCCAAGTTTGCCTGCCGCCCATCAACGAATTGGAGGGATTGCTATGAAATCCATCTGGCAGGCGGGCACACTGCCTTCCTTTGAAAAACTGCAAGGGGACGCGAAAGCGGATGTGCTGGTGATCGGCGGGGGCATGGCGGGGCTTTTATGCGCTTACTTTTTACAGCAGGCGGGCGTGGATTCGCTGCTGGTGGAAGCCGAAACCATCTGCTCCGGCGTTACCCAGAACACCACGGCCAAGATCACCGCACAACACGGCCTGCTTTACGATCAGCTGCTAAAGGGCGCGGGCTTGGAGAAGGCCCGCATGTACCTGGAGGCCAACCAGCAAGCCCTGGCGCAATATAAAACCCTGTGTGGAAACATTTCCTGCGGCTTTGCCGAAAAGGACGCTTATGTATATAGCCTGAATGACGCCCGCAAAATCGACCTGGAGCTGGAGGCCCTGCACAAGCTGGGCTTCAAGGCAAACTTCGCTTCCCGCCTGCCCCTGCCCCTGGAGGTTGTCGGGGCGGTGCGCTTCCCCAACCAGGCCCAGTTCGACCCGCTGCGCTTTGCCGCGGGCCTTGCCCGGGGCCTGCGCATTTATGAGCACACGAGGGTGATAGAGCTGGGGGATCACGTAGCCGTTACGTCCGGCGGAACGATCACGGCTGGGAAGATCATCGTGGCCACGCATTTCCCCTTCCTCAATAAGCACGGCGGCTATTTTCTGAAGCTCTACCAGCACCGATCCTATGTGATCGCGCTGGAGGACGGGCCGGATGTGAAGGGCATGTATGTGGACGAGGCTCAAAACGGCCTCTCCTTCCG
>DHOI01000129.1:29856-33282 GCA_002409725.1 Christensenella sp. UBA5394
GGAAAGCTTCCATTGGGCCACGCAGGATTGCATGAGCCTGGACGGCGTGCCCTACATCGGCGCATATTCAAAATCCACGCCCGATCTGTTGGTGGCCACGGGCTTCAACAAATGGGGCATGACCTCATCTATGGTGGCGGCAATGGTTCTGACCGACCTCGTACAGGGCGTAGACAACCCCTTCGCCGCCGTTTTCGACCCTTCCCGCAGCGTGTGGAAGCCCCAGCTCCTGCTAAACGGGCTGGAAAGCGTCGTCAACCTCTTGACCCCCACCAAGCCCCGCTGCCCGCACCTGGGCTGCGCCCTTAAATGGAACGAGACGGAGCGCAGCTGGGATTGCTCCTGCCATGGCTCGCGCTTTGGCGAAGGCGGGGAACTGCTCGACAATCCCGCTAACGGGGACTTGCAGAAAATATAAATGCTACCCAGCCAAAGTTCCTTTCTCACCCCTGTTAAAAACGGAAATATGCCCACCCAACGCAATAAGCGACGCAGGCCCTGGTAAAAACCACGAAGGCCGGGCCTGCGTCCGCAGTCCGCTCAGGACCGGTTGCGGCGAGTCCTGTTTCGTGCTATCCTTTGGGAAGCGTAAACCGGGCTATAAGCAAAAAATTAGCGGTATGTATATATGCTGGAGGGTGCTAAGATGAGAAAGAAACCATGGATTTTCAGTATGCTTATTACTCTTTTTCTGATTATCGGAATTATAGTTATTATAAACGAAAATAAGCAAGAAGCGGAATTTACTGCCTCATATTCGGAAGAAACTGGCCAAATAATAGTTAATGCCACCAGGCCCTCTAATAGATGCAATCCCTATGAATTTGAAAACAGAATATCAGGTAGCGACAAAATTATGTCATTATATGATCGGCGTACAGAAGATGACGTCGATACATTTGTTTTTGATATTCTTGGCAATGGAGTTGTCGAATTGGCTTTTTACAGCATTGATTCTCAAGACGCAAGCGATAAATATAAATTCTCCCAAAGTCTTAAAATTGCCATAACAAACGAAGCTGTTAACTTAAACAATGTCCTGTGGAGACGATAAATTCCAATTTGGAACTAAGCGAGCGGGCCGGTGGGCGGCAGCAGCCCGCAGCACCGCAAGGCCGGCCAACAAAAACCGGGGCCATATTGCTTTTCATAGCGATACGGCCCCGGCACTTTTTATAACTGCCTTTAGGCTATCCGGATCGGGTCAGAGCTCGGCCTGCCCGCCAGCACTGTACACGGCTGTGATGGTGGATTTATCCGCCAGATAAAGCACGCGCTCCAGGCGCTCTTCCAATGAGAGGCCGGGGTTGTAGGCGAATTTGCCATCGCTAAAGACCACGGCGTGCAGGGGCTCGCCCACACCGAAGCCGGGCTGCGCGCCGAAATAGGCCTGGCCCGCGGTGGTGATGAGATAGAAAGCTTCGCGCACGGTGAGGAAGGCCTCCTGTTTGCCGCTCTCCAGCCAGCGCAGTTTGGAGAGGCGGATGGCCTGGGTGGCCACATCCGTCATGGAGAGCTTGGCGCCGCCCGCAATATCGCTGCCCAGGGCCACATTGAGGCCCTCTTCCAGCATTTTGCGCAGGGGGGCGATGCCGCTGGCGATATTGTTGTTGGAATCCGGGCAATGGACGGCCCATACCCCGGCCTCCTTGATGGCCGCGCGCTCCGCCTCGTCGCTGTAAACGCAATGGGCCATGATGGTATGCTCCCCCCAGCAGCCGTATTTGGCATAAGCCTGCCAATATTGGGGGCAATCCGGGTGCAGCTCCTTTACCCAGGCGATCTCATCCTGGTTTTCGGAGAGGTGAGATTGTAGGGGCACGGCCGGGTGGGCGGTGGCCATCTCGCCCAGGGCTGCCATCAGCTCGTTGGTGCAGCTGGGGATAAAGCGGGGGGTGAGGATGGGCCTGAGGTTTTCGTAAGCGCAGCATTCCTCGATAAAGCGCAGGGTTTCGCGGATGGACTCCTCCGTGGTCTCCGTGAGATCGGGCGTGCTGTTGCGATCCATATTTACCTTGCCTACATAGCCTGTGACCCCGGCCTTTTCCAACTCCTGCATCAAAACGTGGGTGGCCTCGCGGTGGATGCTGGAGAAGATGCACACGCGCGTCGTGCCCCGGCGGATTAGCTCCTTGGCCAGGCGGTGATATACCGTTTGAGCATATTCCACATCGCGAAAGCGAGCCTCGGTGGGGAAGGTATAGGTGTTGAGCCAATCGAGCAACTGCAGATCCATGCCCAGGCCCAGCATGGGGAATTGGGGGGCGTGCAGGTGAAGATCCGAAAAAGACGGGGTGATGAGGGCGTCCCCATAGTTAATAACTTCGGCCGGGCAGCCAGCCGGCAGATTTTGATAGATCCCCTCCACGACCCCATCCCGGGTGAGGATATACCCCTTAGGAATGACCGTAAGTTCACCCAGGGAGGGCGCGAATACCAGATTGCCCCTCAGGGCGCACAAACCATGCATGGCTTTCATAATAGACCCCCTTGCAGATATGCCACGTTAATATTAGCCAAGCGGAGCACCCGCTTGGTCGAGCCTTACAGCCCTTTCACTTTTCGGGTTTCCGGGCGGGAAAAGGCGGATGGGAATAGAGCTTCCAGGCTCCAACCCCAGACCCCGACGCCTTTTGCCAACCGGGGAATGAAACCGGATTCTTTAAAAAGGTTTTGCTATCTCGCTTTTAAGCAGCTCCAGCTCCTGCTTGTTGTCGATATCACGCAGTTCCAAATCCTGCTCGACCTGATAGAGAAGCAGCGCGTCCTCATGGGCGCATATTACATGGCTGCCGCCGTTTTCCGCCGAAAGAGCCTTTAACTCACCGAAAAAGGTCTTTGGGAAGATGGCCGGGTTGCCCCGGCGCTTGCCGTAGCCCATGGCCACGATATATCCGGGTCGGCCCTGATAGAAATCGATCTGGCTCTCTATTGTTTCCTGCCGCAGGCAGGGCTGATCGCCCACCATGAACATGGCGGCATCCACTTCGCCCAGGGCGTCCAGCCCCAGGGATATGGTGCGGCTGATGCCGGCGGATGGGTCATCGTTCAAAACGGCGTCGAAGCCATATTCTGCCGCCAATTCCAGCACCGAGTGATATTGACTCACCACGGCCACGCGCTTAAAGGCGCTCTTGGGGATGGCCGCGAGGGCGTGTTCAATGAGGGGCTTGCCCATGAAATCCGCCAGAAGCTTGTTTTCCCCAAAGCGGGAGGCGTTTCCCGCAGCCATGAGCACGCAGCCCAGCTTTTGCTTTTTCAATCGATCGCACACCTGCTTCTATGAATGTATTTCCCCTGGCCCGGGCGGATGAATTCGCCGCCCTCCACCACGAGCTCGCCGTTCACCAGCACGTCTCGCGCCCGGCCCTGCACGGCCAATCCCGCATAAGGGGAGTTATCACAATTATGTGCGTGATTCGTATC
>DHOI01000072.1:0-4083 GCA_002409725.1 Christensenella sp. UBA5394
AACCCCTAAGGACTTTTTTGACAGCCTAAGGCCCGGCGCATTATGTGCCGGGCCGCTGTGGTTAGCAGACTTATGCGTTGTTATCCTTTTAGATACCGCGCGAGGAACGCCTGCGTGCGGGCCTGCTTGGGGTGTTGGAAAATCAACTCAGGCGACCCCTGCTCGGCGATCACGCCCTCGTCCATAAAGACCACCTGCTTGGAGACGTCCCGGGCAAAGCCCATCTCGTGGGTGACCACCAGCATGGTGAGGCCGCTGGCGGCGAGGTCGCGCATAACGGCGAGCACCTCGCCCACCATCTCCGGGTCGAGGGCGCTGGTTGGCTCGTCGAAAAGCAGCACTTCCGGCCCCATGGCCAGGGCGCGGGCAATGGCCACGCGCTGCTTCTGCCCGCCGGATATCTGCCTGGGCTTGGCGTTGATGTAAGGCCCCATATCCACCTTCTCGAGGTATTCCATGGCGATGGCGTGGGCCTCGTCTTTATGGCGGCCCAGCACCTTGATCTGGCCCACCATGCAGTTATCGAGCACCGTGAGGTTGTTGAAAAGATTGAAGGATTGGAACACCATGCCAACCTTGGCCCGGTAGGCGGATTGATCCACTTTGCCGGCGAGGATATTCTCTCCGTGGAAAAGCACCTCGCCGCCGGAGGGATGCTCGAGCAGGTTGATGCACCGCAGCAGCGTGCTCTTGCCGCTGCCCGAAGCGCCGATGATGCAGGTCACATCCCCGGCGTTGACCTCGAAGTCTACATCCTTAAGCACCAAATTGTTGCCAAAGCTCTTGCGAAGGTGCCGTATTTGTAAAATCTGCTCCGCCATATCAGTGCCTCTTCCCTTTCCGGATATCCAGGTTCTGGGTGCCCTCTTTGCGCTTTTTCGGGTAGCTGTGCAGGCCCGTGGTATGAGCCAGCGTATCCGGAGTGGAGAGGTCGTAGAGCTCGTAGCTGTCCGGCCCGTCCATCCTGGCCTCCCACCAGCGAAGCAGCCGCGAGCAGCTGAAGGTGAGGATGAAGTAGATCGCCATGGTGATGGTGAAGGCTTCGAAATAGGTATACATGGCCCCGGCTACGCCCTTGGTGCTGAAGAAAAGCTCCACCACGCCGATGGTGCTCAGCACGCAGGTATCCTTGATGTTGATGATCAGGTTGTTGCCGATTTGGGGCATGATGTTGCGCAGCGCCTGGGGTAGGATCACGCTGGTCATGGTTTGCCAGTGTGTCATGCCGATGGCGTGCGCGCCCTCGGTTTGGCCCGGATCGATGGAAAGAATGCCGCCGCGCACGGTTTCCGCCATATACGCGCCTGTGTTGATGGAAACGATGAAGAAGGCAGCCGTCCACATATCCATATTGATATTGAAGAGCTGCATCGAGCCGAAGTAGATGAACATGGCCTGCACCATCATCGGCGTGCCGCGAAAGACCTCCACGTAGGCTTCCAGCACGGCGCGCACGATCCCCATCAAAAACCAATGCACGGGCCGGTTTTTCCGGTCCGTGGGGATGGTTTGCACGATGCCCACGCCAAAGCCGATCAGGCAGCCGATGGCCGTGGAGACCACCGCGATGGCCATGGTGACCCAGGCGCCCCGGGCAAAGCTCGCGCCGTAGCGCCCGAGCAGGTAGAGCACCCGCTCCCAGAAGGACATGGCGGATAATTGCATGGTTTTTCCTTCTCCTTATGATAGGGCGGGCTTGCGGCCCGCCCTGCAATAACGGTTATTGTTATTTCCTGGGAAATTACCCTAGGAATCTTATTCGCTCAGGGGCTGCACGGCGATGGCCTGGTCCATCATGGCGGTAAAATCATCCACGGTCATGGTGGCCAGCACGCCGTTGATGGCCTCAAGCAGCTCAGTGTTGCCCTTTTGCAGGGATACGCCGATGTTGATCTCCTCATCGGATACCTTGAAATCATCCGCGGAGCCGCTAAAATTCAGCAGGGTGAAATTGGGGTAAGCTACGCAGGCGGCCATGGCTGTGGGCATATCCGTGACCACCAGGTCGCAGCGGCCGCTGCTCAGGGCCACCAGCATGGCGGGCGCGCTCTCCTGGGCGGGGAGGATGTTGGCGCTCTCGATCTGCGGCAGGCACACGTCATACCACACGGTGTTGATCTGGCTGGTGCAGGTTGCGCCTGCGAGGCCGGAAACGCCGGTTGCGGCAGCATACTGCCCATCGGAATTGACCAGGGCCACGATGGAGGCATAGTAATAGGGGCTGGTGAAATCCACCATCTGCAGCCGGTCGCTGGTGATGGACTGGCCGGCGATCACGCAATCCACGGTGCCGCTCTGCACGGCAGGCACCAGGGAATCCCAATCGAGCTTGACGATCTCCAGCTTTACACCCAGCGCTTCTGCGATGCGCTGGGCCATCATCACGTCGTAGCCGTAAGCATAATCCGGGCTGTCCTTGATGGGGGTGGCGCCGTTGCTATCATCCGGCTGGGTCCAGTTATAGGGGGCGTAAGCGCACTCCATGGCCACGGTGAGCACGCCGTCAGCCAGGCTGGAAGAAGCGGCTGCGGGGGCAGCGGGTTCAGCCGCGGGGGCAGCAGGTTCAGCCGCGGGGGCGGCCGAGCAGGCCGCGAGGGAGAGGGCAAGGACGAGGGCGAGCAGGATGCAAAGGATTTTGCGCATGGTTGGTTCCTCCGTAACAATAAAATTTTGTTGGGGCTGGGCCCCGAAACTAAATGGCGGCCGGAGCATCACTCCAGCCGCCTTGATAAACGATATCAGCCTTGGCATGAATGATAGCACTCCACAGAAACGTCTGTGACAGTCGGCAGGATGTTTACCTACCGCCCAGCGATGGGGCCTGCAAAACCTTTCTCGCTTCGGCAGCCTTCCCTTTCTCTTCGCATCGTCGCCCTAGCCCGGCTCCGCGAAAATACTTATGTCGGCTGCGCCTCTACCCAGTCGGTCATTTAATTGACTGCATCATAATGCATACAAACGGCTTTGTCAACCGTTTTTAACAAAACCGCCAGTAATTTTATATTTTATCGATCTTTCACCCGACTATGTCGAATTCTATTTCCGGCAGCCTGCGCTGCAGGCGGGTGATGATATTGTCCGGGTCTGCCGCAGGGCCGCTCATGCCCAGGATCATGATGGCGATCGCGTGCTTTTGTGCATAATCCACCAGCGCGTCCTCCACATCCGGCGCGCGCAACAGCGTAAGTTCCGCCCCGGCCAGCTGGGCGGCCGTGAAGAGGTATTCGATGGCGTCCCCTTCAAAGGGGGAACCCATGAAATTGCGGCTGGTGTGCACGCAATGCACCACGTGCAGCTGTGCTTCTTCATCGCCGCCCCGCTCCACGCCCCTGGCGATCAGCCGGTCGCAGCTCTTTTGGTTGGTCACACAGACCATGATGTTAGTTTGTCGTTTGCTGGGCTCGTATTCGCTTATCATCTTCGATGGCGTCCTTTATCTTATTGGGAAGGTCTGCGGGGCCGGCCGCGAGCATCCAGGCGACCGCATCTTGGGGCGTATCCGCCGCATGGTAGATGGCCCGGCAGGCCGAATCCGTAAAATCCTGCACGATGCAGGTTTCGAGCTGGGCGAGCAGGGCATCATAGTAGCCTTGGGTATTGAGGATGGCCACGGGTGCGCTAAGGTAGCCGAGCTGGTTAAGAGTGATGACCTCAAGCAGCTCTTCCAGCGTGCCAAAGCCGCCGGGCAGGGCCAGGAAGCCAAAGCTCAGGGCCTCCATTTTGGCTTTGCGGGCGTGCATATCCGGCGTTACGATCAGTGCGTCGCAATCCGGGTAGGCGATGCCGGGCTGGTTGAGCTTTTCCGGGATCACGCCTATGACCTCACCGCCTTTGCTCTTGACGCCGCGCGCGGCGGCCCCCATCAGGCCCGTATCCCCGCCGCCAAAGACCATGCCCACGCCGGCCTCGGCCAGCAGCGCACCCGCCTCATAAGCGGCTTTTAAATATGCCTTATCTACCTTGGAGCAGGACGCGCCGAAAACACATGCATGCCGCACGCAAGCATACCTCCTTGCCCTTATCTTGTCCTAAGTATATCATCCTTGGGGTGAAGAAAAAACCAGAAATTTGTGAACTCCCTGC
>DHOI01000072.1:4289-5562 GCA_002409725.1 Christensenella sp. UBA5394
CCATTTTCGCACGCGTGTAAAAATCAGCTCACCCGGGCCACGATCACACTCATATCATCCCAGCGTCCCCGCTCGCCCGCATAGGCCAGCAGGTTTTCCGCAGCGCTCTGGGGTGTGTTGGCCCCGCCCACCCGCTCGATGATGGCTGCGAAAAGCTCTTGGCCGAGGCTGTCGAAAAGCCCGTCCGTCATCATGACCACGGCGTCCCCACGAAGGAGCGCGGCCTCCTTGGGAGCCGCAGGCGCGGCCTCGGTGAGGATACCCACGGGCAGGGTCTCCGCGTGGATGGTATGCACCCGGCCCCCCCGAAGCACGTAGCTGGGGGGCGCGCCCTGCTTGAAGAAGCGGGCCCTGGCCGTGGCTGGGTCGAATAGCAGCAGATCCAGCGTGGCGTACATCTCGTCCTGGTTTTTAAGCATCAGCAGCCGGTTCACGCACTCGAGGGCCGCCCCCTCCTCTACGCCGATGCGCAAGAGGTCTCCCAGAAGGGCCACTGCGGCCGCGCTTTCCCTATGCGCTATGGCCCCGCTGCCCATACCGTCCGATAGCAGCAGCAAATGCCTCCCGGCGAACTGGCGCAGGGCCATGCTGTCTCCGGTCTCGGGGCTGCCCTCTTTGGGGCAGGCGGCGGCGCCCAGCGCCAGGGTAAAGTTACGGGCCGGCTTGCCCTCGGCGGGCTCGACGATCGACGTGAGCGCATCGCCGATGCCCCTTAGCTGCCGCCCGGCAAAACGCTCGGCCTCGCTCTGGCCGCTCACTTCCAGCACTTCCGAAACCCGCTCCATTACCTGGGCGGCGTCCTCTACCTGGCGGCGCAGCTGGGCCAGGCGGCGCTCCACGCCGGCCTGCTTGCGGCCGCCCCAGCCGCCGCGGCAGAGGAGGCGGGGGATGGGCCTGGGCAAAAGCAGATAGCCCCCAGTGCCCAAAGCCGCATAAAGCAGCATATATCCCCCGCCCGGGATGTAAAAAGAACAAAGGGCTGCAGCGGCCACGTAGGCAGCCAGCATGGCCCAGACATGGCGGTTGAGCAGGGCGGCGCACAGGCCGCAAAGCACCAAACAGCCCACGAAGGGAAGGGAAGCGCCACCCAGCAGCGCGCCCGCGCCCAGGAGGGCGGCTGCCGCCACCCCCGCCATGCCGGCCGCCCCGGCCGCGAAAAGGGAGCCAAAGGTGGCTATGGCATAGCCGAGGCGAAGCTCTCCGTAGCCCGCGCCCATGCCGCCCATGGTCAGCATGGCTAGGAGGGCACATAGGCTGGCAAAGGCTTCATCCG
>DHOI01000072.1:5867-8566 GCA_002409725.1 Christensenella sp. UBA5394
GGCAGCATCACGAGGTGGGCGCAGGCCAGAAGCAGCAGCTTGTCCGCCCGCTCCGCGCCCGCTCGCCAAAGGAGCCAGAGGACGCTCAAAAGCACATAGGCGGCGGCCACGGCCAAGGCTCCATATTGGCCGGAAAATAGGCTCCCTGCCATGCCGCCCAGCAGGGCGGGCCAGGGGGCATAGCCGGCGAGCCAGAGCCCGGCCGCAGTCGAGGCGCAAAAGGGCGAAAGCCGCCCATCCCCCGCAAGGGCCAGCAAAAGGCCACAGAAGAAGCCGCCAAGGGCCATGGGATCCCCGCGAAGGAGCGCGGCCTTTTCGACAGCCCCCCGCCAGAGCGACCGCAGCATCGGCAGCTGCACGCGCCCACCCCCCCTCAAAGGTCGTCTACCCTCCATGGTAAGGCGGCGGCGGCGCAAAAAGCGTCGCAAGGGGGGCCGGGAAGCTGGCGAAGTATGTATTACTCCGTCAGCCGAATACTGCAAATCTTAGCGGCCAATTTTGCGCCCGGCTTTGTCGCAAAGCCTCGCCGAACCTATGGGTTCGCCTGCTTTTTTCTTCGTGCCGGACACACAATTATCTCGCAAATCTATTGCGATTTCAGGCGCCGGAGCAATCGTAAAAGCCGGGCCGCTTGGATTGCACAAAGGCTGGAAATATGCTATTGTTATGAGGTAACTTGTACAAGTATGTCCAAAGGAGAATGTTGCCATGCAAAACGTATACGATATCCTGACCGAGCGCGGCTTCCTCAAGCAATGCTCCCATCCGGAGGAGCTCAGGGAGCTTTTGGGCCGCGAAAAGGTCACTTTCTATATCGGCTTCGACCCTACGGCGGATAGCCTGCACATCGGCCACTATGTGGCGCTGATGACCATGGCGCATATGCAGCGCGCAGGGCACAAGCCCATCGTGCTCCTAGGAGGCGGCACCGCCATGATTGGCGACCCTTCGGGCAAGAGCGATATGCGCCGCATGATGACAAATGAAGAGATCGACCATAACGCCGCCTGCTTCCAGAAGCAGATGGCGCGCCTCCTTGATTTTTCCGAGGGCAAGGCCATCGTGGTCAACAACGCCGAGTGGCTGCGCTCACTCAACTTCCTCGAGTTCATGCGGGATATCGGCGTGCTGTTCTCCGTCAACCGCATGCTCACGGCCGAGTGCTACAAGCAGCGCATGGAGCGGGGCCTCACCTTCTTCGAGCTGAGCTACATGCTCATGCAGAGCTATGACTTCCTCGTGCTCAACCAGAAATATGGCTGCATTTTGCAAATGGGCGGGGACGACCAATGGAGCAACATCCTTAATGGCGCGGATCTGATCCGCCGCAAAGAGCAAAAGCCCGCATTTGCCCTTACAACCGCCCTTTTGACGACTAGCGAGGGCAAGAAGATGGGCAAAACCGAGAAGGGCGCGCTCTGGCTGGATCCCAACAAGTGCAGCGTATACGATTTTTATCAATACTGGCGCAACATCGACGACGCGGATGTGGAAAATTGCCTAAGCCTGCTCACCTTCCTGCCCATGGCGGATATCCGCGCCATGTGCGAAGAAGGCGGCGCGGCCCTCAACGCGGCCAAGCGTACATTGGCCTTCACGCTCACAGAGCAGGTGCATGGCACAGAGGAGGCGCTAAAGGCCCAGCAGGCCGCCGAGGCCCTCTTCGGTGGGGGCGGCGACCTTTCGCATATGCCCACGGTCGTGCTTTCGGCCGCAGATATCGAATCTACCGGCCTGCGCGTGACAGACCTGCTGGTGCTGGGCAACCTTTCCAAGAGCAAGTCCGACGCGCGCCGCCTGATCGAAAGCGGTGCTGTGCTGCTGGATGACGAAAAGGTGGCGGATGTATACGCCGCCATCCCGATCGAAAAGCTCGAATCCGGGGCCATCCTCAAAAAGGGCAAGAAGGGCTTCGTGCGCATCCTGAAGGGATGAGCATGGCCGCTTACCGCACAGTCAAAGCCCCGGCCGAGGTGGAGATCATCATCCAAAAATCCCGCTTCATAGGCCGCTGCTTTCCCGCAGGGAGCGAGGCCGAGGCCCTGGCCATCCTGGCCGATATCCGCAAAAAGCATTGGGACGCCTCGCATAATTGCTATGCCTACCGTATAGGCGAACGGGCGGATTGCGCCCGCTACAGCGACGATGGCGAGCCGGGCGGTACAGCCGGCCTGCCCATGATGGAGGCCCTTAAGAACAGGGACCTCACGGATACGCTGGCCGTAGTCACCCGCTATTTCGGCGGCGTATTGCTAGGCGCCGGGGGCCTTGTGCGGGCCTATTCCCGGGCCGCGTCCGAGGCGTCGACCGCAGCCGGGCTGGTGGACGTGCTGCCCGCCCTGCGATATAGCCTGGCCATCGATTATGGCCGCTACGGCGCCCTCGAGGGTTTTGTGCGGGAGGCTGCGCAGGTGGAGGATATCCAATTTGGGGCGGATGTGCGTATCCTGGCCCTGGTGGAGACGGAAAAGGCCGAGGCCTTTTGTAAAGCCGTGATCGAGCGCAGCGACGGCCGCTGCCGGCCCGCGCCTGAAGGCGAGGGGAGAATCCGCAGGGATATATGAGCCGAGATCCGATCCGTTGGTATTTTTGCAAAAAAGGAAGTCACGCATGAGCAAACGTTCCAAATCGCGCATAGCGGGCCTTTTAGCCCTGCTCCTTTGCCTGGGCCTGGCGCAGCCGGCCCTGGCCGCCAAGCT
>DHOI01000072.1:8820-10905 GCA_002409725.1 Christensenella sp. UBA5394
CCCATGGAGAACCTGCGTATCAGCAGCGCGTATTCGGGCATCGAGTTCAATACCCATGGCGCGTCTATCGCGCCGGGTTCCTCCCAGCCCTTTTCCGTTACGGCGGGCCTGAGTGAAGCGGCCCTGGGCCAAGCCCTAACCTTCGACGTATCCTGGACGGAAAACGGCGAAGCCAAATCCGGCACGGCCAGCGTTACCGTGCAAAAGGAGGCAAGCACCTCTCTTACGGCCAGCTTTTCCGCGAGCAAGACCCAGGCCTCCCAGGGCGAGGTCGTTACGCTGACCTATACCCTCACCAATGCCGGCTCGGTGCCGGTAAAAGTCACCTCGGTGGTGGATAAGGGCGTGAGCAGCAAGCCCATTGCCGAAAAGGTGACGGTGGAGCCGGGTTCGCCCCTGGCCATCCCTTTCGAATATACCATGGGCTCTGCCACCGTGACCAGCGTGCCTGTCATTACGTATGTCGATAGCGCGGGCGCGACCCAAACCCTTACCTTAAAAGAGACCACCCTGGGCATGGTGATGAGCAAGCTCTCTGTGGAGGTCACCCAGGGAGAGCCTAGCGTTAACGGCGTGCCCTTCTCCCTGCTCCTCACCAACAACGGCAACCAGAAGATCAGCGCCATCCAGGTTAAGGATGAGCTAGGCAATAAGGTCAACGGGGCGGAATTTGCCTTGGCCATAGGTGAGAGCCGCCAGCTCAGCTACACCGTGCTTTCCGATGCGGAGCGCTATGTCGTTTTTACCGTTACGGGCAAATCCGCCTCCGGCGAAGCCTACGAGAACACCACCAAGAGCTATGTAGTGCGCAAATATATCGATCCGGCGCTGCTCGGCATCGATTTCAACGCCGCCGTGGTGGAAACGCTCAACGCGGCGGGCAGCATTAAGGTGCGCTTCAGCGTGAACAACACAGGCTCGCTGGAAATGTCAAACCTAATCATTTCCGAAAAGAAGCTGGAGCAAAAAGAGGGCGAGGAACAGCCCGTGGAAACCCTCACGGAGATCACCCGCCAGGAGTCCGTGCCCCCGGGCCTGTTTGAAACCGAGCAGGCAGTATACGTGGGCGAGCCGCGCGAGCTGACCTTCGTCGTGACCCTCAGCGACCCGGCCGGAAACATCTATACCTACACCGCCTATATCACGGCGGATAGCGTGGGCGTATACGACGGTTCCGGCGCCGAGGTGGTGCAGCAGGAAGTGATCGAGGGCCTGGGCGAGCGGATCGGCACGGGCATCAGCCGCGCCCTGAGCGTGGCGCTGGTCGTGCTGGCCGTGCTGATCGTGCTGGCCGTGATCGCCCTGGTGATATTGGGTCAACTGGAGCGCAAGCAGAAGCGGGAGGCGGCGCGCCGCCGCGCCCGCCGTGAAAAGCAGCGCCGCGAACAGCTGCGCCAGCAGCAGGCCGATGTGGCGAAGACCATCGCGAATAGGCCCATTGCCTCCGCGCCAGTGAACCCCGGCGTAGATCTCGGGGATACGCAGATACATCGCCGCCCCCGCGATCTCGGACAATAAACGGCCCCCAACTGCGCGCCGCCACCTATGCGGACGCTGAGCTGGAGGAATTTCATGGCCGCATCCGCAAGACGCTCTCGGCTTATCCCTATCTGGCGGCCAAAGGGGATACCCGCATCCTGAGCTGAATAGCATATAGTAAAGCGGGGCGCTCCTCAAACGAGCGCCCCGCTGTTTTGGTTCTACGCGGACGGGTCTTACGCAGACGGCGAGATCGAGGCCCGCCTTGGCTGTGATAGTTAAGCGAGAAGGCCGTTTATTGCCTTGGGTTAGATGGAGGGGATGTTGTCTTAGGCGCTTTTCCTGCGCCCCTTCGTAAAGAGGAAAAGCAACCTTTGCCTGCCCGCTTGGCAAGGAAAAAGAGAATAGGATAAATATCCCGGATGAGGGGCAAGCCCGGGCGATAGGACAGAGGACTGTCCGGGGATTGTGCTTCAAACACGGGACAGGGAAACGATCGTTAGGGAAGAGACGCATTACGAGGATGGCGAACCTGTACGCGCACATTGGTCCGTAAAGCATCTGTCCTCCACAAACCCAAAAGAAGACAGCAATTCGCACCGTAGA
>DHOI01000072.1:11175-14396 GCA_002409725.1 Christensenella sp. UBA5394
CCGAGCCACGATACATTCGGGCACAGAACACAAAAGGTTCGTGCCTAAACTGCGTTCCGAGGGGACGGGGGGCGAGGTAGCCCCCAGCCGGGGTAAAGGGGCCCGGGGGCCCCTTTAAATTTCTTCCCCCACTAAACCAAAAACAAGGTGGCCCAGTTGGGGAATCTAGTATACGGTATCGCTTTCGTAAAAACATCTACCGCTGCTTGCGCATATACCCCACCCATAGGGCTGTGGCGACGCCGCACATGGCAAAAAGAACCACAAAGACCTGCCTGTAATCGGAGAGGCTGCCCAACAGGCCCATGAGGGCGGGGGAGACGGTTGCGCCGAGGCCGGTGATGGCCAGCCCCGCGGCGGAGGCCGCGCCGGCATGGGCGGGATGGACGCGGGCGGCTTCGTTGATCAGCAGGGGCCAAACAGGGCCGCAAAGGAAGCCCGCGCCCACGCAGGCGGCCAGCGCAAAGAGGGCGTTCTGGGCAAAGCCCAGGGGCAGCAGGCAGAGGGCAAGGCCCGCCAAGCAGGCCAGCACAAGCTTGCGCACATTTAGGTGCAGAACGCCAAAGAGCAGGCGGGAAATGAACATGGCCAGCCAGAAGGCGGATATGGCATAGGCGCTGTAGCTTGCGGCGGCAAATTCCAGGGAGAAGAGGGGGCCGAAGAAATACGTGGCGCTATTCTCAATGGATACATACAGGAGGATGGCAACCATCAGCAGCAGCATGAAGGGGGAACGGAAGGGTGAAAAGGCTTTGAGCTCCTCCACCGGAACGGGCGCGGAATCCCGGCAGGCCGGGGCGTTCGGGCAGGGAGAACAATCCGCTAGATAAAGCAGACCCATGGCCAGCAGCAGGCCGAGCCCGGCCAGCAGGAAGGGCAGCTGCCAGGACGCGCCGAGATGCTCCGTAAAATAGGCGGTCAACAGGGGGCTGACCACAGCGCCCAGGCTGAAAAAGCTCTGGGTGAGGTTCATCAGGGCTCCGGAACGGGCGTCGTAGACCCGTGCCAGCAGGGCGGCGTTAGCAAAGCCGCCCAGACCCTGACTCCAGCCTACCAAGAACACGCACAGCCCCAGGAAGGGAGCCGAAGCCGCCCGGGTGGCCAGCAGGCAACCCAGAGCAGCGCTGAGGATGCCCAAGAGGAAGAGCAGCTTTTTATCCATCCGGTCGGAAAAGCGGCCTGTGACGAGCGGGGCCAGGGTCATGGCCGCATACTGGGCCGCAGGCAGCAAGCCCATGGCCTCGCTGCCAAGGGAAAGCTCCCCGGCTAGTTTGAGCAGGGAATATTGAAAGCCGCCTGTTTCCAGGCCCATGAAGAACAGGAACAGGGCGGAGGCGGGCGCAAGCGCGCCCTTGAGCGCCGGTTTTTGCATAAAGGAACCTATATCTTTCTGTTATTGCTTCGGAGGATCACATCGCGATCCTCCATTATTATACAGCCGGCCGGGGACCGGAGGAAGGATCTGCCGAAAAAACCCCCGGCTCCAAAGGGAAGCCGGGGGATGGGGATCGGTCTATGCGGCCAGATCGGGAAGGCTTAGCCCTTGGGGCCTGCATTCACGATGTGGGCGGGCATGTCGCTGTACTTCTGGAAATTCTTCACAAAGCGAGCGGCCAGATCCTTGGCGGTGGCTTCATAGGCTGCGTCGTCCTTCCACAGGGCGCGCTGGCTTAGGAACTCATCCGGCACATTGGGGCAGGACTTGGGCACCAGCACGTTGAAGATGGGGTCGAGCTCGTAGCCGGCCTTCTCCAGGTCGCCGTTGAGGGCGGCGGTGACCATGGCCCGGGTGTACTTGATCTTCATGCGGCTGCCAACGCCGTACTTGCCGCCAGCCCAGCCCGTGTTCACCAGGTAAACGTGGGCGTCATGCGCCTCGATCTTCTTACCCAGCATCTCGGCATATACGGAAGGGTGCAGGGGCAGGAAGGGCGCGCCGAAGCAGGTGGAGAAGGTGGTCTGCGGCTCAACGATGCCGCGCTCCGTACCGGCCAGCTTGGAGGTATAGCCGGAAACGAAGTGATACATGGCCTGGTTCTTATCCAGCTTGGAAACGGGCGGGATCACGCCGAAAGCATCTGCCGTAAGGAAGATCACGGTGTTGGGATGGCCCGCAACGCTGGGGATCACGCAGTTGGGGATGTATTCCACGGGATAGCCCACGCGGGTGTTCTCGGTGAGGCTGCCGTCGTTGAAATCGAACTCGCGTGTCTCGGGATCCATCATGACGTTCTCGACCAGCGCGCCAAATTTGATAGCATCCCAGATCTGGGGCTCGTTCTCATAGGAGAGGTTGATGCACTTGGCATAGCAGCCGCCCTCAATGTTGAAGATGCCGTTGTCGCTCCAGCCGTGCTCGTCGTCGCCAATGAGCTTGCGTTGGGGGTCTGCGGAGAGGGTAGTCTTTCCCGTGCCGGAAAGGCCGAAGAAGAGGGCGGAGGAGCCATCGTGGCCCACGTTGGCGGAACAGTGCATGCTGAGCACACCAGCCTTGGGCAGGAGGTAATTCATCACGGAGAAGACGCTCTTTTTCATTTCGCCGGCGTACTGACTGCCTGCGATGATGACCATCTTCTTCTCAAAGTTGACGATGATGGCGGCCTCGCTGTGCACGCCGTCCAACTCGGGGATGCACTTGAACCCGGGCGCGGCGAGGATGGTGAAGCCGGGGACGAAGCTTTCGAGCTTTTCCGCCGTGGGCCGAAGCAGCAACTGGTGCATGAACAGGTTCTGGCTGGCCAGCTCGTTCACCACGCGTACATTGAGGGCAAATTGGGGATCCGCGCCCGCCATGCCGTCGAAAATGAAGATCTCGCGGCCCTGGAGATAGGCTGTCATCCGGTTGTAGATGCCTTCGAAAGCGGCGGGGGAGATGGGCACGTTAACCTTGCCCCAATCGATATCGTCATGAATGGCAGGGGTATCGACCACGAAACGATCCTCGGGGGAGCGGCCGGTATACTTGCCGGTCGTTACGACCAGAGCGCCGGTATTGGAGAGCGTACCCTCGCCACGCTCCAGCGCGTGCTCGGTGAGCTGCGCCGGGGTGAGGTTGTGATAGACCGCCTTGGGGTTGATGATACCCAGGGACTCAACATAATCCTTCATTTAGTAGATGCTCCTTTCAAAATAGCATTTGTGAACGGCCTCATATAGCTGAGGATCGTAAAATCGACCAAATATCATTTTATCTTAGAATGCGCAATTTTGCAAGATGAGCA
>DHOI01000072.1:14654-14906 GCA_002409725.1 Christensenella sp. UBA5394
ATTATATGCTTTGGTTATAGCGGGCGAACCGCCGCCATTGGCAGGAAAAGGCGGCAAAAGAAGCCATACAATAAACTTTGCCCAGACCCTTGACTTGCTCTGCGTGCTTATGCTATGATAATACGTGCCGTGCAAAACGGCATAATGCCGCGGGGTAGAGCAGTTGGTAGCTCGTCGGGCTCATAACCCGACGGTCACAGGTTCAAATCCTGTCCCCGCGACCAAAAGAACAGCTCAGAGGCTGTAAAAGGG
>DHOI01000071.1:0-1418 GCA_002409725.1 Christensenella sp. UBA5394
GACGGCGACCAGATGGCCGTGCACGTGCCCCTCTCCGTAGAGGCGCAGGCAGAGGCCCGATTCCTCATGCTGGCCTCCAACAACATCCTCAAGCCGCAGGATGGCAAGCCGGTGGCCTGCCCCACGCAGGATATGGTCATGGGCTGCTATTACCTCACCCTGCAGCGCGACGGCCTCAAGGGCGAAGGCAAGGTTTTCGGTAGCGAAAACGAAGCCTCCATGGCCTACCAGGCCGGGGTTATCACCCTGCAAAGCAAGATCAAGGTGCGCATCGAGCGGCAATGGCAGGGCCAGACCTACCGCCGCATCATCGATACCTCGCTGGGCCGGCTGATCTTTAACAACGCCATCCCCCAGAACCTCGACTATGTCAAGCGCGAAACCCTGGACGACGCCTTTAAGCTCGAAGTCGACAAGCTGGTTGTCAAAAAGGATCTCGCCAATATTGTAGATCGCTGCTATCGCCGCTATGGCGCCACCCGCACCAGCGAGGTGCTGGACGCCGTCAAGTCCCTGGGCTACAAATACTCCACCCGGGGCGGCATCACGGTGGGCTTCCAGGATATCACCGTACCGGCTAAGAAGAAGGAGATCATCTCTGCTGCCGAAAAGGAAGTGGAGCAGATCGACAACATGTTCCGCATGGGCCTACTTTCCGATACGGAGCGCAGGCGGGACGTGATCGACGTTTGGGAAAAGGCCACGGACGACGTGACCGGCGCCTTGATGGAAACGCTGGATGAATATAACCCCATCTACATGATGGCAAACTCCGGCGCGCGCGGCAGCACCAACCAGATCCGCCAGCTGGCGGGCATGCGCGGCCTGATGGCGGATCCTTCGGGCCAGATCATCGAGGTGCCCATCCGGGCGAACTTCCGCGAAGGCCTCACGGTGCTCGAGTTCTTCATCTCCTCCCACGGCGCGCGCAAGGGCCTTGCGGATACGGCGCTGCGCACGGCGGACTCGGGTTACCTTACCCGCCGCTTGGTCGACGTTTCCCAGGATGTCATCATCCGGGAAGAGGATTGCTACGAGAACCGCGGCGAAATCCCCAAGGGCATGCCCATCACCGAGATCCTGGAAGGGAATAAGGTGGTGGAGCCGCTGGGCGACAGGCTGCTGGGCCGCTATACGGCGGAGCGGGTGGTCGATCCGCAGAGGGGCGGGGTCATCGTCGAGAGCAACCAGCTCATTACCTATGATATCCGCGACCGCATTTTGGCCGCGGGCATCAAGAGCGTGCAATGCCGCAGCGTGTTCACCTGCCGCAGCGAGTATGGCGTTTGCGCCAAGTGCTACGGGGCGAACCTGGCTACAGGCGGGCCCGTGGATATCGGTGAGGCCGTAGGTATCATTGCCGCACAGGCCATCGGCGAGCCGGGCACGCAGCTTACCATGCGTACCTTCCATACGGG
>DHOI01000071.1:1595-6533 GCA_002409725.1 Christensenella sp. UBA5394
GCGTACCTTCCATACCGGCGGCGTGGCCAGCGCGGACGATATCACGCAGGGCCTCCCGCGCGTGGTCGAAATCTTCGAGGCGCGCAAGCCTAAGGGCCTGGCCGTTATCTCCGAGATCAACGGCACGGTTTCCCTCACCGAAGGCAAAAAGCGCGAGGCTACCGTTTCCAATGAAGACGGAGAGAGCGTGAAATACCTGATCCCCTTCGGCTCCAAGCTGCGCGTGCGCGACGGCGACGTGGTCGAGGCGGGTGACGAGCTGACGGACGGCTCCATCAACCCCAACGACATCCTCAAGATCAAGGGCGTCAAGGGCGTACAGGCCTACATGCTTAAAGAAGTGCAGAGCGTCTACCGTCTGCAGGGCGTGGAGATCGCGGATAAGCACATTGAGGTGATCATCCGCCAGATGCTGCGCAAGGTGCAGGTGGAGGATGCGGGCGATACGGAGATGCTGCCGGGCGAGTTGGTCGATATCTTCTTCTTCGAAAACGTGAACGAGAAGGCCGTGCTGGCAGGT
Source organism: Christensenella sp. UBA5394 (assembly GCA_002409725.1). Classification (GTDB taxonomy): domain Bacteria; phylum Bacillota; class Clostridia; order Christensenellales; family CAG-138; genus Pelethousia. The sequence goes on from DHOI01000071.1 coordinate 2,116, forward strand.
CTGCAGCCCGCCATTGCCAAGCGCAAGCTGTTGGGCATCACCAAGGCCGCGCTGGCTACGGATTCCTTCCTTTCCGCGGCCTCCTTCCAGGAGACCACCCGCGTGCTCACGGAGGCCGCCATCAAGGGCAAGATCGACCCGCTGGTGGGCCTCAAGGAGAACGTGATCATCGGCAAGCTGATCCCTGCCGGCATTGGACTAAGGCGTTACCGCAATGTGGAGGTTGAACCGATGAACGGCGCGCCCTCCCTGGCGGAACAATAAGGAGCAGCTATGGAACGGGTCTATACCAATAAAGAATGCCCCCTGTACGATACGGTGTACTGCGAGCGGCTCAACATGCTCAAATGCGAGGTCTGCCCTGCCAACCGGGATAAGAGCCAGGCGGAGCGGGTGCGTGACGATCTTAAAGAGATCGCGGCCCTGCTGCCTGCGGAAGATTATTCCACCCTCTTCCATTCCGAAAGCTGCGTACTTTGCAAGGATAAGCCGAACCCCCGCGCCTGCTATGCCATAGCGGATCTTGGCCACGCCAAGCCCGCGCGGGAAGGCCGCAACTTCCTGGGTATGAAGACCAAATTACGCATGGGGTCCATGCTCCCCGTGCAGATGAGCTGCTGTGCGGCCTGCCGCCGCAAATTCCAGAAGCTGACCTACCTGCACATCCTTCTCCCCCTGTTCGTGGCCGCGGTCACGTTGGCGCTGCTGAGTGTGGCCTCTATCCGCGAGGGCCTGGCGGGCGTGCATGTGGTTCTGCCACTCATCGTATTCATCCTGGCGGTGGGCGGGGCATATCTGCTCGGCCTGATCCTGGAGGCGCGGCTTCACAAGCGCTATGAGCAGGAGACCTACCTAAATATTCTGGAGCAGCCCACTCTAGCGGAAATGGCCAAGCTCGGCTGGTTCGAGGTGCAAAAGGGCAAGGGCGTTTCCCAGCTGATCTTCGCGAAAGAGCGGCTCAAGCAGGGCCTCTATACCCGCTAGGTTGCGGATATCCACAAGCATCCTTTCGCGCGGCGCGCCCTGGGCGCGCCGCGCTGGACTCTTAAGAACCCCTCAGGCGGAAAATGTTTGACATTACCTGCGGGAAATGCTACAATACGCATGCTGTGCTTAAATAAGGGCAGTACGTTTTTCGGTGCCGTAAAGGCCCGAAAAGCCCCATATATCGAGGAAATTATCCCCTTCAAGGGGTTGCAGGGGATTTTCTTGAAATAGATACAATATTGATTTAGGAAAAGGAGAACCCAATGCCGACTATCAACCAACTGGTCCGCAAGGGCAGGGAGCAGGTCGAGTATAAATCCAACGCGCCTATCCTCAAGCAGTGCCCCCAGCGCCGCGGCGTTTGCACCGCTGTGCGTACCATGACCCCCAAAAAGCCGAATTCCGCTTTGCGTAAAATCGCCCGTGTCCGCCTGAGCGACGGGCTCGAAGGTACCGCCTATATCCCCGGTATCGGCCACAACCTGCAGGAGCACTCCGTGGTGCTTATCCGCGGCGGCCGTGTGAAGGACCTGCCCGGCGTGCGTTACCACATCGTGCGCGGTGCTCTGGATACCGCGGGTGTGGCCAACCGCCATCAGGCCCGTTCCCTTTATGGCGCCAAGCGCCCGAAGAACAAGTAAGGAGGATATGCGCTATGCCCAGACGTGGATTTGTACCCAAGCGGGAAGTCCTGGACGATCCCATTCATGGCGGTAAGATCGTTACCAAGCTCATCAACCAGGTAATGCTGGATGGCAAGCGCGGCACGGCCCAGAAGGCCTGCTACGGTGCCTTCGATATCATCCGCACAAAGACCGGCCGCGAGCCCGCCGAGGTTTTCGAGCAGGCCATGAACAACATCATGCCCATGGTCGAGGTCAAGGCCCGCAGAGTTGGCGGCGCCACCTACCAGGTGCCCATCGAGATCCGCCCCGAACGGCGGCAGACCCTGGGCCTTAGGTGGCTGGTCTCCTACAGCCGCAACCGCAGCGAGCGCACCATGATGGAGCGCCTGGCCGCCGAGATCATGGACGCGGCCAACTCCGCCGGTTCTGCCTTCAAAAAGAAGGAAGATACCCACAAGATGGCCGAGGCCAACCGGGCCTTCGCCCATTACAGGTGGTAAAAAGGCTTGCCCAAAAGAAGCAATGTTGGAGCGGCGTGGATTTTCCCGCCGCTCAATAAAATCACACGCGGAAAGGAGGCGTGAGCATGCCCAGAGAAACATCTTTGGAACATACCAGAAATATCGGCATCATGGCCCACATCGACGCCGGCAAAACAACCACGACCGAGCGTATCCTATTTTATACGGGGAGGATTCACAAGGTTGGCGAGGTGCATGAGGGCGCGGCAACCATGGACTTCATGGTGCAGGAACAGGAACGGGGCATCACCATCGCTTCCGCCGCGACGACCGCTTATTGGCGAGGCCACCGCATCAACGTGATCGACACCCCGGGTCATGTGGACTTCACCGTGGAGGTGGAGCGCTCCCTGCGGGTGCTCGATGGCGCTGTGGCGGTATTTTGCGCCAAGGGCGGTGTGGAGCCGCAGAGTGAAACCGTTTGGCGGCAGGCCAGCAAATACGGCGTGCCCCGCATCGCCTACGTCAACAAGATGGATATCACCGGCGCGGATTTCTTCAACGTCGTACAGATGATGAAGGACCGCCTCGGCGCGAATGTAGTGCCCATCCAACTGCCCATCGGCAAGGAAGCCGATTTTATCGGCATCGTGGATCTTATTACCATGAAGGCCGAGGTCTATTACGATAACGAGGGCGTGGACATACGCGAGGAGGAGATCCCCGGCCAAATGCTGGCGCAGGCGCAGGAATACCGTGCGGCCCTGCTGGATTCCATTGCCGAGGAAGAGGACGAGGTATTGGAAAAATACCTCTCCGGTGAAGAGCTTACAATTGAGGAGATCAACCGCTGCATCCGCAAGGCCACCATCGCCAATCGCCTGGTGCCCGTTTGCTGCGGCACATCCTACCGCAACAAGGGCGTGCAGCCCCTGCTGAACGCTATCGTAGATTATATGCCCTCGCCTCTTGACGTGCCCGCGCCTGTGGGCATGGATAAATCCGGCGAAAAGTCCATCCAGACCGTCTGTACGGACGACGCTCCTTTTGCGGCGCTGGCCTTCAAGATTGTGGCGGATCCTTTTGTGGGCAAGCTGGCCTTTACCAGAGTATACAGCGGCACGCTCAAATCCGGCACCTACGCCTACAATTCCTCCAAGGGAAAGCGGGAGCGCATCGGCAAGATCATGCTGATCCACGCGGCCAGCCGCTCCGAGATCCCCGAGGTCTACGCGGGCGATATCTGCGCCATTGTGGGCCTTAAAGAGACCGGCACCGGCGATACCCTCTGTTCAGAGGGCCAGCAGCTTCTGCTCGAATCCATGGATTTTCCGGACCCGGTGATCCAGGTGGCCATCGAGCCCAAGACCAAGGCCGGCCAGGAGAAGATGACCGCGGCCCTCATCAAGCTGGCGGATGAAGACCCCACCTTCAAAACCTATACGGATCAGGAAACGGGGCAGACCATCATCGCCGGCATGGGTGAACTGCATTTGGAGATTATCGTGGATCGGCTAATCCGCGAGTTCAAGGTGGAGTGCAAGGTGGGCAACCCGCAGGTGGCCTATCGCGAAGCCATCACCCGCACCGTCAAGGCCGAAGGGCGCTATGTGCGCCAGACCGGCGGCCATGGCCAATACGGCCATTGCGTGGTGGAATTCAGCCCCTTGGAACCCGGCGAAGGCTTCGTCTTCGAAGACAAGACCGTGGGTGGCGTGATCCCCAAGGAGTTTATCCCCGCCATCGAGAAGGGTATCCGCGAGGCTTCGGCCAGCGGCTGCCTGGGCGGCTACGAGCTGGTGGATTTCAAGGCCGTGTTGCTGGACGGTAGCTATCACGAGGTGGATTCCTCCGAAATGGCTTACAAGATCGCCGGCTCCATGGCCCTCAAGGAGGCCATGGAAAAGGGCGCGTCCGTACTGCTTGAGCCCATGATGAAGGTTGAGGTCACCATGCCCGATGAATACATGGGCGACGTATTGGGTAACATCACCGCCAGGCGCGGCCGCATCTCCGGTACGGATACCAGGGCCAACGCCCAGGTGATCGACGCGATCTGCCCGCTCTCCGAAATGTTCGGCTATGCGACGGATTTGCGCTCAACGACCCAGGGCCGCGGCACCTTCACCATGCAGTTCGACCACTACGAGCGCATGAGCGAAGGGGTGGCCAAGAAGATACTGGGAATTCATTAAAATCCCCGGGGCGGCGGGGCCGCCCCTTTTTGCTACGAAATATAGAACGATAGGGATATGGAGGAAGAAGTTTAAATGGCAAAGGCAAAATTTGAACGCACGAAGCCGCATGTAAACATCGGAACGATCGGTCACGTAGACCATGGCAA
>DHOI01000143.1 GCA_002409725.1 Christensenella sp. UBA5394
ACCGAGTCCGCATCGGCCTCGCCCTTCATATACCGCTTGCAGATATCGCAGTATTTTTCACCCTCGCGGATGTAGTTCAACTCGCAGCGTGGGCACTTTTTGAGACCCATATCATTTCCTCCGGTCGCATCGCGTAAAATTTAGACCTGATCGATCTTCATTCCATATTATGCAAAAGGGAACTATCTATGTCAATAGGGGTTTTTGTATTGTGCAGAGAAATATGGTCCTGGACGATTTTTCCCATGCCCTCGAGCAGCTCCAGTCGCCCCTCCCCCGTTTCGCCGGAGTAGGGCAAGGCGGCGGGCGGCGCGCCTAAAAGCTTGGCCGCGGCGTTTGCTGCCTGCCTGCGCTTGGATTTGGCGATCTTATCCGCTTTGGTAGCCACCAGGGTAAAGGGCACGCCGTAATAGAGCACCCATTGGAACATCTGCTTATCCTCTGCCGTGGGCTCGTGGCGAATATCCAGCAGCAAAAACAGATGGGTCACGCGGCCGCTGGAAAGATAGGTCTCCATCAGCTGCCCCCACTTCTCCTTTTCCGTTTTCGGGGCCTTGGCAAAGCCGTAGCCCGGCAAATCCACCAAATAGAACTGGCGGTTGATGGCGAAATAATTGATCAGCCTGGTCTTGCCCGGGCTGCCGGATACGCGGGCCAGCTTATAATTATTGCACAGGGAATTGATGAGGCTGGATTTGCCCACGTTGGATTTGCCCACCAGTGCAATCTCCACGCCCGATTCCAGGGGCTGTGGGTAATCGCCCCCCAGGCCCACGCTGGTGACGAAAGCCGCTTGCTTAATGGCGAATGGCTCCATGGCCGCTCCTCCGTTTCTTTATTGATCCCGCATCATCAGCGCGCTTTGGGCAGCAGGCCCCTGTTCCCCCTTGTGCGCGCCCGTATAGGCGCGGGGACCGGGCAGCCTGGTGAGGGCCGCGCGCAGGGCCGCCATGGCGTCCTCCACGAATTCGATGCGCAGGGCTTCCTTTACTTCGGCCGGCACCTCGTCAAGATCCCGCCGGTTCTCCGCCGGGATCACAGCCACGCTGACGCCGCCGCGTACGGCAGCCAGCAGCTTTTCCCTTAGGCCGCCGATAGGCAGCACATTGCCGCGAAGGCTGATCTCCCCGGTCATGGCCACGTTGGAACGCACGGGTGCGCCCGAAAGGGCGCTGGCGATGGCTGTGGCCATGGTGATGCCTGCGCTGGGGCCATCCTTGGGCACGGCCCCCTCGGGCACATGCAGGTGGATGTCCTTTTCGCGGAAATCTTGCGTCGCGATGCCCAAAGCCTCGGCATTGGCCCGCACAAAGGTCATGGCAGCGCGCACGCTCTCCTGCATAACATCCCCCAGCCTGCCCGTCATCTGCACCTGGCCCGTGCCCGGCACGGCTGCTACTTCGATTTCCAACAGCTCGCCACCGGTGCGCGTCCAGGCCATGCCGTTGGCCACGCCCACCGCGTCCGGCCTTTGTACGGTATGGTCGCGGTATTTGGGCTGCCCCAAGTATTCGGCTAGCCGCGCTCGTGTAAGACGTATCCGCTGCTTGCCCTCGCCGATTTCACAGGCGGCCTTGCGGCATATGGAGCCGATGGTGCGCTCCAGCTCCCGCACGCCGGCCTCGGCCGTATAGCCCCTAATGATGGCGGGCAAAAGCGCATCCGGTATGGTCAGCATGCCCCTCTTGAGGCCGTGCTTTTCCATCTGCTTGGGGATCAGGTGGCGCTTGGCGATCTCGGCCTTTTCCGTATCCAGGTAGCTGGGCACCTCGATGATCTCCAGCCTGTCCAGCAAAGGGGCGGGAATGGCCGAGCGGTCGTTGGCTGTGGTGAGGAACAGGACCTTGGAAAGGTCGTAAGGCGTTTCTAGAAAATGATCGCGGAAGGCAAAGTTTTGCGCCCCGTCCAGCACCTCCAGCATGGCGGAGGAAGGATCGCCATGGCAATCCGCTGCTAGTTTATCGATCTCGTCGAAAAGGATCACGGGGTTCACCACCCCGGCCTGGCGCATGGCGGCGATGACACGGCCGGGCATGGAGCCGATGTAGGTGCGGCGGTGACCGCGTATCTCCGCCTCGTCGCGGATGCCGCCCAGGCTCATGCGCACGAACTTGCGCCCCAAAGCGCGGGCGATGGATTCGCTCACGGAGGTTTTGCCCACACCCGGCGGGCCCACAAAGCAGATGACCTGCCCGTTGAGCTTGCCTGTAAGATTGGCCACGGCCAGGTACTCCAAAATGCGTTGCTTCACCTTGGGCAGGCCATAATGATCCGCTTCCAAAACCTCCCGCGCGCGGGAAAGGCTGGTGCTATCCTCACTCTGCTCGCGCCAGGGCAAATCCAGCATGCATTCGATATAATTGCGCATGGGCGGCTGCTCGTGGCTGCCCGCGGGCAGGTCTGCAAAGCGGTCGATCTCGCGGCTTACCTTTTCGCGCACATCTTCCGGCATATCCTTGTCGGCCAAGCGCTCCCGCATGGCGTCCGCCTCGGAAGCCTGGGTATCCCCCAGCTCCTTGCGGATGGCCTTGATCTGCTCCCGAAGGTAATATTCCTTTTGGTTTTTATCCACCTGGGTCTGAACTTCCTTGGCGATGCGCCGATCCGCCCGAAGAATCTCGATCTCGCCCTTGAGGTGGCGCAGAGCCATTTTGAGGCGCCGCACCGGGTCCACTTCTTCCAAAAAGGGCTGCCTGTCGCCTGCCTTCTGCATCACGGCGTTGGCCACGGCATCCGCATAAACACCGGGATCCGCCTTGCTTTCTATAGTGGCCAGCGCGTCGGAATTCATACGGGGGCTGAGAACGGCATATTCGGCCAGGTCCCGCCCCAGCCGCCTGCGCAAGGCCTCCGCTACGGCCTTGTCGTAGGGCGCATCCTCAAGGCAGGCAATATCCGCCACCATATATTCTCCATCGCTGATGGATACGGCCACGGCCCGGCACACGCCCTCCACGAACACCCGGGTGCTGTCCCCGGGCAGGCTGAGCATTTGCCTTAGCTCGCAGAGCATGCCAACCTCGAAGATATCCTCCGTGGTGATATCCGCCTTGCGGGCGTCGTGCTGGGCGCTCAAAAAAACCATATCATCCCGCCGCAGGGCTTCGTTGAGCGCGTTCACGCTCTTATCCCGCCCGGCATCAAAATGCAGCAGTTCTCCGGGCAGCACGACCAGCCCCCGCAGAGCTACCACCGGGATATTTTCATATACGCGTTGTGTCATAGCCGTTCACCTTTCTACGGCCGCAGCCCGCGCCGCGGCAAAGTTCCTTGTATCAGTATACATATATCAAACGATTATGACAATCATATGTATTTGGTATAGCAGGATGAAACTTCTCTTTATCCGCCCGCTAATTCTTCTTGCCGCCCATCAAAGAGCCCAGTATTTGGGCCAACTGCATGGGATTTCCGCCTCCAAGGCCCCCCAGCGGGTTGCCGCCCGAAAGTCCCTGAAAGAGCTGCATCATCTGCATGATGTTGCCCATATTTCCCAAAGGGCCCATATTGCCCATATTGCCCATATTGGGCATATTGCCTCCACCCAGGCCGGGCATGCCCGCGAGGTTGGGCATATTGTTAAGGGCCGGCTGGCTGGATACGGCGGGGGGGGGGGGGGGGGGGGGGGGGGTGGGGGGGAAACCCCCCCCCCCCCCAGCC
>DHOI01000108.1 GCA_002409725.1 Christensenella sp. UBA5394
CCTCGGCCCTGACCTCGCTCACGCGCTGGCGGGGGGTGTTATCGTAGCTCTCGATCACGGCCGCGGCTTTATCCAGCTCGATAAAGGCCCGGCGGCTGCGGCCAAAGCGCAGATCCTGCCCGGGGTGCACAAAGCGGTGGATGGAGATGGCCGCCTGCTTGCCCGCGGCGATGGCGTCGATGGCAAATTTGGGGCCGGTCACCGCGTCGCCGCCTGCAAAGATATCCGGCTCGGCGGTCTGGTATGTCCAGTCATCCACCTGGATGGAGGCGTTGCGGTTGAGAACGGCCTTGGAACCGGCCAGCAGGCCGCCCCAATCGATGCTCTGGCCTACGGAGAGCAGCACGTAGTCCGCCTCTACGGCCATCACGTCGTTTTCGTCATATTGGGGGGCAAAGCGGCCATCCGCGTCGAATACGGCCGTGCAGCGCATGAACTCCACGCCTGTAACCTTGCCGTTTTCCACCAGCAGGCGCTTGGGGCCGAAACCGTTGCAGATGGCGATATCCTCGTTTTCGGCCAGGGCGACCTCTTCGGGCAAAGCGGGCATTTCGTGTCGCTGCTCAAGGCAGTACATGGCCACGTCCCCACCGCCGCTGCGCACGGCGGAGCGCGCCACATCGATGGCCACATTGCCGCCGCCGATCACTACGACCTTGCCGGATACGTGTTTCCTGCCTTCTTCAAGGCTCACCCGCCGCAAAAATTCCACGCCGGAAAGCACGCCTTCCGCTTCCTCGCCTTCAAGGCCCAGGCTGCGGCCCTGCTGTGCGCCGACGGCTAGGTAAAAAGCCTTATAGCCCTGGGCGCGCAGCGCATCCAGCGCAATATCGTTGCCGACCTCCACGCCGGTTTGGAATTTTACGCCCAGCTCGCGCAGGATGTCGATCTCAGCATCCACGACATCCTTTTCCAGCACGAAGGAGGGGATGCCCAGCGTAAGCATGCCGCCAAGGCGCGGCTGCTTTTCAAACACGGTGATGTCGTAGCCGTCGAGGGCCAGGTAATAGGCGCAGGAGAGGCCCGCCGGGCCCGCGCCTACCACTGCGATCTTGATATCACTGAAATCATGCCGCTTGTTGGGCAGGAAACGGGTCTCTTTTTTGAGATCCTGCTCGGCGATGAATTTTTTGATCTCATCGATGGCGATGGGTTCATCCACATCGCCGCGGGTGCAGGCGTCCTCGCAGCGGCGGTTGCAGACGCGGCCGCAAACGGCGGGGAAGGGGTTCTCCATTTTGATGAGCTGCAGCGCCTCGGTGTATTTGCCCTGCGCGGCCAGCTTGATGTAGCCCTGCACGGCGATGTGCGCGGGGCAGCTGGTTTTACAGGGAGAGGTGCCGGTATCCACCACCTCCTGGCGGTTGAGGCGGTAATCTGCGTTCCAGTCCTTCTCCGTCCATTCGTTGTTGCGCGGGGTATAGGTGGTGGTGATGTTATTGGTCACAGGCGCGCTTGAACAGAGCTTTTGCCCCAGGCGTAGGGCATTGACGGGGCAATTTTCCACGCATTGGCCGCAGGCCACGCACTTTTCTTTATCCACGCGGGAAACGTAGTTGGAGCGGAGCATATCCGTATTTTTATACATGCTGCCCGTGCGCAGGGAGAGGCAGGAGCAGCCGCAGCAATTGCAGATGGCATGGGTCTTGCCCGAGCCGTCGATGTTGGGGATCTGGTGCATGAGGCCGTTTTCCTCTGCCCGTTTGATAATTTCGAAGGCTTCTTCGCGGGTGATAGCCCGCCCCCGGCCCGTGCGGATGTAGTATTCCGCCGCGTGGCCCAGTTGGATGCACATATCCTCCTTCAAATGGCCGCAGCCCTCGCCCATAGCCTCGCGGTCCGTGCGGCAGGAGCAGGGGGAGCAGGAAAAGACGGTGTTGTCGTTGAGGTATTTGGATACCTCTTCGTAGCTGGCTCTACGGCTGCTGCCATCGATGGCGGATTCAATGGGGATGACCCGCATCAAGCCGATGCCCGTTGGGAACATGCCCGCGCTCAGGGGGCCGCGCACGCGGCCATAGGCCTCCATGGCATAGGCTACCACGGGATATTTTTTAACATTATCGAGGTTGTTGACGATCATCTCCATGATGCCGGGTATCCAGCTTTCCGCATGCCAGAAGGTATCCACGCCGTCGATCACATTAACGAAGCAGGTGCCGTAAGTGGCCAGCTTCATCATTTGTTCGTGGCAATATGCCTCGCTCTTGCCGGTGATCCCGGCCATTTGTGCGGCTGTGCGCTTGGTGAAATAGCCCATGGCAAGGCCCATTTCAGCCATTTCATCATCTACGCCCGCCTCCAAGATCACGTATTCCGGGTCGTCCCAAGCATAGCCCTTGCCCGGCTTTTTGCGGCCCAGCATATTCGCAAAGGCCATCACCTTTTCGTTATACTTGCATTCGTAGCCTTCGGGGAACCACATTTTCTGGATGTTCTTGGCGTTTTCCATCTGCCCCTCCCTTACTTGCCGTTTACGGCGCGGTAGGCGTTGACCTCGCCCGCGAGCCACGCCGACCATTCCGCCATCCCCTCGCCTGTCTTGGCGGAGATGGGAATGATCTTGATGTTTGGATTGCGCGCCTTGGCGCGGGCCTTTCCCAGGCTGCGCAGCCGCTGAACGGCACCCGCCGTCATGTAATCACTGGAAAGGGTGAGGTCGCCATAAAAGACATCCCGCTCGGAAATACTACTCTATGCTGTATCTGTTAGCGCAAAAAGCATGATCCCCAAAGAAAATGATGTTAAGGGTTGGGTGGAGTTCCGCAGAGAGTGTGAAGATAGATTGAATATAATACGCGAGAACATTAAAGCGTCTATAAATGTTTGCTTAGCCTGTTACGGTGATGAAAAAAGCCATAACCTATGTCGTCAGTTCCTTTTAAGGTAGTATCAAAAGCCTGCAACCCCCTATTTAAACGGGGGTTACAGGCTTTTTAGCATTCTGGCAAAATTCCCTTCGCCTGGGCCTTAATCGCGTTTTGCGTACTGGCGCACAGAAGCTAACTATGGACTAAGGTGTTTGCCGCGCCCGCGCTTTGCCGTATGTACACCGTGATGCGGGATGCCTCCACGCCGCTTGCAAGGGTGTGCCCCGCCAAACTTGGCGGTGAGCGCAGAAAGCCCCTGCGTGGGTGCGGCCGCATCATAGGCCTGATTCGTCTACCCCTGTGTGGGGATAACCCACACTTGCGTTCCCCCGTTCCCGCTAGCGTTTCAGGGAATTGCGGTTGCGTTGTATTTTGCCAGCGGAGATCATGGCCAAGTGCGTCAAAAGCGCTTATGGCAACGCCTGCGCCGGCAGAGCCGCCCGCCGCACCAACTGCCGTGGTCGGCACCGCGCCCAGCGCCATCAAAATGGCCAGCGCAACCGCCGTGCCCCGCATTATTTTTCGCTTCAAACCGCCGCCAAGTGTGATATACTGTTTTCGGCACAACTGCCTTACCTCTTCAATAAATGGGAGATAGTATCATGAAAAAGACTCTTACGCTGCTTATCGTGCTCTCTGCACTCTGCACCATCCTTGCCGCCTGCTCCCCCGCGGCCCCCGCGCTAGATGGCGGCAGCGCTTCCCTCGCCCCAGCAGCGTCGCCTACGCCTACAGCATCACCGGCCCCCGCCGCCACGCCCGGCCCCGTAGAGCTTCGAAAGGGCGTAGAAGCCATGATGCCCATTCTTGATTCCATTTTGAATACAATGGGTATGACTGATACAACGCCCTACGCCCCTAAAGATGCCGATTTCTTTTGGTCGGTGCTTTATCTTACGGGCGTGAATTGGGGCCATACCCACCCGCTTATTGAGTACAACAATGTTCATGCGATTATTCCCAGCCAAGTGATGCAAGAATTTGCAAGCGCAGCGTTTCGGGATTACGACGACCTTCTTCCCTTGCCTCAAAGCTTTGAAGATGCAATGCAGTATGATGACGGACTGGACGCATACTTGCTCGCGCTTTCCGACAGGGGTGATTCAAGCACCACGCTGGATTCCGTAGAGGCCAACGCAGACGGCTCGGTAACCGCCTTGGTTAGCCTGCATATTGCACCGGACGCGTTTTGGGGCACCATGGAATTCAACTTAGCTGCAAACCCCTACGCGGAAGCCATCAGTGAACCCACCTATCTTTACACCGTGCAGGACGCGAAGCTTGTAAAGGCGCCGGGCTAACCCCTTCGCGCAAGCGCAAGTCTCCGAAGAAGCATATGCCCCGTTTTATTCCACAGCAAAGCTGCCGTACTTGCGGCGGCTTCTTTTTTATGCCGCGCGGCATGCACGCACCGTGTGCGCGCGAGATGGCGCAGCCATAGAGCACGCCCTAAACCAGCTCCAGCGTCTTCCCTAACTGGCGCAGACGGTTCACGATGGCGGGATCCAGCTCCTCCCCGACGATGATGATATCGATACACTCCAGAGAGCCAATGGAAAATAGAGCCCGCGAAGAAAACTTAGAATGGTCACAAAGCAGGATTGTTTGGAGGGCGTTGGCCATGCCAATCTTTTTTACATTAACATCATCCATTGTATAGCTCATGATCCCAAAATCAGAATCAATCGCATCTACCGATAAGAAAATTCTGTTTACGGTGATATCGCTGAGCATGGCCTCGGCAAAATAGCCATAGGAGGAACAGAAGCCCTTGCGGATCATGCCCCCTACAAAAAGCATATCAATAGTTTGATTTTTTGTAAGCTCTGAGGCAATGCGGATATCGTTGGTGACAATGGTCATATCCTGCTCGTCAATCAGCAGCTTAGCTAGCTCAAGCACAGTGGTGCCGGAATCCAGGATGACTTTATCCCCGGGCTGAATGTGGCGTTTAGCGGCGGCGGCGATCCGCTGCTTTTCCTCAAGGTTTACCATGCTTTTTGCCCGGAAGGAGGGCTCAAAGGAGGGGGAGACAGAGGGGTCTATCGCCTTGGCGCCGCCCCTGATCTTTACGAGGCGGTTCTCTTCCGCAAGATAGTTAATTTCCCTACGGGCTGTCGCCTTGGATATGTTTGCCTCCCGCATTAAGTCTTCAATGGCTACAATGCCCTTTGTGTTCACCAACTCGGTGATAAGCTTATGTCTCTCAGCGCGCAGCATTATCCTTCACCTCAGAAAGTTATATTTTCGTGAAGGCTTCCAACGTTTGGATAGCCTTGTTAAATCGTTCATATTTTGCATGATATATGTCTACGCGCTCAGGATTGGGCATGTAGGCGCAGCGTATCCGGCACATATCTGTCACTGCTTGGGAATAATCCCTATAAGCTCCTATCGCGACACCGGCACACAGTGCGCCGCCCAAAGCGCCAAGCTCCGCACATTCCGGCAGGTCGACGGATGCATCCAGCATATCCGCCAACATCTGACACCAAACGCCTGAGCGGGAGGCGCCGCCCGAAAGGCGCGCCCGCCCAACAGGAGCATTGCCGCATAGCCTAACGACATGGTGCAGCAAGGAAAACATAATGCCCTCATATACGGCAAGCAGAACATCTTCGCTGGTATGATGGCTGGCCAAGTTAAAAAAACAGCCGTTAGCGCCCGATATCGTGTTTGAACCATATAGATACGGCAAGAATACGAGGTCGCTCTTGGCTGGATCCAACTTCCCCACGATCTGATTGCAGCTTTCGTAAATATCGCTACCGAGGGGCAGCATTTTTCGATAAAACTGCTCTATGAACCAATCCAGGTTGCTGGCCGAGGTAGGGCTGGCCTCCTCTAAAAAATACCATCC
>DHOI01000137.1:0-5393 GCA_002409725.1 Christensenella sp. UBA5394
GCTACGGCCCCCGAACCCCTAAGGACTTTTTTGACAGTCTGAGGGCGGGTATGACGCCCGCCCCTATGCTTAGCTTTGTACGTCCTGATGCCGCCACACCTCTGTATAACGCTCGCCCCCGCAGCGATAAACGGCCTCCGTATCCTCCACGAGCAGGGGGAGGAAGCCGCCGTGCAAGGCAAAGCGCACGCAGCTACCGCAGGAGGCGCTCACGGAGCGGGGCGTGGGCATCATCCGGGACTCTATGCCCTGCTTTTGCAAGCGCCGGGCAAAGGTTTGGGCGGCAAAATGAGTATAGAAAGTGGCGAGATAATCCATTCCGCTTATTTGGTGATGGTCAGCTTGTGGGTATCGCCCTCGCCGGCGGTACTTTGCACCTGATAACCGGCGTTTTGAGCAAAGCGGGTCACGTTGCCAAGAGCCACGGCGTTATCCACCAGCACCTCAATCCCGGCAGGGGATGCTTTAAGGCCTTGTTTGGCCATGAGCACCGGTTCGGGGCAGGCCCGGCCGCGCGCGTCGATCTGTTTCATATGTGTCCCTCCTTAGTCCTTTTGCTTGTGCAGGTTCAGTACGGCGATGAGCGCTACCAATGCCAGGCAGAGGATCACGGCGATCTGACCATTGGCGGTTGGGCCATCCGCGGAGGAGGCCAGCTTAAAGTTATGGCAGAAGGCTGCACCGACCACCATACCCAGCACGGCCACGCCGCTATCCGCATTGCCGCTACCGGCCAGGATAAGCTGGCGCAGGGGGCAACCGCCTAGCAGAACGCTGGCAAAGCCCACCAGAACCATGCCCAGGGCGTTCCACAGGCCGTCCGTATGGGCCACGGGCTGCTCCACAAAAGAGACTTTTACGCCCGCGCCGGTGAGCAGGTTGCCGAGAAGCACTGTGACGATGATGGCGATAAAGCCATAGAGCAGGTGGAAATCCTTGAACATCAACGCATCGCGGATGCCGCCCACGGTGCACAAACGGGATTTCTGGGCCAGCGCGCCCACCACGAGGCCGGCGATAAGGGCGATGGCCGCGGGCGCGCGCATGGAGCCGGGGCCGCTTTCGCTAAAGAACAGCAGGCCCGCGCCAAAGGTGAGCAGAAGCAGCAGGCCAATGGCGGTAAGGCCGGGCATATAGCCTTCCAGCTTGGGCAGGTCATAGGTGCGCTTGAGACTGAAGCCCTTGTTGAGGAAGAAGATGCCGATAAGGATGCCGGCCACAAAGCCAATGAGGCCTACCACGGCGTTGAGGTCGCCGCCGCCGATGCGGATCATCATGCGCAGGGGGCAGCCAAGGAACATCAGCGCACCCACCATCACGGCAAAGCCCAGGGCAAAGCGGGTCAGGGGCGCGCTGCCGCCCTTGGGAGCAAATTCCTTGCCGATTAGGCTCATGACTAGCGCGCCCAGCACCAGGCCGATGATCTCGGGCCGTATATATTGCACAACCTCGGCCCGGTGCATCCCTACGCCGCCCGCGATATCCCGCAGGAAGCAGGCAATGCAAAAGCCCATGTTTTTTGGGTTGCCAAAGGCCACTAGGGCAATGGAGATCGCGCCGACAACCAATCCGGTGCCCACGACCAGGCCGTGCTTCTTGAAAAATGACATACGAACAATACCTCCTATATGTGGATGCTTGAGAAGTGTAATTCACAACAGCTTCATCATATAAAGACAAGCTCGCAAACTCAAATAGAAACATCCTGCAAAAAAAACAACAGCATAGAGGAAAGCTATTTGGACACACGGCACGAAGCAAAAAAAAGCAGCGAAACAGGCCGGATAGCTACATTATAGATAATGACGATCAAAGGAAGTTGTTTATAGAAACTACAAATGTGTAAAAAATCCACAGACAAATCCGCAGCCCTGGGGTATACTTGGAAAAGAGTATTGGATGAGCCGGAGGCATACGGATGATCTATTTTGATAACGGCAGCACTTCTTTCCCCAAAGCGCCGGGCGTGGGGGAGGCCATGGCCAACCTTTTGGCAACCTCGGCTTTCAATATCAACCGGGGCGGCTACGCGGGAGCTTACCGTGTGGCGGATATGGTGCTGGATACCCGGGAGCTTGTTTGTCAGCTTTTGGATTGGGACGACCCCAAGAATGTGGCCTTTAGCGGCAACATCACCCAGTCCCTCAATATGCTCCTCAAGGGGTATCTCAAAAAGGGCGATCATGTGGTCGTCAGTTCCCTGGAGCACAACGCCGTGATGCGTCCGCTGAACCAGTTGGCCGAGTTGGGCGTATCCTTTGACGCCGCCCGGGCCGAGGTGGACGGGCGCTTGCCCATCGAGCGGGTCGAGGCGCTGATCCGGCCTGAAACCAAAATGGTGGTGCTGACCCATGCCTCCAATGTGTGCGGCACGGTGCTGCCTATAGAGGAAGCGGCGGCCCTGTGCCGTGCAAGAGGCCTGCACTTTGTGATCGACGCCGCGCAAACGGCGGGCGTGCTGCCCCTTTCGATGAAGAAGCTGGGCGCGAGCGCCATCGCCTTTACCGGCCACAAGGGGCTGCTGGGGCCGCAGGGCATCGGCGGTATGCTGATAAGCGATGATTTTGCAAAGGAACTGGAGCCGCTCATCAGCGGCGGCACTGGCAGCGTATCGGATACGGAATTCATGCCCGCCTTTTTGCCGGATCGGTTCGAGAGCGGCACCATGAACCTGCCCGGCGTGGCCGGGCTTAACGCCGCCCTGCAATATGTGCTGAAAACGGGTACGGCGGCCATTTATGAAGCGGAAATGGCCCTTTCCGGCCGCTTCCTTGCGGGTGCGCGGGCCCTGCCGGGCGTGCGCATCGTGGGCGTAGACGGCCTAGAGGGCCGGGTGTCTACGGTATCGCTGGATTTCACGCCCGCGGGGCTGGATAACGCCGCCGTCGCCTTTAGGCTGGATAGCGAGCACGGCGTAATGACCCGCTGCGGCATGCACTGCGCGCCCAGGGCGCATAAAACCCTCGGCACCTTCCCCCAGGGCACGGTGCGCTTTGCTTTTGGCCATACGAACACGGCCGAAGAGGTGGATATTTG
The DNA here is from genome assembly GCA_002409725.1 of Christensenella sp. UBA5394. GTDB lineage: Bacteria > Bacillota > Clostridia > Christensenellales > CAG-138 > Pelethousia. The sequence continues at coordinate 3,037 of DHOI01000137.1, forward strand.
CCTGGCGGCCCTAACGGGGATGATCAAAGGATCATAAAAAAATCGCTTAAAAAAGCAAGATAGATTCATAAGAACAGGCGCGGAGGCTCAACCTAAGAGCGGCTCCGCGCTTTTTGTGTGCGTGTGAAAAAGGGCGGAGCTGCGCAAACTAGAGCAGAGCGAATCACACGGGAGGACGATATGAGCAAGGCTAGGCGATATATTTTCATGCTACTGATGGCGGGGGCGCTGCTGGCGCTGGCCCTGCTACTATATCTTGGCTGGGCCAGGCAGGAGAGCGAACCCTCCGGGGGCACCAAGTTCGTTAACGCGGAGGAAGCGGGCCATGTGTAAAGCCTATGCGGATCTGCCGCCTTCAGGCCCAAACGCGCCCCTTAGGGCCGAGCGCGAGGTGCGCTACAAGGCCCATTCGCCCAAGATATACCAGCGCAAACCGCAATCCGACAAAACCATAAATTAAAGGAGTAGATCCATCATGCCCAAGCCGCAAACGGCACAGCAAAAGCAATATCAGCAGCGGGTGAATGAAAAGATGCCCCGCAGCAACACCTTTTCCCAATGCATCCGAGCATTTGTGTCCGGGGGGATCATCTGCTGCATCGGGCAAGCCGTGCGGGATCTGGGCGAGGGGCCGTTGGGCCTTTCGCAGGATGATACCGCCGCATTCACCGCTATGGTGATGGTTTTTTTGGGCGCGACCCTCACGGGCCTGGGCATATACGACAAGATCGGCACATGGGCGGGCGCGGGCAGCATCGTGCCCATCACGGGCTTTGCCAACTCCATCGTTTCCCCTGCCATGGAGTTTAAGCGGGAGGGCTTCGTGATGGGCGTGGGTGCTAAGCTCTTTTCCATCGCCGGGCCCGTGCTGGTCTATGGCGTGAGCGCTTCCATATTGGTGGGCCTCATCGCCTACCTGATGAGATAGGGGGAGAGTGCATGAAAAGCAAATGCGCGGGCAAACAGACGCTGGTTTTCAGCGCGCCGCCCCAGGTGATCTCCTCTGCGGCCATCGTGGGAGAGATGGAGGGCCAAGGGCCCCTAGGCAGCTATTTCGACGAGGTGCTCACGGATGATACCTGGGGCGAGGATAGCTGGGAAAAGGCGGAGCGCAAAATGTTTGAGCAGACCGTGCGCCGGGCTCTGGAAAAGGTATCCTTACAAACCGGCGAGCTGGACTGCCTTTTGGGCGGCGATCTTTTGAACCAGATCATCTCCGCCAATTTTGCCGCCCGGGAGCTGAAAACACCCTTCCTGGGCCTCTATGGGGCCTGCTCTACCATGGCGGAAGGGCTGCTGCTCGGCTCCATGCTGATCGATGGGGGCTATGCCTCCCGCGTGGCCTGCGCGGCTACAAGCCATTTTTCCACAGCCGAGCGGCAATACCGCCTGCCCCTGGAAATGGGCGGGCAAACCCCCCCCACGGCCCAGCGAACCGTGACGGGCGCGGGCTGCAGCATCTTGGCGGAAAGCGGCTACACGGGCCAGATGCTCTACCGCAACGTGTTCGTGGCCGCGGCCACCATCGGCCGGGTGATCGATTTGGGCATTACAGATGCGAGCAACATGGGCGCGGCCATGGCGCCTGCGGCCGCGGATACCCTATCCACCCATCTAAGCGATACGGGCCGCAGCATCCGCGATTACGACCTGGTGGTGACTGGGGATTTGGGCGGCTTCGGCAGCGAGATGTTCCTGGAGCTTTGCAAGGATAACGGCGTGGACGCGGAGCGGCGGCATCTTGATTGCGGCAACCTGATCTTTTCAGGCAGCCAAAAGGTGGATAGCGGTGGCAGCGGCTGCGGTTGCTCGGCCAGCGTGCTCAATGCCTACCTGCTCGAGCGCATCGAGCAGGGGGATCTGCGCCGCATCTTTTTCATGGCCACCGGCGCGCTGATGAGCCCCACCAGCGGCATGCAGAGCGAAAGCATCCCCGGCATTGCCCACGGCGTGGTGCTGGAGCGCAAATAAGAGGAGGGAAAAGCAATGGATTATCTTTGGGCGTTCCTCATCGGCGGCGGCATCTGCGTAATCGGCCAGCTGCTCATCAGCCTCACTAGGCTCACTCCGGCCCGCATACTGGTAGTTTTCGTCACGGCAGGCGTGTTCCTCACGGCCCTAGGCCTCTATGAACCGCTGGTGGAGCTGGGGGGCGCAGGGGCTACCGTGCCTCTCACGGGCTTCGGTTATTCCCTAGGCATGGGCGCGATCGAAGGGGCCATGGAAAGCGGTGTGATCGGCGCTTTCACCGGCGGCATGAAAGCCACCGCAGGCGGCGTATCCGCCGCCATCCTTTTCGGCTACCTCAACGCGCTGATCTTTACGCCGAAGACGAAAAAATAACGATATTCCTGCGC
>DHOI01000137.1:5696-6437 GCA_002409725.1 Christensenella sp. UBA5394
GATCTCGTAGGCCGGGTCGAGACCGGAGCCGGCGAGGAAGCCGGGCCATACGTAGTAGGTGAGGGCGTGGGCGTTGTATTTGCTGGTGGCGATAGGTTTGGTCTCCACCACCGCACCGTCCTTTTTGTAGGTGGCATAGCTCTGGTAAATGTAGCCATCCTTGGCGGACTTATATTTCATCCAATAGGGGGCGGTGATCCAGGACTGCACCTCGTATACGGTCTCGGGCGCGGGGATGGTTTCCACCAGCTCTGAGGATAGCTCGATGGTATCGAAGGTATCCGGGAAGGGCTCGCCGTACAGCTCGCAAACCACGGTATAATCGGAAGTATCCACCCAGATGAAAACATAGACCGGGCTGGCGGTGTTGTTCTTCCAAGTGAAATCGATGGTACCCGTGTTGATGGTGGCGTCCAGGCCGCCGTCGATATAGCCGCTGCGGCTGGAGTGGTTGCGGCGGGAGGTAACCTCCAAATCGCCCTTGAGCACGGCATTGTAGATCGTGGTGGAGATCTGGCACACGCCGCCGCCGGGCTGATCTTCCGTGCCCGCGCCACCGCCGATCACAGCCGGGGCCATCATCCAGCCGTATTTCTCATAGCGATCGCCCAATATGGTGTTGGAGGAGAATTCCTCGCCGGGCTGGATCACGGTGCCGTAAACCAGGCCCGTGGCCTTTTTGAGATTAAATACGCGGTTGGCGTTACCGCGGGTACTCTTGTAGGAGGTGAAGGCGCTGGA
>DHOI01000110.1:0-9004 GCA_002409725.1 Christensenella sp. UBA5394
ACAGCCTCCACTCCCTCGCCCGTTTTGGCGGATACGACCAGCACGGGGTAGCCCGCCGGCGCGTATTGGGCAACCAAATCCTCGCAGGCCCGCGCTTCCGCCTCGTCGCACTTGTTGCAAAGAAGGATGGGGATTATGCTAAGCTTACCGCATTGGATCAGCAGCTTATCGCACAAAAGCAGATCCATCTGCGGCCGGGAAGCGGCAAGCACGATAAAAAGCTGATCTACATTGGCCACGGCCGGGCGTAAAAGCAGGTTTTTGCGGGGATGGATCTCCAGCAGGTAGCCCTTGCCGTCAGAGCCGATCTCAAAGGTTGCCCAATCCCCGGGCACGGGCGTCAGTCCCTCTTTGCGAAAGCGGCCACGGGCCTTGCAAACATAGCTATCCGTCCCGGATTGCAGGGTGTAAAAGCTGCCGATGCCTTTTAAGATGCGCCCTTCCATAGGCTTAGCGGGGGTTGAAGGCGGCGGTAATGCGCTTGACCTCCACCCCACCTACATAAACGATACAGGTGCGTTCCCCCTGCACACGCAAATGACCTGTAAAGGAAATGGGCTGCTGCTTGCCTATGCCCAGGGTCTGTTCAAAGAGCACGGCCTCGGCCCCGCTATCGAGCAATGCCGTGACCACCACGGCCTGCTCCGCGTTCTCGATATCCAGATTGATGGCGATATCCGCCCCGTAATCCCCTAAATAGGTGCGGCTCACCCACAGCTCCACCAGGGCCGCCTGTTCCGTGCTCATCCCCGAGGGCGGGCTTTGGCGCTGCACCTTATCCTCCTCCATGCTGGCTTCGGGGGTGATATAGCGCACCCAAATGTGTGCAAAGCCGTTCTTCTGGGCCGCTTCCACTGCCAGCGAAGGGCTCATGCCTGCGAAGACGGGCATTTCCACGCCCGGCGTTTCCGTACCGCTGATCCAAATATTCACGCTCTCCCCCGGCTCCATACGGGTACCTTCCTCCGGCTCCTGGCGGATGATCTGGCCCTCCGGCTGGTCGCTTGGGGTATATTGGGTTTGGCCCGGCTCCAAATCTTCTTCAGCCAGTAGCAACAGGGCATCCTGCAAGGTTTTGCCCACCAGCGGCGGCGCTAAAGCCACGCCGCTGCCGGAGCTGACCACCACCGTGATCACATCCCCCTGTTTGCCGCTCACGCCCTTTGTTGGATCCTGCGAGATCACCTGGCCTTCCGGGGATTCTTCGCTCACGACATAATCCCCCACCGCCACCTTAAAACCGCGCAGGGAAGCCAGCTCCCGGGCTTCTTCCAAAGGCTTGCCCATGAGGGTGGGTACAATGAATTCGCTCACGCCCTCTTCATCCCGATCCCGAAGGGATTGTACGATGAGAAAAGCGCTGGCAAAGAGGCCCAGCACTACCACCACGGCCAGGGCGATGTTGCCTAGGCTCGGCCCGCGATTCTTGCGATCCCTGCCGGTAAGCATGCGGTTCATGCGGGCAAATTTGCCGTGTGGCTCGCGCAGTGCGCGCAAAAGATCCGCCCGCATAGCAGCCGCGCTGGGGTAGCGCAGGGTTGGCGTTTTGGCCGTGCCCTTGACGACCACGTCGCTCAGCGCCCTGGGCAGGCGCGGGTTCACCTCGATGGGCGGGATAATTTCCTCCTGCAAATGCTTGAGAGCGATGGCTACGGAATTATCCCCTGCAAAGGGAACCTGGCCCGTGAGCATCTCGTAGAGCATCACCGCGCAGGAATAGATATCGCTCTCTGCCGTAGCCACATCGCCGCGGGCCTGCTCGGGGGAGATATAATGCACGGAACCGATCACATTGGTGCCGGCAAAGGTGCGGGTGGTGGCGGCCGTATCCCGGGCAATGCCGAAATCCGCCAGCTTGGCCTTGCCCTTGGGGGTGATCATCACATTTTGTGGCTTGACATCCCTATGGATAATGCCCCATTCATGGGCGTGCTCCAGCGCATCGAGCACCTGGCAGGCAATGCCCACCGCAGCCTTGGGTGAAAGGGCGCCCTTTTGCTGGATCAGGTCTTTGAGGGTGCCGCCCTCCACATATTCCATCACAATATAGATTGCGCCGGTGGTTTCATCCTCCCCCACGTCGTAGCTCTCCACGATGCTGGGGTGGGAAAGGCTGAGCACGGCCTGGGCCTCCCGGGCAAAACGGCGCACGAACTCCGCGTCGTCCCTGTGCTCATCCTTGAGCATCTTGATGGCAACGGCGCGGTTCTCCAGCTGGTCATATGCCTTATAGACATTGGACATGCCGCCCGAGCCGATCAGGCTCTCCACCAGGTAGCGGCCGCCAAGGAGTGTACCGATCATTGTCCCTCCTCATTGCGTATCAGCGCCACGCTGATATTATCGGTGGAGCCGCCGTAGAGGGCGATTTCCACCAGCCTTTCGCAGGCTGCTTCCATATCCGCTTCCTCCCGCAGCACGCGGGCCATCTCCGTATCCTCCAGCACGCCGAAGAGCCCGTCCGTGCAGAGCATGAGCATATCCCCGGCCTTCCAGCTGCCCTTAAAAATATCCGCCTGCTCCTGCTCGCGGGTGCCCAGAGCGCGGGTGATGATATTGCGCCGGGGGTGACGCGCGGCCTCCTCCCGGGTGATCTGGCCGGCAGCGACCAGCTCCGCCACATAGGAATGATCCTCCGTGACCTGGGTAAGGGAATTCCCATCGAAATAATACAGGCGGCTGTCGCCGATATTAGCCGCCACATAGCGGCTCTTAAAGGCCATGGCCAGCACCAGCGTGGTGCCCATGCCACGGCAATTGGGCGTGGTGATAGAATAATCATAGATCACAGCGTTGGCCTTAGAGAGGGCCTTGAGGATCAAATCCTCCGGGCTGCCCAGGCCCCCGCGCTTAAGCTCCGCCACCACCGTTTCCACGGCCAGGGCGCTGGCCGTGCTGCCAGCGTTATGGCCGCCCATGCCATCCGCTACCACGGCCAGGGCGATCTCGCCGGGCCGGGCCGGGATGAACAGGCAGTCCTCGTTGCGTATGCGCTTGCCCTGCTCGCTCTTGGCGGCATACCTCACGTTTCGCTCTCTCCTTTTCTTTCTTGCAGCACGCGGCGGCGCAGCTGGCCGCACGCGCCCTCGATATCCGTGCCCATCTCCCGCCGCACCGTGGCGCTCACACCCTTCTCTTCCAGCCAGGCCGCGAATTGGTGTGCCTGCTCCCGGCTTACGCCTGCGAGGCCCCGCTCCTTCACAGGGTTGAGCGGGATAAGGTTCACATGGCAGTTCATGCCCTTGAGCAGGGCGGCCAGACGCGCCGCGTCCTGCCTGGAAGCGTTCTGCCCTTCCATTAAAGCGTATTCGAAGATCACCCGGCGGCCGGTCTTCTCCGCGTATTGCCTGGCGGCCGGCAAAAGCTCGCCCAAGCCATAGCGCCTATTTACGGGCATGATGCGGCTGCGGCTCTCGTCATCCACCGCGTGCAGGGAGACGGAGAGGGTCACATGTGGCGCTTCTTCCATGAAGCGGAGCAGTTCCGGCACCAGCCCGCAGGTGGAAAGGGAAATGTTGCGCGGGCTGATGTTCATACCTTCCACCGCCGTGACCAGGCGCAGGAATTTGACCACGTTGTCGTAATTATCCAGGGGTTCGCCGCTGCCCATCAGCACGATGTTGGTGACGGAGCGGGCCTTATCCGGCTCGTGCGGCTCATCCGCCTCGGCGCAGGCAATGAAAGAAAGCATTTCGCCCGGCAAAAGGTTCCGAACGCACCCTTCCAGAGTAGAGGCGCAAAAGGCGCAGCCCATGCGGCAGCCCACCTGGGTGGAGATGCAGAGGGTGTTGCCGTGGTGGTAGCGCATCAGCACGCCCTCCACCAGATTGCCATCTTCCAATTCAAACAGATACTTTACAGTCCCATCCTTGGCGGAAACACGCTTATCGTAAACCTTGGAGCCTCCGTAGGGCAGTTCTCCTAACCTTTGGCGCAGGCTCTTGGGCAGGTTGGTCATCGCCTCCGGCCGCACACCCTTTGCGAGCCAAGAGAAGACCTGGCCTGCACGGAAGGCGGGCTCCCCCCATTCCATCAGCAGGGCCTTCAGCTCGTTTATATCCATGGAAGCTAAATGCCGCTCATCCATGCCGTTTCTCCAGCCTGGCCATAAAAAAGCCTTCCGTATTATCCATATGCGGGAAAAGCTGCACCATGCCGTCCTCTGCCCGCGCTTGTATAGAAGGAGGCAGGGCCTCCATATTTCCCGGTTGAAATTCGCCATGCGCCGTCAAAAAAGCCGCGATCTGCGCCTCGTTTTCCCTGTGGGATATGGTACAGGTGGCATAGATCAGCGCACCGCCGGGCCGCACATAGGCGGCGCAGGTATTGAGGATATCCCGCTGCAGGGCGGTGAGGCCCTCGATGATGGCGTCGCTCTTTGCGTAACGCGCATCCGGCTTGCCCATTACCCCCAGCCCGGAGCAGGGCGCATCGATCAGCACAGCGTCGTAGGCTTCCGCCAGAGCCGGGTCGAGAATCGCCGCGTCCTTTTGGATGGGGTCGGCGTTCTTCACGTGGAGCCGCTCAAAGGTGCGCTCCATCAAGGAAACGCGGTGGGGGTGCAAATCCCATGCGTCGATCTGGCCCATGCCCTCCATTAAATGTGAAAGGTAGGCCGTTTTACCACCGGGTGCGGCGCAGGCATCAAGAATACGCATGCCCGGCTTTGGCCCGAGCAGCCGGCAAACCAGCATGGCGCTTTCGCTCTGCACCGTGGCCTTGCCCTCGAGAAAGAGCGGGTCATGGGCCACATCCAGCCCCTTAGCGAGGCGCAGGGCGTTTTCATCCAGGCTGCCCCGGGTAAACGCCAACCCCCGCGCTTGCAGCGCTTCTTCCAACTCCGCGGCCGTATAGGGCCACTGGGCGCGCAGGATCATCGCCGAGGGGGTGGCACGCAGCAGCGCTTCGGTAAAGGCCGTACCATATTGCGCCAGGTATTCCGCTACCAGCCAGGCGGGCCAGCTATACTGAATGCTCAGGCGCTGCACCGGTTCTTCCGGCAGCGGCGGCAGGTTCTCGCGGCTGCGGAATACGGCGCGCAAAACGCCGTTCACATAGCCCGCTAGCTTTTCTTTGCCAATCTCCTTGCACAGCTCCACGCTCTCGTTGCAGGCGGCGCGTTCCGGTACATCCATATAGAGGGCCTGGGCCAGTCCCAGCCGCAATATGCCCCGGATGGGCGGCTGTAGGCGGCCCTTTGCGAAATGGCCAATGAGAAAATCGAGATACAGCAGGTGGTCCAGCGTGGTGTAGACGGCGGCGCTCACAAAGCGCGCGTTCCGCTCTTCTAAGCCTGCCAGAGCTTCTTTGAGGCGCAGGTTAGCGTAAGCGCCCCGCTCGGTGATATCCAAAAGCGCCTCCAGCGCGGCGCGGCGCGGCTTGCTCATACGAAGCGTTTCCCCCGCATCGGGTGGCCCAGGAGGGCAGCCTTGGCCTCCATACGCTTGCCGCCGGGGAATTGCAGCTCAATGATCTCGATCAATCCCTTCCCCGTTTGCACGAACAGGCCCTCCTTTGGGTCCGCAATCACACATTCGCCAACTTCACCCCGTTCGGGGCGGTCGCTAAGGCGCGTGCGCCAAAGCTTCACCGTTTCCCCCTCTATCTCGGCATGCGCGCCGGGCCAAGGGCTAACGCCGCGCACCAGGTCGTGCACCCGCTGGGCCGGTTGGGAAAAATCCACCCTGCCGGTTTCTTTTTTAATCATGGTGCACCTACTGGCCTCGGCCTCGTTTTGCGGCCGGGGCGTAAGCGTACCCGCCGCCAGGGCGGTCAAGGTCTCTTTTAAAAGGCCCGCCCCCAGGATAGCCAAGCGGTCGAAAAGCTCGCCCGCGGTCTCGTCCGCGCCGATGGGCGTTTCTTTCTGAAGCAGGATGGGGCCGGTATCGAGGCCCACCTCCGTGAGCATGGTGGTCACCCCTGTGACCGTTTCACCGTTGATGATGGCCCATTGAATGGGGGCCGCCCCCCGGTATTTGGGCAAAAGGCTAGCATGTACATTGATGCAGCCCAAGGGCGGGATATCTAAATTCTCCTGCGATAAGATCTGCCCAAAGGCTGCCGTCACCATCAGTTCCGGCGCGAAAGCCTTAAGAGCGGCAACGCCCTCGGGAAGGCGAATCTTTTCGAATTGGTATACGGGGACGCCGTGCTTTTGTGCCAAATCCTTGGTAGGGGGCGGCGTGAGCGCGCCGTGGCGGCCCTTGGGTCGGTCCGGGTTAGTAAAGAGCGCCAGCTCGTGCCCCTCTTTTATAAGCATTTCAAAGGAGGGGACGGCAAAATCCGGCGTGCCCAAAAAGGCGATTCTCATTCGGCCCCCTGCCCTTCAGCTTCATTTTCTTCGCTATAGCCTTCCGGCGGCTCCGTTACCAGGCGGGTATAGAGCTTGCCGTCTAAATGATCCGTTTCGTGCATCACAGCCCGGGCAAAAAGGCCCTCAGTATCGTATTCGTATAGGTCGCCCTTGCGGTCGAAGGCGCGCACCTTCACATGCGCGGGCCGTATCACATAGCCGCTTTTGCCGGGCAACGACAGGCAGCCCTCGAAGCGGCCTTCACCGCCTGAGGTTTCGATGATTTGCGGGTTAACCAGCTCCACCAGCCCATCCCCGCAATCGATCACCACCACCCGCCTGAGGATGCCGATCTGGGAGGCGGCCAGGCCGCAGCCCTCCGCTTCGTACATGGTTTCCGCCATATCGTCGATCAGCTCCGAAAGCCGCTCATCGAACCGCTCCACAGGGCGGCAGACCTTGCTAAGGCAGGGCGCATCGTCCGTAAAGATCTTTCGTTTTGCCATTAAGGTTTCGTCCCTTCCAAGTATGTAAATTCATTATACCCGCTCCCCATGGGCCAGGCAAGCAAAACGCGCCGATTGATCATTCGCGTCAGAACATATCCGCCGGGTTGATCTCCAGCGTGCCAAAGCCGTCGCCCCTGTGGGCCGCGGCATAGGCATAGGCCGCCTTAAGCGCCGCCCCGGCCTGGGCCGTGCGGGCCAGCTTCAGAAGGGCCTGGTAGCGGAACAGGCCCTGCTTGCGGCGCACGGGCGACGGCCCGCTGCCCCAAAAGAGCAGAGCGCGCGGGTCGCCTCCCGCCTGCTCGATGGCCCCCTCCACCGTCTCGTGCATGCCTTTGGCAAAGGCGGCAGCACGCTCCATCAGCCCCTCCTCCTCCGGCCCTACGAACAGGGCGCGCAAAAAGAAGGCATAGGGCGGGAATAGGGCAGCCCGCCGCCGGGCGATCTCATCCTGATAAAAGCCGAGGTAATCATGCTTGGCGGCCAGCGTGATGGCCGGATGCTCCGGGCTGTAGCTCTGTACCACCACATGGCCCGGCTTGTCCGCCCGGCCCGCCCGGCCCGCCACCTGCGTGAGTAGCTGGAAGGTGCGCTCGGCGCTGCGGTAATCCGGGATGTACAGGCCCGCATCCGCCGCGATCACCCCTACCAGCGTTACATTGGGCAAGTCCAACCCCTTGGCCACCATCTGCGTGCCGATCAGCACTTGCGCCTCGCCTTGGGCAAAGGCATTTAAAAGGTCATAGTGCGCGTTCTTACCCCGGGTGGTATCCGTATCCATGCGCAGGGCGCGTACTTCCGGAAACAGCTCCAAAAGCTGTTGCTGTACCTGCTCCGTACCCACGCCGAAATACTTGATGTAGGGCTTACCGCAATCCGGGCAAACCTTGGGGAGACGGGCTGACCTGCCACAATAATGGCACTTCAAAAGGCCCTCCTGCTTATGGTAGGTCATGGCTATGTCGCAATCCGGGCACTGGAACACATAGCCGCAGCCCCGGCAGGAAACGAAGGTAGAATAGCCCCGCCGGTTCAAAAAGAGGATGGCCTGCTCACCCGCTCCTAAGCAAGCAGCCAGCCGTTCCTGTAAAAGGCCGCTGAATACCCCTGTATTGCCCGCCGCGAACTCGGCGCGCATATCCACGATCTCCACCTTGGGCATGGGCAAATCGCGGATGCGCTCCGGCAAGGAAAGCAGGGTATATCTACCCTTGCCGGCCTTGAGGTAGGTACCCACGCCGGGCGTGGCGCTGCCCAGCACCAACACAGAGCCGCAAAGGCGACAGCGCCTTTGCGCCACCTCGGCCGCGCTGTAGCGCGGGGTCATCTCGCTGCGGTAGCTGGGCTCGTGCTCCTCATCCACCACGATCAGCTTGAGATCCCTTACGGGCGCGAAAACGGCGCTGCGCGCACCCACTACTACATCCGCCTTATCTAGGCGGATCCTGCGCCATTCGTCATAGCGCTCACCCGGGCTTAATCTGCTGTGCAGCACGGCGACCCGCTCGCCAAAGCGGGCACGGAACCTGTTTACCGCCTGGGGGGTGAGGGCAATCTCCGGCACCAGTACGATGGCCGTACCGCCCTGGGCTATGGCATGGGCAATGGCATGCATATAGACCTCCGTTTTGCCGCTGCCCGTGACCCCATGCAGCAAAAACGCACCGCCACCCCCATCGAGCCCGGCCGCGATGGCTTCATAGGCTGCGCGTTGGGCGTCGTTCAATTCCTTTGGTTCATCCCGCTCCACCGGGTAGTCTCCATACGGGTCGCGGTAGACCTCGTGGCCCCGTTCGCACAAAAAGCCCTTATCTAGCAGGGCGCGAACGGCCGGGGCGCTTCCCGGCACAAAGCCATAGATATCCCCTACGCAAATATCCTGTTTGCAGCTAGCCGCCAGCTCCAGCACCTCGTGCTGCCTGGGGGAACGGAGACTGCCGTCCTTTTTGCGCAGGGAAGCGAAGGCGGCGGCTATATCCAATTCCTTGGGCACATACACCGTGCGCACCACCTTTTCCCGCACACGACCCCCCCGAAGCTGGGCGGGGATCATCAGCCTGAGGGCCTCAACCAGGAGGCAGCCATAGGCTCCCTGCATCCATTTCGCTAAGGCCAGCTGATCCGGCCGCAGCACGGCGTAAGGTTCCAGCGTGCGTAGAAGGGTTTTGAGCCGGGCTGTACCCGTATAGGCCTCGGTCAGTTCCAG
>DHOI01000110.1:9258-11543 GCA_002409725.1 Christensenella sp. UBA5394
CCCGGCTCCACAGCCATGCCGGGCGGCACGGCATAGGTAAACAGCCTGTCCACATTGGCGTGGGCGATATCAACCATCACCTGGGCATACATCCGCTCCCCTCCTTCCCGCTTATTTGCGAGGGGCGGGCATCGCTGCCCGCCCCCTTTCATTGGCATCCTTATAGGCCCATCCTTTGGGCCAGCGCGTCCAGCAGCCAGTCCGCCAGGGCTTCTTTGGTCATGGGGCCGCTGTCGTGGCTTCCGCCCCCGTCGTCGTAGAGGGTGACGCGGTTGGTATCCACGCCAAAGCCCGCATCCATGGCCAGAATATCGTTGGCGGCGATAAAATCCAAATTCTTTCTTTGCAGCTTTGCCTTCGCGTTCTCCGCCAGGTTCTCGCTCTCCGCCGCAAAGCCCATCAGGGTGCGGCCGCCCTTGCGCGCGCCTACGGCGGCCAGAATATCCTGCGTATTCACCAAGGAAAGTTCCATGCCGCCGCCCTGCTTTTTGATCTTCTGCTCCACCGCCTTCGCCGGGGTGAAATCCGCCGGGGCCGCGGCCATGATCAAAGCGTCGCAGGCATCAAAGCGAGAAGTGACGGCCTCGAACATATCCGCCGAAGAAACGATGTTCACCAGCTCCACGCCCTGGGGCGGGGTCAGCGTTACGGGGCCGCTTACCAAGGTGACCTCGGCCCCCCGCTCTGCGGCTGCACGGGCAATGGCATAGCCCATCTTGCCCGAAGAGCGGTTGGTGATATAGCGCACGGGGTCGATCCGCTCCCGTGTGGGCCCGGCACTGACCAAAATACGCTTGCCTTTTAAATCCTGCCTGGGATAAAGCGCGGCCATTGCCGCGGCGATGATATCTTCCACAGCGGCCAGCTTGCCGACGCCCTCATCCCCGCAGGCCAAGCGCCCGCTGGCAGGGCGGATGAAGCCGTAACCCCGCTTTTCTAAAATGGCCATGTTCTCCTGAACCACGGGATTGAGGTACATAGCACTGTTCATGGCCGGGGCCACGAGGATGGGCGCACGGGTGGCTAATATGGTGGTGGAAAGCATATCGTCCGCAATGCCGTGGGCCGCCTTGGCCAAAAAGTTGGCCGTAGCCGGGGCGATCAAAAACAGATCCGCCGCCTTGGCCACAGAGATATGCTCAATCTCCCAGGGCGCTTCCCGGCTGAACATATTGGTTACCACAGGCGCGCCGCTCATGGCCTCCAGGGCTAGGGGCGTGATGATCTTAGCCCCCGCCTCCGTGAGGATGACGCGTACGTTAAGGCCCTGCTTTTTGAGGCCGCTGATGATATCGCAGGCCTTATAGGCCGCGATGGAGCCGGTAACGCCCAGCACCACGGTCTTTCCAGCCATGCTATCTCTGATAATCCTCCGGGAATTCGATGTGGAGCTGGTCGTTGTACAGCTCATCCACAGCCGCGCTCACGGGTTTACGCTCGCCCAGGGCTTCGGGGTCGTCCAAAAGCTGGCGCGCGCGCTTAGCCACGGTGGTCACCAGCATATAACGGCAGCCGACCTTTTGCTGCAATTCATTCACGGCGGGTTTGTTCATCATAGCGGTTGCCCTCCTTCGGCATGGAACTTAACGATAAAATCTTCATTGCGGCATACCCGGAGCCGCTCGGCTGCGATGATCTGCTCCAGCTCCGTTACCGCCTTATCTAAAACATCATTAATGACGAGGTATTCATATTCTCCCATGTGGCCCAGTTCCCCGTAGGCCTCATGGAAGCGGCGCTCCACGGCCTCGCTGCTCTCCGTGCCCCTGCCGACCAGGCGGCTCTTGAGGACGCTCATGGAGGGCGGCGCGAGGAACATCATCACCGCCTCCGGGCAGAGGCGCTTGACATTGAGCGCGCCCTGCACATCGATATCCAGCAGGATATCCTGGCCTGCGCAAAGCTGCTGCTCCACATAGGCGCGGGGCGTGCCGTAATAATTGGCCCCAAAGACCCGCGTGTGTTCAAGGAAGGCCCCCTCGTCGATCATGCGCCGGAATTCTTCTTCGGTTTTGAAAAAATAGTGTAGCCCATCCACCTCACCGGGCCTGGGTGCACGGGTGGTGCAGGATACGGAAAAGCGGATGTTGGGATTGCGTGCCATGAGCGCCTTGCCCACCGTGCCCTTGCCGACCCCGCTGGGGCCGGAGAGAACCAGCAGCAATCCCTTTCGCATATGTGACATAATGTTCCCCCTTGTATATACACGCTTCGCGTTATTCGATATTTTGAACTTGCTCCCTGATCTTCTCGATCTCGGCCTTACCGGCGATCACCAGCTTCAC
>DHOI01000110.1:11837-18551 GCA_002409725.1 Christensenella sp. UBA5394
GCCAGCATGGCCCTTAGCTGCTCGCAATGGCTGCTCAGGCGCACCAGCTCTTCATCGATGCTGGCCCTGTCGGCAAAGATGGCGGTTTCGGCGGCCAGGCGCGCGGGGTCGATCTCCACGCCGTTCAGCAAGGCCGCGATGCGCTCCTGCAAGCGCTGGCGGTATTCTTCTACCACCAACGGCGCGCGCAGGGCGATCTTGGCCGCCAAGCCCTCTACCACGCCGCAGCGGGCCAGCAAGTCTTCACAAAGCTTGGCGCCTTCCACGGCCCGCATGGCCTTGAGCTCCACCAGAGCCAGGCCGCAGGCCTCAGCCGCCAGGGCGGAAACCGCCTCCCGGTCTTCCTCCGCCTCGATGATATCCGTTACATCCGGAAGCCGCAGGGCCGCCGAAAGGCCGACGTCGTCCCGAAGGCCAAAGCGCGCTGCAGATTCGCGTGCGGCTTCGAGGTATTCGCCAAGCAGCGCCTGATCCACGCACACCTTGCGGGCGTCCTCCCGTTGATTGCGGTAAAAAAGATACACATCCACATGGCCGCGGGCCAGCTCGCGCGTGAGCACGCCCCTGAGCGCGTCCTCCACAAAGCCGATGTGCCGCGGCATACGAAAGCCCAAATCCAAATAACGGTGGTTCACACTTTTGAGCTCCACCGTCATCTCACGGCCCTCCCGGGCCAGCAGCGCCCGGCCAAAGCCGGTCATGCTGTTCACCATAGGACTCCCAACCTCCAAATTCTTCCGAAACAATTTATTATAGCACGTTTTACGCCCTTTTACAAGGCGGGGGCGGCTGGCGGCGTTTGCATGCCCATTCGCAATCTATGCATTTCTATGCAATCCTTTGTAGGTGCGCCGCCCTCGGCGCACCGGTCAAAGGTGTGCATACGCGAGCCGCGGAGGGCTCCCCCTACGCAAACAGGCGGTAAAGCTCGTCCGCCTCCGGCGGCTCCACAATTGTGCCGTCGGAAAGGCGCACGCCCTCGCCCCCGGCCCGGCCGATGCAGGCCGCTTGGATGCCGAGCTCCCCAAGCCCCCGGCATATGGCCGCCCCATCCGGGCAGGCGATGAGCATGCTGCCGCTGGAGAGCAGGCGGTAAGGGTTGAGGCCCAGCAAATCGCAGATCTTGGCCGTTACGGGGTGCACGGGAATGGCCGCTTCGAAAAGCTCCATGCCGCAGCCTGAAGCCTGGGCCATTTCCCAGGCCGCGCCGAAAACACCGCCCTCGGTCACATCATGCATGGCCGTAGCCCCGTGCGCAGCGGCATAAAGGCCCTCCGTCACCACGCTCACCTCCGAGAGGAAGCCCCGGGCCGTGCTTAACTCCACCGCCGTCAAGCCGGCAAGGCGGGTGGAAAAATCCTCCGCAATCACGGCCGTGCCCTCAAGCGCGGCAAACTTGGTCATCACCACATCGTGGCCGCTTCGCATGCCGGAGGGCAGCACGGGTCCGTTTTCCCCCGCCCGGGCGATGACCGTGGCGCAGGTGACCATGCGGGTGACGGAATCGGTTACCTCCGTGTGGCCGCCGATGATATCCACATGGGCAAGCAGCGCCGCCTCGGCCAGCTCATCGGCCACCCGGCCCACCTGTTCCTCCGTGGCCGAAGGGGGGATCAGCAGCGTCACCAGAAGGCCCAAAGGCTCTGCGCCGGCCGCGGCCGCGTCGTTGCAGCTCACATGCACGGTGAGCCGCCCCAGGTTTTTATCCGCCGAGGTGATGGGATCCGTTGAGAGGATGGCCAGACGCCCCCCTAGATCTACGGCTGCGCAATCCACCCCGATCTGGGGGGAACAGATGACCTCGGGCCGGATGTGCCGGAATTTCGAGAGGATCAAGGAATCCAGTTGTTCGTTGGTAAGCTTACCAAGACGCATGCTATATCTCTGTATCTCCGATCATGGTAAAAAATTCTTCTTCCGTAAGGACGCGCACGCCCAGCTCCCCGGCCTTTTCGAGCTTGCTGCCTGCGCCTGGCCCGGCAACGACCAGGGCGGTCTTTTTGCTTACGCTGCCCGCAGCCTTGCCGCCCAAGCGCTCGATGAGGGCTTCGATTTCTTTGCGGTCCATGCGCTCCATCGAGCCGGTAACCACCACCGTTTTACCGGCCAGTGGGCTGGATTGGGCCTGCGCCTGCTCGGCCTGCGGCTCAACGCCTTCCGCCAGCAGCTTATCCACCTGGGCGGATATGGAAGCGTCTGCAAAGAAATCCAAAATGCTCTCTGCCACGATCCCGCCTACGTCCTCGATGGCCACCAGATCCTCAAACGGGGCCTGACGCAGGGCTTCCAGCGTGCCGAAGCGGCGGGCCAGGTCGCGGGCGGTTTTCGCGCCCACGTTGGGGATGCCGATGGCGAAGAGGAAAGCGCCCAGCCTGGGCTTTTTGCTTGCTTCGATCGCGCCCAATAGGTTTTCAATGCGCTTTTCGCCAAAGCCGGAAAGGCCGGCGAGTTGCTCCCGCGTGAGCGTATACAACTCCGGGATGGCGCTAAAGCCCAGCTCCGCCACCATCTGGGCTGCGGTCTTTTCGGAAAAGCCCTCGATATCCATGGCCTCGCGGGAGGCGAAATGGGAGAGCCGCGCCACGATTTGGGGCGAGCAGGAGAGCGAATTGGTGCAATATAAGTGTACGCCTCGGTGCTCAACATGCGCGCCGCAGGCCGGGCACCTCACCGGTTTTTCGATGGCCGCCTTGGGTTCATCCGCAGGCGTTGCGCCCAGGATCTCGGGAATCACATCCCCGGATCTGCGCAAAAAAACCTCGGAGCCGATGCCAATTCGCTTGCGTTGTATATCATCCCAATTGTTGAGCGTGGCGTGGCGGATGGTGGCCCCGCAAAGTTCCACCGGTTCGAGATAGGCCCTGGGCGTGAGCTTGCCCGTACGGCCCACCTCCCACGTTACATCCAGCACGGTGGTGGTGGTTTCCTCCGCGGCGAATTTGAAGGCCATAGCCCAGCGGGGAAACCGATCCGTATTGCCTAGCGCGGCCCGCTGGGCAAAGCTGCGCACCTTGACCACCATGCCGTCGATGAGAAAATCCAGCTTGCCGCGCTGCGCCTCCGCTTCCTCAATGGCCGCGTAGATGGCGGCAATATCCGTGCCATAGCGCACATAGGCGCTCACCGGGAAGCCCTGTTCCCTGAGGAAATCCAGCATTTTGGCTTGGCCGCCAAGCTCCAAGCCCTCGATATAGCCCACGTTGTAGCAGGCGCAATCCAGCCTACGGCCCGCGGTCACCTGTGGGTCAAGGTTCCGCAAGGCCCCGGCAGCGGCGTTGCGGGCGTTTTTGAGCGGTTCGGCGGCCGTTTGGTTAAATGTTTCGAGCACCGAAAGGCGCATATAGCATTCGCCCTGCACCTCCATGCGGCCCTTGAAGGGGATGGAGAGCGGCAGGGAGCGGATGGTCTTGATCTGGGGCAGAATGGCCTCCCCTACCATGCCGTTGCCCCGGGTAGCCCCGGCCACCAGCATGCCGTTTTCATAGGTGAGGTTCACGGTCAGCCCGTCGAATTTATATTCCAGGGCGTATTCGGGCTTTTCGAGGCCCGCAGCGGCCAAAAGGCGTTCGGCTCGCTCCGCCCAGGCAAAAAGGTCTTCTTTGGTGCGCACCTTATCCAGGCTCCACAGCCTTGATAGGTGCGTGTGGGGGGCAAAGGCGGAAAGCGGCTCCCCGCCCACCCGGCGGGTGGGCGAATCGGGCAGGGCAAAACCGGCCTGCTCTTCCAGGGCTAAAAGCTCGTCGAAGAGGGCGTCGTATTCCGCATCGCTCACCAACGGCGCATCCTGCACATAATAGGCGCGGGCCAATTCGTTCAGCCTGTCCGTAAGGGCGCGCATTCTCTCCTGCATGGCAATCTCCTTGGCTCAATCCGCCGGTGTGATGGGTGCATAGGCGGCGGCGAATTTTTTCACGCCCGCCTGCTGGAAGTCGATGGTCACGGTCATAGCGCTGCCGCTACCGCTGATCTCCAGCACGGTGCCTTCGCCAAACTTGGCGTGCTTCACGCGCTGGTGCGGCTCGAAGCTCTTTTCCTCTCTCTGCGGCAGATCCGCCCGGGCTTCGGCCTTAACGCCGAAGCCCGGGTCGTACGCGGGCCTAGCCGGGGCAACGTACCGGCTGCGCTGGCGGGGCTGCTCTGGCTTGGCTTCTTCCTCCTGCAGCAAAAGATTGGCGGGAACCTCCTCCAAAAAGCGGGAGGGCCGGTTGAAGGCATAATCCCCAAAGAGCATGCGCTGCCGGGCGTGCAGCAGATAAAGCTTTTCCTCCGCCCGCGTCATGCCCACATAGCAGAGCCTGCGCTCCTCCTCTATGGCGGAGGAAGCTAGGTCGTTGCGGGCGCGCGAGGTGGGGAAAATATTCTCCTCCATGCCGCACAGAAACACCACCGGGAATTCCAGGCCCTTGGCGCTATGCAGCGTCATCAGGGTCACGGCACCGCCGCCGCTCTCCAGCGAATCCGTATCGGATACCAGGGCTACGTTCTCCAAAAAGGCAGCCAGGGCGCTCTCTCCCTCGGGCACATCCCGCTCAATCTCCTTGATATTACCGATCAGCTCGCGCAGGTTGTCCATGCGGTTCTCAATCTCGCCCTTTTTATCCTCTACCTTGAGGAATTGCTCATACTCCAGCGCGGCGATCATTTGCGCCGTGAAATCCGAAAGGGGCATGATCTCGCTCAGGGCGATGAATTCCCCCATGGTATCGGCAAAGGGCCGCAGCTTCTGGGCCGTGCGGGGCTGCAAGCCCTCGCCGTCCAGCGCTACGGAGAGCATGTAGGTGCCCCGGTTTTCCGCAGCGGCGCTCAGCTCGCCCACGGTGGCCTCGCCGATGGCGCGCCTAGGTACGTTGATGATGCGCCGCAGGGCCACGTCGTCCGCAGGGTTATAGATGAGGCGCAGGTAGGCCATGATATCCTTGACCTCCCGCCGCTCGTAGAAGCGCTGGCCGCCGTAGACCTTGTTGGGAATGCCGTAGTTGATGAGGGTGGATTCCAGCACACGGCTCTGCGCGTTCATGCGATAGAGCACGGCGAAATCGCCATAGCCGCGGCCCGCGCGTACGCCTTCGAGTATCTTTCTGCATACAAAGGCGGCTTCATCCCGCTCGGTAGGGGTCATGTGCAGCTCGATCTGCTCGCCGCCCGCCTTATCCGTCCAGAGGCGCTTTTTCTTGCGGCCGCGGTTGTTGTCGATCACGGCGTTGGCCGCGTCCAATATGACGGAGGTAGAGCGGTAGTTCTGCTCCAGGCGGATCACCTTCGCGCCCTCGAAATCCTTTTCAAATTCTAGGATGTTGCGGATATCCGCGCCCCGCCAGCCATAGATGCTCTGGTCGTCATCGCCCACCACGCAGATGTTACGGTGCTCCCTGCACAGCATCTCGATCAGCTTATATTGCAGCAGGTTGGTATCCTGGTATTCATCCACCAGCACATATTGGAACCTGCGGCGGTATTTTTGCAGCGTTTCCGGATCTTTCTCGAATAAATTGAGGGTGAGGCAAAGCAGATCGTCAAAATCCAGGGCATTGGCCTCCCTAAGAGCCTTCTGGTACGCCCGGAAGACCCGCGATACCGCCTCGTCGAGATAGGGGTTGTCCTTGAGATACTGCTCGGGGTCGAGGGATTTATTTTTCGCATCGGAAAAGTGCGCCTGCAATTCCCTTTTGGGGATATCCTTATCGCTAATCTCCAATCGCTTGAGGATGCCGCCGATCAGCGAGAGCTGGTCGTCCGCGTCATAGATCACAAAGTTGCGCTCGCGGCCCAACTTGTCGATATCCACCCGCAGGATGCGCACGCAGCAGGAGTGGAAGGTAGAAACCCAAAGGTCGTGCGGATCCCCGCCCACCAGGGCCTCTGTGCGCTCGCGCATCTCCCCTGCCGCCTTGTTGGTGAAGGTGAGAGCCAGGATGTTCCAGGGCTTTACGCCCTGCTCGATCAGGTTGGCGATGCGGTAGGTCAGCACCCGGGTTTTGCCGCTGCCTGCCCCTGCCAGCACCAGCAGAGGGCCTTCCAGGCACTCCACTGCCTGACGCTGTTCTTTATTTAAAACGGATAAGTCCATAAATCACCATCCTAATCCATACTGCGTTATATTATACCATTCACGGGGTACGTTTGTACATGCCCACAACGCCCGTGCAGGCATATGCGGATACGTATAATATGTATAAAAATAAAAAGCGGCCCCCTTTGGGAACCGCCCCATCGATAAATCAGCGCCGCGTTTTTACGGCTGCTTAGGCAAAACGATAGCCGCGATCACATAGGCCAACAGGCCGATGAAGGTAAAGGCCAGCACGCCCCATATGATACGCACGATGGAAACATCCACGTCCAAATAATCCGCCACGCCCCGGCATACGCCAAAGAGCATCTTCCCGGAATCAGATCGATACAACGTTTTCGCCATGCGGCACGCACCCCCTGTTATTTTCCTAGTGCCTATATCATACAGAAAAACGATCGATCACACAAGCACCAACTTGTGAACATGTGTCATGCAAAGGGGCTATAGCGCATAGAAAAGCGTTATAGCCCCGGTCTTATGGTCAGCACGGCAAAATGCACAAGCCCTCTCTGATGAGGGAGGCTTGTATACTGCCGTCTGCTTTACTGCCCAAAGGGGAGGCCCGCCCTCTCCCGCTCCTTCATCATCTTCACAAAAACCATCAGCTCGTTGCGGGAGGAAACGTTGAGCTTCATATAGAT
>DHOI01000110.1:18817-42428 GCA_002409725.1 Christensenella sp. UBA5394
GCCTTGGCGTTATAGCCCTCCATATAGAGGTTGAAAACCGAGCGTTCCGCAGGCGAAAGGGTTTGTATGCTCCGTACGAAGCCTTCAAAGAGGGCGGAAGCCTCCTGCCGCCCTTCCATTTGGCACGAAACGGGCGCGGCGGTCTTGTCCTGATCGGCCAGGAAGGCGAGCAGGTCGTCGATCTCCTGGATGTTGGTTTTTTCATACGCCGCCGTATCGCGGCTTTGGATGCTGCGCAGGGCCTCCGCCACCGGCGCGATGTATTTACGGCTCAAAACCGAGGCCGCTGCCGCGCTGAGCAGGAATAGGGTAAAGAGCAAGAGCAGGATGCGCCGGTTTTGCGCCATCATATAAGCGGATAGATCCTGCCGGGGCAGAAGCACACCCAGTATCCAGGCCTGGCCCTCATGGGCCGCGCCCGTGGGATAGAGGCGGATTGGCCGGTACAAGCCGGCATAGGCCGCGCCATCCGGGCCGGTAAAGCCCACGAGGCCGTGCTTTTCCTCCCGGATGGACAGGACCCCGTCGATGGCGGTGGAGGTAACGGTGTAGCTACCGGCCAGCATCGCACGGGATGCATCCGTCCCATCGCCTTCCAAGGGGGAGAGCATGGCGAAGATGCGGCTGAACTTGGCGTTATCTGGGGTATACTGCATTTTAAAAAGCATGCCGCTGATCTCAAAGCCGCACACGCCCAGCGCCGTGCCATCCGAGGCGATCAGCGGTACGGTCAGGAGCATGGCCTCGATATAATCCCCGGGGAGCACGGCCTTGGGGCTCCAGTAATAAAGGCCGGATATATCCCTCCCGCAGCCTTGTGACGCAGACATGGCCGTGCGGAAGAAATCGCCTTCTTTAATGGTGAATTCCATTTCCCATTGGGGCATGAGGCTCATGCCCCGCGCCCGGGCGATGGAGGCCGGGCCGCGCATATAGCGGATGGCCGAGGGAGACTGATAGACTGCGTTGGGCGCCATGTTTTTGAGGAACATGCCCGCGCGAGAAGAGGCGGAGCCAGCCAGGGCCGGGTTCACCGTGGCGTCCAGCACGATGAAAGCCGCGCTGGCCTTGTTCTTTTCGAGGGCAGCGCTCAGCACATCGAAACAGCCCTCCAGAAGCGGCTCCAGGCGCCCGGAGGAAGCACGTAGATCGGCAGGCTTAAGGCCCTCTCTAGAAAGGCCCCTTTCGAGCTGCTCCGCAAGCCGCTCCGAAAGGGCTGTGCCCTGCACCGCCAGTATGCCCAAATCCTTTTCAACACCGCCCGCGATGTGGTTCAGCTCGTTTTGCAGGAACATTCGGCTTTCCTCCCGCCCGGCCGCGAAGATGCCGGCTGCGAAGAGGATCAGCAGCAGCTCGGACATCACCGTAACCAGGAACAGCAGAAAAAACGCGAACAGGCGGCGCTGCAGCGTCAGCCTGTCGCGCCCGTAAGCGCGTATATCCCGAAGCAGTTTAAAAAAGTTAACCTGCCGCATTTCACGCTCCCTACGGTTCTCTTCTGGGCGCTAACCTATAAAGCCTTCGCGAAGCGCCCGGCTAACCTCTGCCGGGTCTTCCCCGCTTTGCACCCTCTGCCTGCCGCTTTGCATGGCCTTCTTGAGGCTCTTTTCGTATTCCTTGCTGATCTCTGTGAAGCTTTCGTAATTCGGCGCTGTGATAAAGCTATACTCGCTGTGCATGCCAATGGCCGTTTGTAGCAATTTCTCGATGTTGGGGTTCTCTGCCGATCCGCCCCGCTCCATAATCTCGGCATAGGCCCGGTTCGTTACCGGCAGATAGCCCGTGGAGGATACGAAGCGGATGTTCTGCGCCGGATCCGTGAACCACTTCAAGAAGAGGGTGGCGGCATATTCCTTTTCGGGCGTGGAGGCGGCCACCGCCATGCCTGCGCCGCGCTGGATAGCCACCTTCTCCCCACCCGCGAAAACCGGGTACGGCAGGATGCTGTAGTCGATCTGTTCCACTGTATTATCGGGGTAGGTGATGCGATCGCCATAAAAGAGGATGCCCGCCGTGGAGCCGGTGGAGCACACGATATCCCCGGTTTTGGAAAGATCGGAAGAATAGCCGTCAATCACCGCATAGCCGCCTGAAAGGGCGGGCGGCAGGCAAAAATCCCAGATCCTTTGGTATTCGGGCGCGTCTAGACGCAGCCTTTCGGGCTCTACGAATTCACCCCCCAGCTGCGCCAGGCCCACTTGGGCGATGTTGAACCAGGAATCCGCCGTATAGAAGGCCTTGCCATCCCCCGCTACATCCGGGGTTTGTGAATCCGTCCACTCGTAGTATTTTACGGCGGCTTCGGCGATGCCCTCGAAGGTGGCGAGGCTGCCCACCGTAACGCCGGTGGCCGCGGAGAAGCGGTCGAACAGCGTTTGGTTGAGGTATAAGACCTCGCTGGATTTGGCGATGGGGAACACATACAGCCGGCCATCCGATAGCCGGCCCTCTTCGATAAATTGGGGCACGTAGGCTGATAGTTCATCCTGGGTGAAGTACGCGTCCAGAGCGGCCAGCAGGCCGCGCGCAGATAAAAGCAGGGCTGTGCCGGGGTAGGCTGTAACGATATCCGGCATATCCTCCGCCCCGGGCGCACCGGCGGCGATCAGAGCCAGCTTTTCTTCCTGTTCTTTCATGGCGGAAATGGAGGTGACGCTCACCACGATGCCCTGCTCCCGCCCCGGGCCCATGTTGAATTCATCAACCAGCTCATCCATGGTTTTTTGCATCTGCCCGCCGTAGTTATGCCAAAGGGTAATGGTGAGCGGATTTTTTGGATCCAGCTTCGCGCCCCCCGTGCAGCCGCACAAAATGCAAACGGATATCAGAGCGCAAAGGAGCGCCGCCAGGCTTTTTTTATGCATGATGGATAACCTCCGTCTTGATCCCGGCGGGGCAAAATCACCCCAAAATTCACCCCTGTTTGCTGGCCGCAATCACCCCTGGGGTGATTACGGCGGCAGGATATTCGCGTATAGTATTTGGTAAAGGAAACGCTTGAAGGGGAGCCGGGGGCTTCATATTGTACCCATTCTACCGCATCGGTCCCGTCAATTCAATCATCAATCCATCGCAAACAAAAACTTAGGACAGCCGCATGCAATTAGAGGGGGGGATTCCTGTGGAGGAAAGGCTGGCTAAGGCACAGGATCGCTGTAAGAGCGCGGACCTTCCCAGCAAAAGCATGATGGTGGCCCAGGGCGGCGCGTTCCAATTCACCTTCTATTGCGAGCTATGTGATAGCGGTTGCACCACCCCGTCCATCGCGGCGGAAGGCGTGCAGGAAGCCTTCAACCAGGCCCAGCAGGAGGCGCGGCGCTATTTCAACCGGTGCCACCACTGCCACCGGTGGGTGTGCGACGGGCATTACAACGAGGATCTCATGATGTGCACCGCCTGTGCGCCCCGCACAGCACTTTGCGCCTGCCAAAGATGCGGGGCAAAAAACGCCCCAGGCGCCCGCTTTTGCGTCATCTGCGGGGCAAGGCTTGGGTAGGCCGGTTAAGAAGGACACCACAGCGGCGCGGATGCGCGCGAACCATCATCTGCCATAATTTTTTTGGAGGGCCATTCTATGATGAAAAAACGAATCGCCGCGACCCTGCTCATTTTTGCGATGTTGCTGGCCGCCCTGTTGCCGGGCTCGGCACTGGCCGCCGTTATGGATACCAGAACCCTGGCCACCGTAAACAAGCCGGGGGTGGTGCTGGTACAGACCGTCTGGACGGCGGATGTGACCTGGTATGAATTCGCCTTTGACAGCAGCATGGAAGACGACCTGATCGACGAGGTGGCGCGCATGATCGAGGATGAGGAGATCGGCTCGAGCGACCAGGAGATCTACCAGGCCATGATCGCGCTGATGATCCAGAACATGTACTATTACGCCTTTTCTACCGGCAATGCACAAACCGAGCAGATGAGCACCGCCGCCGTGGGCACTGGCTTTATCGTGACGCCGGACGGATACCTGGTCACCAACGCCCACGTGGTGAAAACGGATGAGGAGGAACTGAATTTGCAGTTCGCCATGTCCTCTCTGGAGCAATACGCCGAGGAGGCGGCAGACCTTTTCGAGGAGGAGATGCGACGCTCGGGCTACCAGATGTCTCAGACCGAGTGGGACGGTATTGCCACCGAATATTATTACCTGTTGGCGCAGAGCATGGAGGTGGAAAACCTACAAACGAGCTACCAATGCTTCATCGGCAATGTGGCCCCGGGCAGCGACGTATCCGCCAAGGGCAAGGGGCTGGATCTCAGAAAGATCGGCGAGCCGATCCCCGGTAAGGATATTGCCATTTTGAAGATGGATGGCGACAACTTCCCCACCGTAACGCTGGGGGACGACGCCAAGCTGAAAACCGGCGACCGCGTTTACGCTATGGGTTACCCGGCCGTGGCCACCCTTTCCGATACGCTCAACGTGGCCCAGGCCATCCAGGAGCCCACGCTGACCCAGGGTATCATCAGTGCCCGCAAGGAGATGGCCGGCGGCTGGAGCATTTTGCAAACGGATGCGGCCATCCACGGCGGCAACTCGGGCGGCCCGCTCTTCAACGAGGCGGGCGAGGTTATCGGCATCAATACCTTCGGCATGCTGGATGAATCTAGCGGCGCGCAGGTGGCGGGCATGAACTTTGCGGTGCCCATCAGCATCGCCAAGCAATTCCTCCATGAAATGAACGTAACGCCGGCCGAAAGCGGATTTACAGCCAAATTCAGAGAGGCGCTCGCCGCCTATAACGGCGGGGATTACCACGCCGCCCTAGAGCTGCTTCGCGGTATCAACGAAACCAACCCCGGCTTCCCTGTGGTGCAGGAGCTGCTGGCAGAGGCGCGGGAAGCTGCGGATGCGAACCCGCAGCCGGTAACGGTGGGCCCCGCCGCGGAAGCAGCCGCCCCCGAGGCCCCTGCCAAGAAGGAAAACGGCTTCCTGGGCCTGCCGCTAATCGCGGTGATTTTGATCGGGGTGCTGCTGCTCGCGTTAGCGGCCGCCATCCTGCTGCTGATGAGCAAAGGCAAAAAGAAGGCCAAAGCGCCGCAGACTGAGCCCCTGCCCTATCAGTACCCCTTCCCGACCCAGCCCTTCGGCCAGCCCCTCGGCGCGGCGTCTAGCCCCCCGGCCATACCCCAGGGGAACGCCCCCTGCGCGAACTGCGGAGCCAGCCTGCAGGCAAACGCTAAATTCTGCAACGAATGCGGCGCGCAGGTTATGCAGTGCGAGAGCGGCCAATGCCCTGCCTGCGGCAGGAAAAATGAAGACGGCACTAAATTCTGCATCGAATGCGGTGCAAAGCTATAAAAGTAAATAAAAGAAGGCGAGGTAATATACAATGGCACATTGCACAAATTGCGGCACACAGATCGAAGCGGGCTCCCGCTTCTGCCCCTCCTGCGGCGCGGCTGCGCCCCAAAGCGCGCCGAATCCTTATCAGAGCAGCCAGAGCGCCTATCAGAGCGCTTCCAGCGGTTACCAGGGCGCGCCCAACACCTACCAGCCTCCGGTCATGCGGGATTCCTCGGATTCCACAGACGCGCAGAACAACAAAGTCATGGGTGTTTTGGCCTACCTGGGCATCCTGGTGCTGGTGCCCATCTTCGCGGCCAAAGAATCACGCTTCGCGCGCTTCCACGCCAACCAGGGCTTGGTGCTGCTGATCGCGGAGCTGGGCTTTGGCATCATTTACTCCATTGTGACGAGCATCCTGGCCAATCTGCTGTTCAGCACGGGCTCCTTTGGCGTATGGGGCGTCCTTAGCACGCTACTGAGCCTGCTGAGCCTGGTCTTCCTCGTGCTGGCCATCATCGGCATCATCAACGCCCTCAACGGCAAGAAGAAGGAACTGCCCATCACCGGCAAGATCACCATCCTTAAATAAGCAAGGAGTCAAAAGCTATGAAAAAAGCGATTTCCATCTTGCTGGCGCTTTGTTTGCTGCTGTTGGCGGGCTGCTTTGGCCCCAAGCAGGCCCTCAGGGCTGTGCAGCAGGCAGCGGCCGGGGAAAAGGAATCCCTACCGATCCCGGAGGCAGCCAACGCGGCAGAGGTGCTGGAGGAAGCGGCAGAGAGCGTAGCCCCGGCTATGGCCGCCGCATCCGCCATCCCGGCGGAAGCATACGCCAAATATGCTGAGACCAAAAGCGCGGCCTTTGACCGACTCTCCGCCAAGCTCGATGAAAACGAAGAGCTATACCTATCCGTAGGCATGGCCATCCTGCCCATCAGCATGATCGACCTCTCCCTCATCCCCCTTTCCGTGATCGGCCTGGACGAGAGCGGCGTGGCCCTTGCCATGCTGGGAATGGAGGGCGTGGATGTAAAGCAGGCGGGCAACACCTACTCCCTCTCCTATAAGAACGACGAGGGGCAAACCGTGGAGTTCACCTGCGAATACGACCCGGCCACCGATTCCATGCGCTCCAGCACCACGCAGGGCGGGCAGGAGATCCTCGCCTTTGAATACGTCAAAGCAGGTGATAGCTACGCCTCCCAATATTACTCATGGGATGAGACTGCGCAGAATTATTCCTGGGTCACGGGCTTTTTCGACGCCGAGAAGATTGCCGCCTTCGGCATGGCCACCGTAGACCAAAAGCAGGGCTCCATCTTTAAGGGCAGTGGCTATTCCAGCGATTTCGTAGTTAATCAGGAGGCTTACTTCATCCTGGATGGGGATACACTGACAGTTCTAGAGAACGGCGCAGTTAAAACCTACTGAGGCCGCGCGGGCGGCTCCCGTATGCGTGGGGCCGCCCATTTTCAAAAAGCGTTCGGAGGATCGATATGAAACGAGCATTTTGCATCCTGCTGGCTGCCCTTCTGCTTGGCGGCTGCGCGGCCCTGCTTACGGGCTGCGGAGCCTTGAAGAAGGCAGCGCAGCTGCAATCCTATGATTTCGGCCCCGACAGCATCCCCTCCGTCAATTCCGTCGTGGGTGAGCGCAAGGTAACGGGCGTGGAATCCGGCACGGGCAGCGGTGGAATCTATAAGGAATTCGCCTATGAAAGCGAAACCGTATCCGATGACCTGATTGCGTACGTGATCGACGGCTTGCTGGCTAAGGGTTGGTACGCCCTGGTGGATTTCGACCTTCTGGAGGTACCAGGCACGGCCCAGCTGGCCACGGAATCTGCGGATAGCGGCCAGATCATCATCATGGACGTTAGCTATGAGCAAGAGGGCTATACCATCCGTCTGACCAAGGGCGAGGGCACACTCTCGCTCAACTGATAACGCAGTATAAAAAAGCCCTTGGGGCCTTCGCTCCAAGGGTTTTTCTTTGCTTATCCATACGCTTAGTTCTTCGCCGCCAGCTCTAGCAGGATGTAGGATTCCGCGAGGGCGCCCAGCGCCTTGGAAAGGTCGTAGCTGGCCACGGGCTCCAGCGGCAGGGTTTTCTTTTGCTTGCCATTGTATTGCTTTAGTTCCAAAAACGCCGCCTGCTTGAACGCATCCCCTTCCAGGGTGTAGACGTAGCTCTCGCCAGGGCCGGGCAGGTCGAAAAGCAGCTTGTGGGAAAGGTGCAATTGCGTGCTCTCGGGCAAATAGGAAAGCGTGTGGCCCAGCGTTTTCGCCGCATAGGCCCGGCCCTCGCCCAGGCCGCCGAGATAGAGGGCGAAATCATCGCTCTGCCAAAGCTGGTCGAGCTGAGAGGCTTCGAATTCGTCGTGGCTCTTCCAGCCCTTGATCTTTTGGTTATCAAAATCCGCGCCGGCCCCCCGCTCCCACATCACCAGGCTAAAGGCTTCGTGATCGAAATTCTCCAGGTCGTAATGCAGGGAAATAGAGGCTTGGCCTCTGTAAAGGCCATTTGGATTCGCCGTGAGGCCTTTTTTCGAAAGGTTAAAGGAAACTTCCCACGTGCGCTTTACGGGTATGCCCGCGATCTCGACCTCCTCCGCCTGCTCGCCGCCGAGGCGGAACTGCCAGCCAGTGGAAGCATCCTGCCGGTCCAGCGTGCCCGCAATGGGCAGGCCGTTGATAGAGAGCGTGGCCGCATAGGCCGTGCCGTTCAGATTCAGCGCGGCAGAGGCGCTCTTCGCCTCGCCCGCGGCCGTTAGGCTGCGCCCCGCCGCAGGCTGAGCCACCACGGGAAAGCAACCCGCAAGCGCCAGCATACAAGCGGCCAGCGCCAGCATGGCGATCCGTTTCAACAAGGCACATCCCTCCTTTGCCACAGGTTTGCATCTATATTATACCAGAGGATCGGCTGAAGAGACAGCCGATCCCCGTGTCGGGTTTGTAAACTTTTATGCGTTGCTGGGCGATTATCCTTTAAGATTGGCCACGATGGCCGCCACGGCCTTCTCCACGTTCTCCCGGCTGGTGGCCAGGTTGAAGCGGGCATGTGTAAGCGCATTCCCTTCGAACCAGGCGCCGTAATCTACGGCAAGGCGGCATTTCTTCTGGAAGAACTCGGCCATCTCCTCCTGCTCTAGATACTGCCCAAAATCCGCCCACATCAGGTAGGTGCCCTCTAGGGGTGAGATGCAAACGCCAGGTAGGGCCGCAGCAAAGGCGTCTTTCACAAAGCAATAATTGCCCCAGATGATATCGCGCACCTCCTCAAGCCAAGACAGGCCATGGCGGTAGGCGGCCTCCACGGCGATGTAGCCGAAGGGATTGCCGCCCTCGATGTGCATGCGGGCCGTGAAGCCCTCGTAAACAGCCCGAAGGCCCGCGTCAGGAATCACGGCGAAGGCGTTTTGACAGCCCGCCAGGTTAAAGGTTTTGCTGGCCGCGGTAAGCGTGATGAGCATGTCGTCATAATCGCCGGCCAGCGCGCTAGGGATGTGCTTATGCCCGTCGAATGTCAAATCCTGATGGATCTCATCTGAGATCACCAACACGCCGTGGGCTTTACACACATCGAGCATGGCTTTGAGTTCCGCCTTGCTCCACACGCGGCCCACGGGGTTGTGGGGAGAGCTGAGGATGAAGCACTTGACGGCGTTTTGCACGATGGCCATCTCGAAGGCCTCCATATCTACGCCGTAGCGGCCCGCCTCGTTTTTCAGCTCGCAGCAAGCGAGCTTGCGGCCATTATCCCGCACGGCATGGAGGAAGGGATAATAAACCGGCGTGAGCGCCATCACGGCGTCCTGCGGCTTGGTGAACATTTGTACCAGCCAGTTGATGGCGGGCACTACGCCGGGGGCGAAGCGAATCCACTCCCGCTGCACCTCGTAGCCGTGCTGCTCCTTCTCCCAGGCCTGGAAGGCCCTATAATAGCCGATTCCGGGCCGGTAATAGCCAAACACGCCGGTTTCTAGGTATTCCTTTTCCGCATCCAGCACGCTTTGGGGCACGCGGAAATCCATATCCGCCACCCAGAGGGGCAGGAGGCCTTCCTCGCCGAACACGCCCTTTTGCCCATCCCACTTTAGGCTGTCCGTGCCCAGCCTATCCACATAATAGATCGTTTCTTTCGTCATAGCTTACGTTCCGCTATCAGGCCCTAAGCTCCGCGCCCAGCTGTTCTTTGAGGGAGGCGACCAGCGCGGCCATGGCGCTGGAGATATCCTCATCCGTCAGCGTGCGATCTTCCGCTCGCAAGGTGAAGGAATAGGCCATACTCTTTTTACCCGGCAAGATCCCCTTGCCCCTGTATACATCGAAAAGCTCCACATTTTCGAGGAGGACCCGCATCGGGGCCGCGGCAATGGCCTTAGCCATCCTGGCCGCGCTCACGCCCTCCTCCACAACCACGGCGATATCGCGGGGAACCACCGGGTACCTGGGCAGAGCCTTGTAGGTGACGGTGCCCGCCGCGTGGCTAAAGAGCGCGGCGAAATCGATCTCTGCAGCATAGCACGTTTGCGGTACGCCGTAAGCCTTCCGGGTATCGGGGTGGATCGTCCCCATCTCGCCCACCTTCTGGCCGTCGAGCAAAAGCAGGGCCTTTTGGCCGGGCTGGAAATATTCACCGCCGCCGGCCTCCACCGTGAGCTTATCCAAAAGGCCCAGTCGATCCAATATAGCCTCCACGCAGCCTTTGAGAGTATAGAAATCTTCATCCTCGCCGCAGAAGGCGATACCCAGCATCCGCCGTTCCTCCGGCAGATCTGCGTTGTTGTCGAAATGGACGTTGCCCACCTCGAAGAAGCGGCCGTGGCCGGTTTTGCGGTTACCATTGAGGGCGATCGAGCGCAGCATGCCCGGCAAAAGCGTAGTGCGCATGAGGCTTTGATCCTCCCCGAAGGGGTTCAGCAAGCGCACGGCCAGCCGCCGCTCGTCGTCTTCCGGCAGGCGCAGGCTGCTCATGTCGCCCGGGCCGATGAAGTTATAGTTGTACATCTCATAGCAGCCCAACGCTGCGCACAGGTCTTTGAGCCTATCGTCATTGGCGCAAGTTTTGCTGAGCCTGCCACGGAACGTATCTCCCCGCATGAGGGTGGGCGGGATGTTATTGTAGCCGTAAATGCGGCCCACTTCCTCCGCGATGTTCCAATCCGTTTCCAGGCCGCTCTCGATATCCACCCGGTAGTACGGCACGGTCACTTCCAGGCCTTGGGGCAAAGCCCGCGCGCCGATGTTGATCGTACCCAGCATATCCGCCATTTGCTCTGCGGTGAAAGCCGTATCGAGGATATGATTGACGTGCTCCGTATCCACCATCACCACGCGCTCGGTCAGATCCGCCGCGCAAACGTCGATTGCCTGGCCGGTCACAGTGCCCGCGCCCAGCTCATCCACCAGCTCGATAGCCCGCTTGGCTGCAAGCATGGCGTTCACCGGCTCTACGCCCTTCATGAAGCGGGCGGCCGCGTCCGTAACATGGTGCAGCTCGCGGGTCGTCCTGCGGATGCTGCTGCTCTTGAAAACCGCGGCCTCAAAAAGGACGACTTTGGTATCCGCCGTAATCTCGCTATTCTCGCCGCCCATTACTCCGGCGATGCCCACGCCCTTGGTGGGATCCGCGATCAGCAGCATATCCGGGGTGGTATCGCGCACCTTGCCATCCAGCGTAGTCACCTTTTCGCCGGGGTGGGCCTTGCGCACCACGATATGCCCATCGGCCACGCAGCTCAGATCGAAGGCGTGCATGGGGTGGCCGTATTCCACCATCACGTAGTTGGTGATATCCACGATGTTGTTGATGGGCCTTAGACCCACGGCCCGCAGCTTTTTCTGCATCCAAAGGGGACTTTCGGCGATCTTGATATCCGTTACCACCCGGGCCACATAACGGGGGCAAAGATCCGGCGCGAGCACATCCACGGCCGCGTAATCCGAAGCCTTACCCGTGCCCTCGACCTCCCGGATGGGGGGCTCGCGGAATTTCTGCCCCAGGGCCGCGGCTGCCTCGCGGCAGATGCCGATGATGCTGGCGCAATCCGCCCGGTTGGGCGTGAGCTCGATATCAAAGATTACATCGTCCAGGCCCAAAGCCTCCTGAATGGGCTGGCCCAGGGGGTGATCCTCCTGCAAGATGAGGATGCCGTGAACCTCAGCGCCTGGGTAATCCGCCTCGGTGAGGCCCAGCTCCTTGCCGGAGCAGAGCATGCCCGCGCTGTTTACGCCCCGCATGTTGGTGGGCTCGATGACGATGCCGTCCATCAGGTGCGCTCCGGCCAGGGCCACGGGCACCAGCGCGCCCTCGAACACATTGGCCGCGCCCGTGACGATGGTAAGCGGCTGCCCCTGCCCCACATCCAGCGAGCAAATTTGCAGCTTGTCTGCGTTGGGGTGCTTGGAAAGGGCCGTGATCTTGCCCACGACCGTATTGGTTACGGGTATTTCCGGCTCTACGGCGGCGGTCTCAAAGCCGCGCCACATCATCAGCTCCACAAATCTGTCTACGCTCACATTGAAGTCCACATATTCTTTGAGCCATTTCAGCGGTAGTTTCATAAGTTGTGTCCTCCTTTAGAACTGGGAAAGGAACCTGGCGTCATTCTCGTATTCCAGGCGGATATCCGTAATGCCGTACTTCAGGCTGGTGATGCGGTCCACCCCCAGGCCGAAGGCCAGGCCCTTCCACACCTTGGGATCCAGGCCGCAGTTCTCGATGATGTGCGGGTTGCAAACGCCGCAGCCCAGTATCTCGAGCCAGCCCGTTCCCTTGCAGGCCCGGCAGCCCTTGCCGCCGCAGATGGTGCAGCTCACATCCACCTCAGCCGAAGGTTCCGTGAAAGGGAAGTAGCTGGGGCGGAAGCGCATCTTCACATCCTCGCCAAACACCGTGTGGATGAAGGTAAGCAGGGTACCCTTCAAATCAGCCAGCGTCAGATCCTTATCCACGATGAAGCCCTCCATCTGCATAAACACGGGGCTGTGGCTGGCGTCCACCTCGTCCACCCGGAATACCCGGCCGGGAATCACCAGCCTGTAGGGCGGTTCGAGGTTGAGCAGCGCGCGCACCTGGCATGGGCTGGTGTGCGTGCGCAGCACCACCCGTTCGCTGATGTAAAAGGTATCCTGCATGTCGCGGGCAGGGTGATCCTTGGGCAAGTTGAGCTTGGTGAAGTTATAGTCGTCATACTCCACCTCGGGCCCTTCGAAGGTGGAAAAGCCCATGCCGATCAAGGCGTCGCGAATTTCGCGGTAGGTCTGCGTCATGGGGTGCAGCCTGCCGAGGGGGCGGCCCCGTTTGCCGGGCTCGGTTACATCCAGAGCCTCCTTTTCAAAGCGCAACGCCTGCATGCGCTGGCCGATCTCCTCCTTGCGCCGCTCCATTTCGCCTTCCAGCTCTTTCTTCACGGCATTGGCAGCCTGGCCCAAAATGGCCCGTTCCTCCTTGCCCAGCTTGCCCATGCCCCTAAGGATTTCCGTAAGCGCGCCGCTGCGGCCCAGGATGGATACATTGATCTCCTCCAGCGCCGCCTCATCCCGGGCTTCCTGTAACCGGCCCAGGGCCTCCTGGCGGATCTTTTCGAGTGCCTCGTTCATGTTCCTTCCTCCGATGTTGCCAAATTTTGAATAAAGCGCGCCTTCATCCGCAAGGGACGAAGGCGCGCTCGTGGTACCACCCTATTTCACCCTGCCATCACAGGGTCTTAGGAGCAACTTCCTCAGCCGCTCTTTCGCTATATCGGGCTTACCCGGCGCTGACTACCCACCCCGAAGGGCTTCACCAACGCGGCTCAGGGGCGAACTTGTGCTTCGTTTGCGTGGAGGCCATCTCAGCCGCCGGCCCTCTCTTGGCCACGCATGGCGCCGCTTTTCCCCGTCATCGCTATATTATTGCAGTATTTTAGCACATCCCAAAATGGAAAGCAAGTCTTAGTCCCACTTTTGCAGCAGCGCGTCCAGGTCTTCGGCCAGGCGCTCCGCGCCCTCGCCATGGGCGGATGCGGCCACCTGCATGAGCCTGGCCAGGCGGCCCAGCAGGCTCTCCACGGAGACCACGGCCTTTTCGGCCTGCCGATGCAGCTCCACAACGGGCTCGCGGCGGATCACGCCGGTTGCCAGGTCGAATTCTTCGAACAGCTCGGGCACCACCACATCCGAATAGCCCAGGCTGCGCAACGAGGCGGCAAAGCCATGGATCACATTCTTTTCGCCGTGCACCAGGAAAATGCGGCTGGGCTTTTGGGGGATTTTCCCCACCCACTCGAGCAGTTCATCCTTGCCCGCGTGGCCCGAGAAGCCTTCGATCTTGACGATGTTAGCGTTGACGATGATCTGCTCGCCAAAGAGCTTCACCTTCTTCACCCCATCCACCAGCAGGCGGCCCAGGGTACCCACGGCCTGATAGCCGGCAAAAACGATTGTGCTATCCGCCCGATAGAGGTTGTGCTTGAGGTGGTGGCGGATGCGGCCCGCGTCGCACATGCCGGAGGAAGAGATGATGATATTGCAGCCCTTAAGGGTGTTGATCTGCTTGCTCTCCTCCGCCGTTTGCGAATAATTCAGCGTGGGGAATTCGAACAGCTCCCCTTCTTTAAACATTTCCCGGGCTTCCGCGTCGTAATAGTCAGCGGTGCAGCTCTCGTATATTTTCGTAGCCTTGATGCCCAGGGGGGAATCGAGGAAGACCGGCACCCTTTCAAGGCCCGGCACCGTTTTTTCGATCAAAGCGCGCTTGATGTAATAAAGCAGCTCCTGGGTGCGGCCCACCGCGAAGGAGGGGATGACGATATTTCCGCCACGGGCGATGCCTGCCCGCAAAACGGCGGCAAATTCGGTCTCTTTTTCTTCATCGGTGGAGGCGGAATGGTTGCGGTCTCCATAGGTGCTCTCCATGATGAGGTAATCCGCATCCTCCACGCTATCCGGGTCGTTGATGATGGGCCGGTCGTCCCGCCCGATATCGCCGGAAAAGGCCAAGCGGGCCGTGTTTTCATCTTCGGTGACCCACACCTCGATGGCAGCGCTGCCCAAGAGGTGCCCCACGTCTGTGAAGCGCGCCTTCACGCCGGGGCAAACTTCGAACTTCTTGTCATAGGGGATGGGTTTGAATTGCTTTTGCGCCGCTTCCGCATCCGCAATGCCGTAAAGTGGCTCCACGGGCGGTTTGCCTGCACGCAGGTTCTTGCGGCTCTGCTCCTC
The DNA here is from genome assembly GCA_002409725.1 of Christensenella sp. UBA5394. GTDB lineage: Bacteria > Bacillota > Clostridia > Christensenellales > CAG-138 > Pelethousia. Next base: position 33,314 of record DHOI01000110.1, read on the forward strand.
GGCATCCTGCTCCTGGATATGGGCGCTGTCCGCCAGCATGATCTCGCAAAGCTTGGCCGTGGCGGAGGTGCTGAAGATCGGCCCTTTGAAGCCCCGCTTCGCAAGCAGGGGCACCAGGCCCGTGTGGTCGATATGGGCGTGGGTTATCAAAAGAGCGGTGATCTCCTTTGGGTCGAAGGGAAAATCCTCATTGGCCAGGGCCTTCGCATCCGCACCCTGGCGCATGCCGCAGTCTATGAGGATATTGCCGCCGTTAAACTGAACCAGATGGCAGGAACCCGTTACCGATTGGGCCGCGCCGCAGAACTTGATCTTCATCCGATGCGCTCCTTTTATAATGTCTTTAATGATACTAAATATTATTATACCATTTATTTCTCACGTCCCCAAAGAAAAAAGGTGAATCTTTTGTGGAATTTGGGGATGCAAAAAAAGGTGGCGCCCACCACCTTTTTTTGCGTTTGCAGGGGCAGTTGAGCTTATTGAATCTATTTCTTAGTTCCGAGCCTGAGCCGCAGGGTCTTTTTGATGTGCTTTACAATATCGGCAATGAAGCGGGTCTCCTGTTCGGTACAATCCATCAATTCCTGCATTATCTCATTGTCGTAAACGGCTTTTGCGATTTTGATATTGTCGCACAGCAATTCATCAACCGAGCTATCCAGCACATTGGCAATTTTCACCAAGGTCTGCAAGGATAACTTCGTTGATGCAGTTTCGATATTGCTTATATGCTGGACACTAAGCTCTGTTAATTCCGCGAGCTTTTCTTGGGTAAAACCTTGCTTTAACCTGGCTGATCGGATTCGTTGGCCGATCATACGATAATTAAGTATCATAAGGGGCCTCCACAACTGCCTTGGGATTATTGTATTATTTGCGGCATGCCTGTATAATATACTTATTAAGTAATATTACTCACCCAGTGTATTGAGCTGTGTAAATATATTGCGGATGCTAACCATTCTGATTTTACAAACCCGCCAAAAGAAAACTGCAGTAAGAAGGAGTATTATTCGATGAAAGCGGAGTTCCCCTCGAATCATCCTGATTGGCAAATGTTGGATATTTACTTTTTGGCTTATAATGAAATAATGAACGGTATTTTGATATACGATCTCAACTCTCGCCTTATTTTTGCCAACGATTATATTTTGATGCGCCTGAGCGAGGCGCAATTGAATGATCTGTGGGACACGGATATAAAAGACATTCTGGATCAGATCCTTGCAGGGAGTATGCCCTACGAGGGAATTGAAATAAAACCAAAAAATGGTTATACCGCTAAATCCTTTCTGGTTAGCGGAAAACCATTTTGCCTTGGCGGCGGCTCTTATATTATCCTTACGCTTACCGACATCACGAATTATGCAATGCAGAAAGAGAGCTTACTTTGCAAGTTGGAGCAGGATTATTTTACGGAAGCGTTGAATAAGTTTGGCCTAAACAAGCAGATAAACAAGCTGATCGCCGCCCCGGATCAAAACCCATTTACGATCTGTATGCTGGATTTTGACGGTTTTAAGCAGATCAACGATAATTTCGGGCATTTGACAGGGGATGAAGTATTAAGAACCTTTGCCCATATATCCCGTAAAAGCATACGGGGAAGCGATATATTCGGCAGGTACGGCGGCGAGGAATTCGTGTTTGTATTCACCAATACGGGAATTGAGAAGAGCAGCCGGATACTCACTCGAATACAAAGCGAATTGAGAAGATGCTTTTCCAGCCTGGATCCTTATACCGTCACGATCAGCGCCGGCATGCTCCACGTAGACCCCCGGGCGGAGCCGCGGTTGGATTATCAGGCGCTTATCCATAAAATAGATACGCTCCTTTATACCGCGAAAGCAAACGGAAAAAGCCGCATTGTAACGCCCTTAAAAGAATACCGTTTTTAGGCAGGTGCAAGCGATCTCTATAAACGCAAAAGAGTGGCTGCGCCTCTTTTTTAGCCTTATTTTTTATCCTTGCCGCAGCACTTTTTGTATTTCTTGCCGCTGCCGCAGGGGCAGGGGTCGTTGCGGCCGATGGTCTCGCCGCTGACGTACATCTTGGAGGTGCGGAATTCGCGCGTGATCTCCTTGCGCTTTTCCACGGTGAGGATTCCGTCCCACTCGGGCAGGTTGTAGAGCCAATCGGCCTTGCAATCCAGCATGTTGAAGTAGAGCTTTTCGAAATCGATGTCTAGCTCCACCTTGCTGCCGCTCTTGAGGGAATCGAGCTTCAGCTCCTTTTTGAGGCTGGTGTTGATGCCATCCAAAAAGCCGGTGAAGGTGACTTCGTCCATGCCGAATTCGGCTGCCAGCTCGCTCAGCTTGCCGCTGTAGGTATGCTCAAAATTGCCCAGGATCTTTTTGTAGTTTTCGGTCTCCAGGGCAAAGTAATCGTTCCAGAATTTTTTGCTTTCCGCAGGCTGGCGCTCTGTTTCGGCCAGGGCCTGCCAATCGCTAAAAAGGCTCATGTTTGATCTCCTGTGTGTGAAAATATTAGGGCGGGCCGGAGCCCGCCCCCTTGGACACCTTTATAGGTATACCAAATTTTAGGCAGCCGCGTCAAGGAATTCTTTGACTTTGCGGATGAAATCCTCAGTGGAGAGCACAGTGATGTGTTCCATATCGGCCAGGCTCGCCAGGTCTTTGGTCATAAAGCCGGCCGAAATGGCGTCGAGCGCCGCCTTCTCAAGCTTATCCGCAAAGGCTCGCAGCTCGGGCAGTCCGTCCAGCTCGCCGCGCTTGCGCAAAGCGCCCGTCCAGGCAAAGAGGGTGGCCATGGAATTGGTGGAGGTCTCCTCCCCTGCCAAATGCTTATAGTAATGCTTGGTCACGGTGCCGTGGGCTGCCTCGTATTCATAATTGCCCTGCGGAGAGACCAAAACGCTGGTCATCATCGCCAAAGAGCCAAAGGCCGTGGCCACCATGTCGCTCATCACATCGCCGTCATAGTTCTTGCAGGCCCAGATAAAGCCGCCGCTCGAGCGGATCACGCGAGCCACCGCGTCGTCGATCAGGGTGTAGAAATAGGTAATGCCCGCCTGCTCGAATTTCTCCTTGTATTCGTCCTCGAAGATATCTTCGAAGATATCCTTGAAGGTGTGATCGTATTTTTTGGAAATGGTATCCTTGGCGGAAAACCATAGATCCTGTTCGGTGGAAAGGGCGTAGTTAAAGCAGGCCCGGGCAAAGCTTTGGATGGAATCGTCTTTATTATACATGCCCATGAGCACGCCGGGGGTTTTGAAATCGAAGACCGTTTCGTGGAAAAGTTCGTTGCCGGCTTCGTCCGTGAAGGTGATCTCCGCCTTGCCCGGGCCAGGCACGCGGAATTCGGTGCACTTGTAGATATCGCCATAGGCGTGGCGGGCAATGGTGATGGGCTTCGTCCAGCTGCGCACGGAGGGCTGTAGGCAAGGCAGGGTTATGGGCGCGCGGAACACCGTGCCGTCGAGAATGGCCCGGATGGTACCGTTGGGGCTTTTATACATGCGCTTGAGCTTGTATTCCTCGACCCGCTGCGCGTTGGGGGTGATGGTGGCGCATTTAACGCCCACGCCGTATTTCTTTACAGCCTCGGCCGCGTCGATGGTAATCTGGTCGTCCGTCGCGTCCCGCGAGAGCAGGCCCAGGTCGTAATATTCGGTTTTTAGCTCGATATAAGGCTCCAGAAGATGCGCTTTGATCATCTTCCAGATGATGCGGGTCATTTCGTCCCCATCCATTTCCACAAGGGGGGTCTTCATTTGAATCTTGCTCATAGCTGACCTCCTACTTTACTTTTTTATTATTTTGGCACCGGAAATCGCTTTGTTTAAAATTTCCGAGCTGTAGGCGAAACTGGATTCCCGCTTCTGTTCAAGGCCCCGCCGGGCATACTGCACCAGCTTGTCGATCAGGGCGGAGAAGGGCAGGCCCATGGGCTCGTAGAGGTAAAAGGCGAAAGAGCCGGGGATGGTGTTGATCTCGTTCACATAAACCGTGTCGCCTTCTAAAATATAATCCACCCGCACCACGCCCTTGCATTCGAGCATGCCGAAAATATCCGCGGTATAGCCCCGGATACGGCTGGTCATCTCTTCGCTGATGGGCGCGGGCACCTGGCGGGCTAGGCTCTTCATGCCCTTGCCGCCGCCCCGGGTGTATTTATCCTCAAAGGAAAGGAATTCATCCCAGCCTGCGGGCTGCTCGCAGAGGGAAGGGATGATCTCGCCCTCAAAGCCCAGGCAGGCACAGTTGATCTCTATGGGTTTTTCCACGGCCCGCTCGATGAGGATGCGGCGGTCGAAGCTGGCCGCCACCTCAATGGCCTGGCGGAGCTTTTCACGATCCGTGGCCTTACCGATGCCGATAGAGCTGCCGAGGTTGGCCGGCTTGACAAACAGGGGGTAGCCCAGCTCTTTTTCCGCGCGCTCAATCACGGTCTCCGGCTCTTTTTGCCACTCGGCCCTGTAGCAATAGATGCTGGGCAAAGTGGGCAGACCCATGCTTTTGAACACGGCCTTCATCACAATCTTATCCATACCCACGGCGCTGCCCACCAGGCCGCAGCTCGAATAGGGGATATCCGCCAATTCGAACAGCCCCTGCAGGGTTCCATCCTCCCCGTGCATGCCATGCATGGCCAGGATGGCGCAATCGAGGGCCGCGGCCTTTTGCATTTTGCCAAAGAGGCCGGAGCCAAAGGTATAAAGGCCGTTGTGCCCCGGCTCCGCCGGGAGGAACACCCGCGTAAGGCCCTTTTGATCGGGGTTGAAATTGCGGTAAGTCTTGATATCCCTTAAGGGCTCGCCAATGAACCACTCGCCCGTGCGGGAAATATAGATGGGAAAGGAATGATACTTGCTCTTATCCGCGTTTTCGAGAATTTGGAGCCCGCTGATGACCGATACATCGTGCTCGGCCGCCCGGCTGCCAAAGATTACGCCCAGTTCCAGCATATCGATGCGCCCCTTCCTTTTAGCTGAATTTAATTATAATTATCCGTCAGGTCGTTTTCAAAGAGCACGGTGCAGCCCGGCTCCTGATAGAGTGGCAGCTTTTCCGTGGCCTGAGCCAGCGTATCCACCCGGATAAGGCAGCTTTCGGGGAAATCCTCGCTAAGCAGCCCCGCCTCCATGGCGGGCCCGTTGGGGCCGACCAGTATGGCAATATCCGTACAGGCGGCCATGTGCGCGCCGAATTCTTGATTGAGCGCCCCCTGCTCCTCGCCCAGCTCCACCAAGCCCGGGGTCACGATGATGCGGCGGCCGGGGAAGCGTTTGAGTACTTCCAAGGCTTCGCCCGCGCCCACGGGGTTGGCATTGAAGGCGTCGTCGATCACGGTAATCGGGCCCTTGATGAGCTGGAGCCTGTGCTCCACCGGCGCCAGGTTGGCGATGCCGGCGGCGATTTCCTCGCCCGTGAGGCCCAGGTAATAAGCGAGAGCCGCCGCACCGGTCACATTGAGAATGTTATGCCTGCCCAGGAGGGCTGTGGCGCAGGGGATGCGGCCGCCATCCGCGGCGGCCAGCTCAAAGCGGCTGCCTTCTGGGCCCACGCTGATATGCTCGGCCCGCATATACAGGCCCTCACCCTCCGTGCCGAAGAGATATTTCTTGCCTGGAATATCGTAGCCCTCGTAGATTTCCCGGCAGATAGGGTCGTCCCCGTTAAGAAAGCAAACCCCATCCTCGGTAAGGCCCGCCATCAGCTCCGCCTTGGTGCGGATCACGTTCTCCAAAGAGCCGAAAGTCTCCAAATGCTGCTTGCCTACGGCGGTGATGATGCCGTATCGTGGCCTCACCAGGCGGCAAAGCTCGGCGATATCACCCTTGTAGCGCGCGCCCATCTCCGCGATAAAAACCTGATGATCTTCCGTGAGCTGCTCGCGGATCACACGGGTCACGCCCATGGGCGTGTTGAAGCTGCCGGGAGTGAAGAGGGTGTTGTATTTTTCCGCCAGCAGGGTGCCCAGGGCGTATTTGGTGGAGGTTTTGCCAAAGCTGCCGGTAATGCCGATGCGGATCAGATTCGGGTTTTTAAGCAGACGCTTTTTCGCGTCGTTCAGGTACCAGCCCTGCACCAGCTTTTCCAGGGGCCAGGTGATAAGATAGGCCACAAAGACCGTGAGCGGCAGCAGCATGCCGGGCAAAAAGCGGATGAGTTCCGGCCAAAGGCCGTAATCCATCCAACCGCCCCAGGGCTGAATGCCATTCAACAGCTGGCCCATGTAGATGCTTTGAAGCCATAGCCGCAGGATGGGACCAAGAAAAGCCAAAATAAACAGCGGCACCAGCAGCCGCTTCACCCGGGCGGTATAGGCCAAGGGCTTTTTGGCTTCCTTTTGCCCTTTAAGGGCGGCAAAGCCGTAAAAAGCCAGCATAGCCGTGTAGAGCAAATCGCCCCCGCGCCAGATCCAGGCGCCCGCGCCCGTGCCGAGGATCATCCCGGCCACACGCAGGAGCAGCCCCGCGGCACCGGCCAGCAGCGGCCCCGTCCATTGGCCGCTGTGCTTAGCGACCCATTTTAGATACATGCGGCCCTGGTAGCTCTCCAGTTGCAGCATGTGCACAAAGGGGATGGCCGCCACGGCCACCGCCAGCGCATCCGCAAGCAGGTAGGCCCAAAAGGTCAGCTGGATCAAGATCTCCGTGGTTTCCATATTCTATGCCTCGCAGGAAAATAAAATTTTCATAATTCAGCCCTACTTGCCGCTAAACAAGACCCGCAGGATTGAGCAAAAGCGGGGATAATCCTCGGCGTAGGAAAAATGCCCAGCGCCGGGGATAATCGCTAAACCGGCGTTTTGCATCTCCCGCTCCATCTTTTGGCCCATCCACAGGGGGGTATCCATATCCTTTTCGCCCCAGATGAGCAGGGTCTCGTTAGGGATTTGGGAAAGCCTGGGGGAAAGGTCTAAATTGACGATTTTTACGTAGGCGGCGCGCATATTGCCGCTCAGCTGCCTGTATTCCTCGGAGCCGGCCCGTTTTTGCTTTTCGCTAATGCGAAGGAGCCGGTCGAGCCAGGCGATCTTCATCAGCTTTTTGCCCAGCTTATAGGCGTAGACGCGTACGTAATACCGTGGCTTGCGCCTGGGCTTGACGCCGGCCGCATCCACCAGCACCAGCCGGCCAAAGAGCGCGGGCTCTTCGCTGGCCAGGTAAATGGCCACCCTTCCGCCAAAGGAATGGGCGATCACATCACAGCCGATGATGCCCAGCGCCTCCATAAAGGCGCGGGTGCAGGCGGCATATTCCGGCACGCCCCAAGGGCCGGACGGATCACCGCTCTGGCCAAAGCCGGGGAAATCCAGCGAAACGGCCTCATAGCCCAGGGAAGCGACACATTGGGCGATGGAGCGCACGGCCTCCACGCTGGCCCCCCAGCCATGGAGTAGCAGCACGGGCCTGCCCGTACCCAGCCGCTCGTAACGGAGGGAAGCGCCGCTGATGGTGATGGTCAAATCTATGCCCTCTTACTTCTCTTTTTTCCGTTTGGGGGAAACCCACCCCTCGAGGTTGGCCTGCCTGGCCCTGCCGATGCCCAAAGCATCCGCGGGCACATCCTTGGTGATGGTGGAGCCGGCCGCCGTGTAGGCGCGGTCCCCCAGCTTCACGGGGGCCACCAGGGAGGTGTTGCAGCCCAGGAACACATCGTCGCCAATGGCGGTGCGGTGCTTGCGCGCGCCGTCGTAATTGGCAAAGGCCGTGCCGCAGCCGATGTTGATGCGCTTGCCGATATCCGCATCCCCCACATAGGTCAGGTGGGCCACCTTGCCCCCATCCCCCAATGTGGCGTTCTTAACCTCTACAAAATTGCCGATCTTGCAGCCCTTGCCAAGGTGTGCGTTGGGCCGCAGGCGCACGAAGGGGCCTACGCTGGTTCCATCCTCGATGGCAGCCTCCTGGGCCACCACCGAAGCCAGCTCGCAGCCATCCCCCACGATGGTATCCTGCAGGCGGCAGCCGTCGTAGATGGTGCAGCCGCAGCCGATGCGGGTATCCCCTTGCAAAAATACGCCGGGGTAGACCACCGTATCCTCGCCGATTGTGACGTCCGCGTCGATATAGGCGCGGCCCGGGTCAATAAAGGTAACGCCGTTATACATATGGCGCGCGTTAATGGCGGATTGGCGCAGGCAGGTGCACTGCCAAAGGTCCTCCCGATCGCGCACGCCGAGGCATTCCGCAGCCGGCGCGTAAACATCCACCACCCGCTCCCCTTCCATGCGCAGGGCACGGATGCAATGCTCCGCCATGGCGTCGTGCGTGGCCTCTTGCTGCAGGAAACTGCGCAGGCGGCCGATTTCAAAACAATAGCAGGGGCAGGTGCGGGTCTCTTCATCTTCTTCGCAATAGACCAGGCGGGAGGCCGCCTCGCCCTCTGCCGCATCTACCAGCATACCCACGGTACCGGCGTCCAGCAGGGGTAGGTTGCCATGGATCAGCAGCACATAGCCCTCCTCCTGCTCGATGCCGGATAGGGCGCTGAGGATGGCCTGGGCCAGGGTGCCGGTTTGCAGCGCGATGTGCGCCCGTTCGCCCACGTGCGTCTCCACGGCGCGGGCGTCGAACCCGGCCACCACGATGGGCCTATGCTCGATATTGCCTTCACAGGCATGAAAGACCCATTCGAGCATACTCTTGCCGCAGATCTCATGCAGGGCCTTCTGACGCCGCGAGCGCATGCTGGGGCTCTCTGCAGCGACGGGAATGATGGCTGTAATCGCTTTCATTTTCAAATACCTCTATCATACCTCTGTGCATAGTACCTGTGTACCATTTTAGGGGGGCTACGGGCGCCCTGTCAAGGAAAGCCGCACCCGTATGCAGGTATATTTGTGCAAAGCCCACTCCTGCGGCCGCCTAGCGCACCCCGCAATAGTCCACATCCACGTCGATGACGCAGGCATACGAAGGATCGACCTGCTTCATGGCCTCCCGGATGGCGGATTTATAGCGGCTAGCCGCAGCCGCGTCCGTGCCGGGTGGAACCACGATGTCGAAGATGAGATTGGTCTGCTTTTCCCCGCTGACCATGCGGAAATCATGGAATCTGAGGCGTGGGTCTACCGCGGCAATCGCCTCGGCAAGGTTTTCGCGCACCATGCTCGTGAGGTCATCGTCCGTTTCCAC
>DHOI01000051.1 GCA_002409725.1 Christensenella sp. UBA5394
GTGGATCACTATCCTTACCTCGCGGGCATGACCAGCCTCAACGTATCCATCCCGCCGCGGTTCCGCAAGGATGGCCTAGAGATGCTGGCGCAGCACTTGAGCGACCCGGCGGCCCTAAAAGAGATGCGCGTGGAGATGGCCGAACCGAACGGCTATGATAATTACATCTACAATAGCGGCGGCTTTGGCGGCGTGCTGGTTTCCAGCTGCCCGCTTTTCCGCGAGGCCGAGGGCATGACCATCGCTGCCTATGCGGAAAAGACAGATCAGGATCCTTTCGACGCCTATGCGGATATCCTCCGCCGCAACCAGGGCCTGGGCCTGGGGGTCTATTTCCACATGTGCGAGGATGACCTTTTGACCATCGCCCAATATCCGCACAGCGTGATAGGTACGGACGCGCTTTTGGGCAGACCTGACGAAAACGGCCACCCCCGAGCCTTTGGAAGCTTTGTAAGGGCTGTGGAATATTACGTGTTTGAGAAAAAGCTCTTTTCGATAGAAGAGATGATCCGCCGCATGAGCGGCCTGCCGGCGGACAGGCTTGGGCTTTACGGCAAGGGCCTGATCGCCGCCGGCATGGACGCGGACCTCGTGCTGTTGGATCTTGCGAACCTTAGGGCCCGGGCAGATTATGCGGATTCCAACCGCACCTGCCTGGGTGTGGAAACGGTATTCGTGGCCGGGGAGGCAGCGTATGCCAAGGGCGCGCTTACCGGCAGCCGCCGGGGCACGCTGCTGCGGTAGCACGGCTTGTCCCCTTTGGAGGGCCATGGTATAATGGGCAAAGCAATTCGGCATTTCTAAGAATGCGCCTAACACAACAAGGGAGGAACACCATGACCTATGATCTGATCGTAATCGGCGGAGGGCCGGGGGGCTATCTGGCCAGCGAGCGCGCGGCGCAAGCCGGCCTAAAGGTGCTGTGCATCGAGCAAAGCAGCCTGGGCGGCGTTTGCCTCAACGAGGGCTGCATCCCCACCAAAACCCTTCTTTACAGCGCCAAGCTTTACGACGGCGCGGCCCATGGGGATAAATACGGCGTGAGTGCGCCTGGGATCACGCTCGACCATGCCAAGGTGGTGGCCCGCAAAAACAAGGTGGTGCGCCTGCTGGTGGGCGGCGTAAAGAGCGCCCTAAAAACCGCCAGGGTGGAAGTCGTCAACGCCCGGGCCAAGGTGCTGGGCAAGGATGGCGAAGGCTTTACGGTGGAGGCCGGCGGCGAAACCTATAAGGCCGCGCGGCTGCTGCTGGCCACGGGCTCCGGCCCGGCAATACCGCCCATCCCCGGCCTGAAAGAGGGCTTGGAGAGCGGCTTCGTGCTTACCAACCGCGAGGTACTGGCCCTGGAGGCGGTACCCGCAAAGCTGGCAGTGATCGGCGGCGGCGTGATCGGGCTGGAAATGGCCAGCTATTTCTGCTCCGCAGGCAGCGAGGTCACCATCCTCGAGATGCTGGATCATATCGCCGGCGAGAACGACCGCGAGCTCACGGCCATCCTACAAAAGAATTACGAAAAGAAAGGCATGCGCTTCCTGCTGGGCGCCAAGGTCACGGCTGTGACCCCAGAGGGCGTGGCCTATGAGATGAACGGCGAAGCGGCCCTCATCCCTGCCAACAAGGTGCTGCTCTCCATCGGCCGCAGGCCGGCCACGGCAGGCCTAGGACTCGAGGAGCTGGGCGTAACGATGGAGCGGGGAGCCGTTGTTACGGATGCGCACATGCAAACCAACATCCCCAACCTGTACGCGGCCGGGGATGTGAACGGCAAGTCCATGCTGGCGCATACAGCTTACCGCGAGGCCGAGGTGGCAGTGAACCACATGCTCGGCCTGGAGGATGCGATGCGCTACGACGCCGTGCCGGGCGTGCTCTATACCAACCCCGAGCTGGCCGGCGTGGGCCTTACCGAGGCCGGCGCGCAGGAGAAGGGGCTGGACGTGCGGGTGGCGAAGCTGCCGATGCGTTTCAGCGGGCGGTATCTCGCCGAGAACGAGGGCGGCGACGGCCTTTGTAAGCTGATCGTGGATAACAAGACGCAAACCGTGCTGGGCGCGCAAGCCCTTTGCAACTACGCGAGCGAATTCATCGTGGCTGTGGCGGCCTTTATCGAAGCCGGGATGACGCTAAGCCAGATCAAGAAGGTCATTTTCCCGCACCCCACGGTGGGCGAGATCATCCGCGAGGCCATTTGGAGCGCGGGGGAATGATGCTCAACAGCGCGGGTATGGAGCTGGCCCTTGGCGAAGCCCGCCTGGCCCTTGAAGCGGGCGAGGTACCCGTGGGGGCCGCCGTGGCGGATGCCGAGGGGAACATCCTGGCCTTGGCGCACAATCAAACGGGCACATTGGCGGATGTCACCGCCCACGCGGAGCTGCTGGCCCTGCAAGCGGCCCAAAAAGGCAGGGGCAAGGAGCGCCTTGCCGGCTGTACGCTGTATGTAACGCTGGAGCCCTGCGCCATGTGCGCAGGGGCTGCGCTGCTTGCACGGGTGGACGCCATCGTGTTTGGCGCGTTCGACCCGGAGGCGGGCTGCTGCGGTTCCGTGCTGGACTTGACGGACGACCTCTTGGCCCACCGCGCGCCCCGCTGCATCGGCGGTGTGCGCGAGGAGGAATGTGCGGCCCTGCTGGGCGAATATTTCCAACAGAAGCGCGCAAAAAGCTGACGCCACACAAAAAGACCGGCCCGTTTATTGGGCCGGTCTTTTCCCGGCCTGTCGCGGCCGGTAATGGGGGGAATCACACTTCTCATCTCATCATTTTAAGGAGTTTTAATCGGTAGGTTTTGCGAATCATGGCTTATTGGCATCCCTCACTCTCGCTTTTGTTATATGTAGGATACCATTAAAATATGGCGAAACAACGGATGGTCCATGTACGTTCCGTAACCAGTTTGTTAACAAGCGATGAAGCGCCCTCAGTTGCCCAGCAAAAGCCCGAGCATGCGCCGGGCCAGGGCCGCGGCTGTTTCGCCGCTTTCGGGCGAAAGAGCGGGGAGACAAGGGGGCAGGATCTCCTCGCGGTAGGATTGGGGCTGGGCCGCGAAGAGTGCCTCGTCCGCCATGCGCACCAGGCGGCAGGCATAGCCCTGCACGGCCATAATGCCCGCGGCTGTGGTGATCACGGCTTCTTCGGATTCGTCGCGGGCCACGAGTACGCCCTCGGCGCGACCCTCATGCACCTCGCGCAGGATGTAAGCGCCCATTTCGGGCCTACGTATAATGTCATGATGATGGCGCATCGCTCAAAACTCCTTCTTGGCATAGATTCGGCAGCTCAATAGATAACTGGCGGCAAACAGAGCCAGGGCAGCCAGGGGCAGGAAGGGCAGAATATGCTCGATCTGCACCCCGCCTCCGCTGGGTAGGGTTACGTTCATCTGCTGGAGGATCAGCAGCAGGATGGTAGGCGTGAGGAATACGGCCATGAAAACGAAGCGCGCCTTTTCCACCCCCAGCTTGAAGTAGATGGGGTAGGTGATGGCGGCGAGGAAGAGGGCCACGCCCGCCATCACCCAGCTCAAAAGGAGGGCGTCGCCCAGGGGGGAGGCCCCGGAGAGCAGGCCCGCGGCTAGGGAGAGCAGTGCGCAGAGGAGGGAAATCAGCAGGGAAAGCAGGTACTTGGCGCCCACCAGCATATTACGGGAGATGGGCATAGTGAGTGCGTAGCGGTCCCAATGGGCCTTTTCATCATAGCTGAGGGCTGTAATGGGGAAGAGCACGCTCAGCATGGCCATCATACCCATGAGCGGGCTGCTGCCCATCTCGTTGCCGCCCAGCGCGAAGAGCACCGCGTAGAAGACCAGCAGGAGCACGCCCACGCGGCCCTGCTGGGCCAGGCTTTTGAGATCCTTTTTCAATAGGCCGCGCATCTTAATTGACCCCCTTTACAAATAATACCATAATATCCTCGATGCCTGCAGGCTCGAGAGGGATATTTCCCCTCATACAGTTGCGCCGCACGAGCGCTTCGCAGCCGAATTTGCCCCGTCTAAGACCGCAGAGCGCCTCCCTGGGCAGGGCGGCTACCTCCGCCTCGCCGCCATGGAAGATGCCGAATTCCTCCGAGAGCGCCTCCTTGCTCATGGAAAAGAGGATGCGCCCCTCGTGGATGAAGGTTACATAATCGCAGACCCGCTCCAAATCGCTGATGATGTGGGAGGAGATGAGCACCGTATGATCCGGCTGCTGGATGAATTCGAGCAGCATATCCAGCACCTCGTCCCGCACCACGGGATCGAGGCCGGCGGTTGGCTCATCCAAAATCAGCAGGCGGCTATCGTGCGAGAGGGCGGCTGCTAGGGCCAGCTTCATCTTCATGCCCCGGGAATAATCCTTGATCTTCTTTTTGCGATCCAGGCGGAAGGTATCCGTGAGGGCCAGGAAGCGGGCCTGATCCCAGGTTTTATATACGCCCCTAAGGATGGATTCCACATCCAGCAGATTGAGCTGATCCGGGAAGGTGGCTTCCTCCAGCACCACGCCGATGTGCTCCTTTACGGCGGTGATCTCCTTCTTATCCCGTCCTAGCACGCAAATATCGCCCTCGCTGTGCACAAGGCCCAATATGGCCTTGATGGTGGTGCTCTTGCCGGCGCCGTTCTCGCCGATGAAGCCCATGATATAGCCCTCGGGCAGGTCAAAGCTCACATCCTTCAGCGAGAAGCCCTTGTAGGCTTTGCCGACGTTCTTAAGTTCCAATGCGTTCATCCTTCACTCCCCCTGATGCTTTTCATTTAATAGAATATCCAGCATGCCATGAAGCTCCTGCGCGGAAAGCCCGGCCTGCCCGGCCGCGGTGATGGCTTCGCCTAAGCCTTCTTCCGCCCGGCGCAAAAACTGCTCCCGAAGCAGATCGCTGTCCTGCTCGCGCACATAGCAGCCCTTGCCCTGCACATTTGCCACAAAACCCTCCTGCTCTAGCTCCGTATAGGCCCGGGTGGCCGTAAGCACGCTGATGCGCAAATCCCGTGCCACCGTTCGCAGGCTGGGCAGGACCTCGCCTCCCCGCAATTCGCCAGCCAGGATGGCGGCCTTGATCTGGCGCTTGAGCTGCTCATAAATGGGCACGCCCGTGGCATTTGAGATGGCCAGCTTCATAGCTCCTCCTGTTCCAAGTGTATTAACTGTTATGTTCCATGAATAACAGTATAGCATCCTTTGGAGATATGTCAAGGGGGACGCATATTTTTTTCTCTGGCCGCCACCGTTAAGGAATGATATAAATTTTACAAAGATTAACGCATGTATATAAAAGAGATTGACAACATGAGGGAGGGCATAGTAGAATAAACGCAACCTAATATTGCTGGATAGCCTTGGCTTTCCGGCGCCCTCCGCGCTTGCAGGCGCGGGAGGCCCATTCTCTTCCAACTTTCTCATCTTTACACAATTCTAGGAGGTATGTTATGCAAGTTCAAGGAACCGCGCTGTTTGTTGTCGTCGCGTATTTGATCGGTATGCTTGTGATCGGCTATGCCGTGGGCAAGCTCAAGATCAAAAACAGCAAGGACTACATGCTGGCGGGCCGCCGCATGGGTCTGTTTATGGTGGCCTTCTCCCTTTCCGCCAACAACATCGGCGGCGGCAGCACCACGGGCCTGGCCGCTAAGGCCTTTGGCGATTGGGGCATGAGCGCAGCCTGGTATGTGCTGGCGGCCTCGGTGGCCATGATCCCCCTTGCCTATTTCGCGCCCAAAATCCGCAAAACCATGGCTGTGACCATCCCTGAGGTGGTGGAGCGCCGCTTCGGCGTAGCCTCCAGCACGTTCACCGCTGTGTTGAATATTTTGGCCCTGTTCTGCCTCACCTCTTCCCAGATCATGGCTTCAGGCATGGTGATATCCTCCCTTACTGGCATCCCCGCCAACATATGCTTGCTCATCGCCGGCGCGGTCACCATCTTCTATACCACCGCGGGCGGCATGATCGCCGATCAGATCTCCGACCTGGTGCAGTTCATCATCATCCTGGTTGGCCTTGCCATCGCTACCCCCATCGTGCTCAACGGGGCGGGCGGCTGGGAAGCCATTGCTGCCAAGCTGCCGGATGCGCAGTTGGATATCACCAAGATCGGCTGGATCACCATCATCGGTTATGTCTTCAACTACTTCTGCACCTTCATCAGCGGGCCGGAAATGGTGAGCCGCTTCGAATCCGCCAAGGATGAGAAAACCGCCCGCAACGCCGCCTTCCTCAGCGCCGTGCTGATGGCCGCCATGTCCATCTTCCCCACGCTGCTGGGCCTGGCCGCCCTGGCCTTGAAGGATCAGCTTCCCACCACCTTGACCGCGGGCAACTCCATGATGACGGTTACCTCTGCCTACGCGCCGGGCTTTATCACAGGCCTGATTTCCGCGGCCATCATCTCAGCCACCATGTCCAGCGCGGATTCTAACCTCCTGTGCATGTCCACCATGTTCATCCAGGATATCTACCTCAAGTTTATTCACAAAACGCCCATGGAAGACAAAAAGCTCATCTGGGCAACCCGCCTTTGCAACGTCATTGCCTGCCTGGTGGCCATGATGATCTCCCTCCTGGGCGTGGATATCGTCACCATGAATACCTTTGCCTTCGCCATCCGCTGCGCCGGCCCCTTCGCTGCTTATGGCCTAGGCTTGATTGTGCCCAGGGCCACCAAGAGTTCCGGCATATTCTCCATCATCACCGGCACCATCGGCGTGATCGTATGGCAGATCCTCAGCGGCGGCAGTTTTTACCTCGGCGTATTGCCCGTGGTCTTCGGCTCCGCCGTGGGCGTGCTTACCTTCTTTATCGTCAACTGGATCGAATGGGGTCGGGGCGTACAGCCCGCGCCCTCTGCTTACCTGAACGAGGACGAGTAGGAGCATCGCTTAATCGACATGCAAAAATGCCCCGCTTTTATAGGGCGGTGACATAAGAAAGTAAAATACTGATATTGCAATTACAGGCAATGTCAGTATTTTTTTATACAAGTAAACGGAGAAGCAAGCATAGGAAGTGTGGCCGCACTTCCGAAAAACTGCTCGTTGGGAGTTTCTCAAACCCTGTTTACTTTTTATAAAAAAGTTCTTGCAATCAATTTTTAATGGATTTATCTTAAGTTTAGAGGATGTCCTTCATAATTTAAAAGGAGGAATCGTACAGCATGGATTATGAAAAAATTAAAGAATTAGAGGAGACAATAAGCAGTGATTATAATAACACTGTGGGCATTGTCGTACAAAAAAACGGTGAAACGCTATATGAAAACTACTTTAACGGGTATACTGCCGATAACACATTTCATGTGTACTCGGTGACAAAAAGCGTTTTTTCCGCGCTGCTTGGTATTGCCATCGATAAAGACTATATCAAAAGTGTAGACCAGAAGGTATTGGACTTTTTTCCGGACTACACGGTTGCAGAAAGCGAAGAAACGATACAGCGTGTTACGATCAAAGATATGCTGACCATGACCGCCCCATATAAATATAAGGCGGAACCATATGAAGCATTTTTCATGAGTGAAAATTGGATGAAGTTTGCGCTTGATTTATTGGGCGGTGAGAGTCAGATAGGAGAATTTTTGTATTCCGGTATTGTAGGAACACACATTTTGTCTGGCGTTCTTGCGAAAGCAACAGGCAGGCCAATACTTGAATTTGCGACAGAACATCTATTCTCGCCAATGGGAATCCGTGTTCCGCGCAATGTGACGCTCCGTACGAAAGAAGAGCATATCGCCATCATGGGTGATAAAAACACCAGTGGCTGGGCTATTGACCCGCAAGGGATAAACCCGGCAGGATGGGGCCTTTTCCTGACACCTGTCGATATGGCCAAAATAGGCCGGCTATATTTAGACAACGGCATGTGGAACGGGAAGCAAATTGTACCGGCTTGGTGGGTATCTGAAAGCACAAAGGAGCATAGCCGATGGGGTGAGCTGTCTTATGGCTACCTGTGGTGGATTATTGACAATAAAAGGCATGCCTACGCCGCTATGGGGGATGGAGGAAATGTTATTTATATCGATACGCAAAAGCAAATGGTCATCTCCATTGCCTCTCTGTTTGTGCCGGACGCCAAGGACAGGATCGGGCTTATTATGGAGCATATTGTACCAATATTTGAGGATTAAACATATCGAATTCCACTTGACAGAGAGCTTATGCGTGTAATTTAAGCAGTATTCGAAACATAATAGAAACGGTGAGGAATTTTCCTCACCGCTTTTCTCATGTCACCGCCCCATATGCGGCGCCTGCTTTTATTGCCATTTTGCGATTAGACTATGCCCTGGGCCATCATGGCATCGGCCACCTTCTTGAAGCCGGCGATATTGGCCCCGGCCACGAGGTTGTAACCCAGGCCGGATTCAGCTGCAGCCTTAGCGGAGGCGGCATGGATGTTGATCATGATGTTGCGCAGCATGCTGTCCACCTCTTCGGGCCTCCAGGTAAGACGCTCTGAGTTCTGGCTCATTTCCAAACCGGAAACGGACACGCCGCCCGCGTTCACGGCCTTGGAGGGGCCCACGACCAGGCCCTTTTCCATGAGGAAGAAGAGGGCTTCATTGGTGGTGGGCATATTGGCCACTTCGATATAATACTTGGTGCCGTTGGCCAGGATCTGCTCCGCTTCCTTCATGCCGATCTCATTTTGATAAGCGCAGGGCATGCAGATATCTGCCTTCTGGCCCCAGGGCTTCAGGCCGGGGAAGAACTGCACGCCGAATTTATCGGCATAATCCTGGGCCTTGTTGCGGCCGGAGTTCCGCATGGTTACCATGTAATCCCACTTTTCCTTCGTGGCGATACCCTCAGGATCGTAGCAATAACCATCCGGGCCGGCCAGGGTGATGACTTTCGCACCGAGCTGGCTGGCCTTTTGGGCCACGCCCCAAGCCACGTTGCCAAAGCCGGACATGGCGATGGTCTTGCCCTTGATATCGTCGTTCTCGTGCTTGAGCACTTCGCAAACATAGTAGATCGCGCCAAAGCCGGTGGCCTCGGGCCGGAAGGGGCTGCCGCCGAAGGAGGGGCCCTTGCCGGTGAGCACGCCGTTCTCATACGCGCCGCGGATACGCTTATACTGGCCAAAGAGATAGCCGACCTCGCGGGCGCCCACGCCGATATCACCTGCGGGCACATCCACATTAGGGCCGATATGGCGCTGCAGCTCCGTCATGAAGGCCTGGCAGAAGCGCATGAT
>DHOI01000087.1:0-184 GCA_002409725.1 Christensenella sp. UBA5394
AACGCCGATCCAGATGAGGGACCCATACTTATCCACCTGGCCCTGCTTGTTGGCCTTGGGCCGCAGGAACTTATAGAGGTTCCAGAGGATGGAGACGAGGGCGATGCCCGTTACCGCATCCAAGAGGCCCAGACGGTCGGTCGCCAGGAAGCGCTCGATGGCGGGGATGTAGGTCAGCGCGTAG
>DHOI01000087.1:358-1138 GCA_002409725.1 Christensenella sp. UBA5394
GCGGGGATGTAGGTCAGCGCGTAGACCATTACTGCTGCGCCCAAGGTGATGCCGTCCTTTTTGAGGCTGCCGCCCAAAACGGCCGCGTCTTTTTTCACCAGGCGGTAGACGATCTTGATGACGGTCACAATCGCTAGGATGTAGAAGGCTAGCTCCAGGGCCGTGAGCATGGATACGGTATCCAGCGCGTACTTGATGTTAGGCGCCAGGTCCACCGTGTTTTTTACGCCCACGCCGCCCGTAATCAGCAGGCTGGATTTGCCCATGGGGATCACGCCGCCGATAACATACAGGAAAAGGAACTGGTAAAGGCCATCGGAAAAATAGCCCAACACCATACCGGCGATCATCTCCGCGCCCTTCATGCGGTTGAAGAGGCGGCCCACCAGCCAGCCGAAGAAGATGGCCAGAGGCGTTGCCATCAACACGCACAGCAGGAAGCCCTCGATGCCCGTGAAGCCCCAATACACCACAAAGAACACCGCGATCTGCGCCGCGATGGCGCCGATGACGATACCGAAGTTGAGGCCCATGCCCGCGAGCACGGGGATCAGCAGGGAGAGCACTGTGAAGCCGTTGCGGCCGATGCGGGTGAACAGCTCCGCCGAGACAAAGGTGAGCGGGCTTTTGGAGGCATAGATGGCGCCGATACACAGCAGCACGAATGCCGCGACCACAATGTTCTCACCGAACCAATCTTTAAGCGTTTTTTTCAGGTTACTCATCGCCTTTGCCTCCTTGCTTGGTTTTGGACAGGGCATAGAGGATGATGCCGTTGGA
>DHOI01000087.1:1316-2780 GCA_002409725.1 Christensenella sp. UBA5394
GGCATAGAGGATGATGCCGTTGGAGATGATGATGCGAAGCACGTCCGAAAGGTTTCCCTCGGGCAGGAGGCTGTTCGCCACCGGCAGGGCCACGGCCAATATGCCCTGGAATAGGAATGTGCCCAGCAGCACATGGGATATCTTGGCCCGGTTTATGGATGCGCCGCCGATGAGCACGGCAGCCACGCAGTGGAAGCCCATCATCAAGGGGGCATTATAAAGCTGGAGGAAGCCGTAGCTTTGGGCGTAGAGCACGATGCCTACACCGGCCAGGGCCGTGGAAATAGCCGTGCCGACGATACGCATCCTGTTCACGTTCACGCCCGTGGCCTGGGCGAACTTGGGGTTTGCGCCTGCCGCGCTCATGGCCATTCCCGTTTTGCTGCGCATGAAAAGCCACATGAAGAGGCAGAAGACGAGGAAGAAGATCACAGCTACGGTAGGGATGTAAAGGCCTACGGAAGCGGCGTTCAAATCCGCCGCGGCCTGGCCGAAAGTGATGCCCTGGCCGCTGATGTTAAAGGAAAGGGGCGTTGCGCTGAGCACCTCGCCAAAGCTCGAGTTCAGGTTGATGGTGGTGCGCATGCCCTCGCCGCCCAAAGGCCAAATCAGCTCGCCGTTCTTAAAGGGCAGGGAGAGCCACACGATGTTCATTAAGGCGATCACCGAGAAGCCCACATAAGTGGAAACCGTCATCTCGGAGCCCTTCACCCGGTTGAGCAGTACGCCGTAGCCCACGCCCAGCAAAGAGGAGACTGCCGCACCGATGACCACGGCCACGCCCAGAGAGGCCCAGGCGTTGCCTAGGTTCATCTCAATGGCCAAGGAAGCGCCCAGCAGGCCGCCCACGATGCCCAGGCTGATGCCGAAGTTGAGGCCGATGCCGCTTTGCACGGCTGGTACCATAGACAGCACCAGGATGCCATACATCACCCAGCGCCGCACAGCGCTGCCCAGCAGACTGGGAATGGGGAGTTGCAAAGAGCCCGCCGCCACGAGCAGCAGCAGGAAGAAACAGATGATGATCAGCCGGGGCAGGCCGAGGTTATTATAGGCGCTTTTTAGTTTTTCACGCATTCTGGGCACCTGCCTTTCTGGAGCCTGCCATGGCCAAGCCGAATTCAGCGTCCGGATCATCGGGCTGCATGATGCGCACCAACTTGCCGTTGGATACGATGGCGATGCGGTCACACAGTGAGCGCAGCTCTACCAGCTCTGAGCTGACCATGATGATGGTAAGGCCCGTCTCCCTATTGATCTTCACCAGATATTCGAGCACTAGCTTCTTGGCGCCGATGTCAATGCCCCGGGTGGGTTCGGACACGATGAGGATATCCGGGTTGATGGTCAGCGCCCGGGCCAGGCAGACCTTTTGCTGGTTGCCGCCCGAAAGGCTGCCCACCGTCTGGCTGGAGCCGGTGCAGCGGATATCCAGAAGGTGTATCATATCCAGGGTATGCTGGC
>DHOI01000053.1:0-266 GCA_002409725.1 Christensenella sp. UBA5394
GCTAACTGGTCTACTGAAGAATCCCAGAAGCGGATGGAGAACCTGATCACCTCCATGGGCTATGGCCCCGAAGGCACCAAGCTGGACGCCGTCCTCTCCTCCAACGACTCCGTGGCCAACGGTATCACCAACGCGCTGGTAGCAGCCGGCTACACAGCTGAGAATTTCCCCATCCTCACCGGCCAGGATTGTGATAAGCCCGCCATGAAGAACATCCTTGCAGGCACGCAGAGCATGTCCATCTTCAAGGATACCCGTACCCTGGC
>DHOI01000053.1:493-3215 GCA_002409725.1 Christensenella sp. UBA5394
ATCAACGACACCGAAACCTACGACAACGGCACGGGCATCATTCCCTCCTTCCTCTGCGACCCCGTGTTCGCCGATGCCAGCAACTACAAACAGCTGCTGATCGAGAGCGGCTACTACGCCGAGGCGGACCTTGCATCCTAACATAGGTATAAACAATGCCGGCATCCGGCCGGCAATCGGGTAAACGCCCCCGCAGGCGGACGGTGGAAGCCGCCCGCCTGCGTCCTGTCTAAATCCATATCTAGAGCAAATGGAGGGATCTCTTTGGCAGAAGTTTTATTGCAGATGAAGGCCATTACCAAGCGCTTTCCGGGCGTGATCGCGCTGGATAACGTGAACCTCGAGGTGGAGGAAGGCGAGATCCACGCCTTGGTGGGCGAAAACGGCGCCGGGAAGAGCACCCTGATGAACGTCCTATCGGGCATTCATCCCTACGGAAGCTACGAGGGCGAGATTTTCTACGAGGGCAGCGAGTGCAAATTCCACGAGATCAGGGATAGCGAGAGCCAGGGCATCGTGGTAATCCACCAGGAGCTGGCGCTGGTGCCTTATCTCACCATCGGCGAGAATATGTTCCTGGGCAACGAGCGCGGCACTGCGGCGCGCATCGATTGGGACGAGACCTTTACCCGGGCGGATGAATTGCTGGCCGTGGTAGGATTGCACGAAAGCAGCCGCACGCTGGTCAAGGATATTAGCGTAGGCAAGCAGCAGCTGGTCGAAATTGCCAAGGCGCTCTCCAAAAAGGTGAGGCTGCTGATCCTCGACGAGCCGACCGCCTCTCTCAATGAGAGCGACAGCAAAAAGCTGCTGGATCTGCTGCTTAAATTTAAAAGCGAAGGGATGACGTCCATCATCATTTCCCACAAGCTCAACGAGATCGCCTACGTGGCGGATAAGATCACCATATTGCGCGACGGCGCTACCATCGAAACCCTTGTCAAGGGCGTGGACGATACCAGCGAGGAGCGCATCATCAAGGGCATGGTTGGCCGGGACTTGGCCCACCGCTTCCCTGCGCGGGAGAGCCACATCGGCCCGGTGCGCATGGAGGTGCGCAATTGGACTGTGCACCACCCGCTCTACCAGGAGCGCAAGGTATGCGACAACGTATCCTTCAGCGTGCGCAAGGGCGAGGTCGTAGGCCTCTGCGGGCTGATGGGGGCCGGCCGCACGGAGCTGGCGATGAGCATCTTCGGTAAAAGCTACGGCACGAATATCAGCGGCGAGATCTATATCGACGAAAAGCCCGTGCAGATGAACTCGGTCAAGCAGGCCATCCACAACAAGCTGGCCTATGTAACGGAGGACCGCAAGGGCAACGGCCTGATCCTCGGCACCCCTATCCGGGAAAACACCACCCTTTCGCGCCTCGAGAAGGTGAGCCGCCACCAGGTGATCGACCGGGATAAGGAAATGGCCGCGGCCGAGCACTACAAGGGGAAGCTGCACACCAAATGCCCGAGTGTGGAGCAGAACGTGGCTAACCTTTCCGGCGGCAACCAGCAAAAGGTGCTGCTTTCCAAATGGATGTTTGCAGACCCCGAGATTTTGATACTGGATGAACCCACCCGCGGCATAGACGTGGGTGCGAAATATGAAATCTATTGCATCATCAACCAACTGGTGGATGAAGGCAATTCCGTGGTGATGATCAGCTCCGAACTGCCGGAGATCCTCGGCATGTGCGACCGCGTTTTCGTGATGGACGAAGGCAAAATGGTCGTGGAGCTAGACAAAGGCGAGGCGGATCAGGAGACCATTATGAGCCACATCCTGCAGAATAAAGGAGCGTAACCACCATGCTGAGTAAAGCAAAGGATATCCTCAAAAAAAACACGATGCTGATCGCGCTGGGCGTGGTCATGGTGCTGTTTCAGATGCTGATCGTGGCTGCGGGCAAGGGCTCCCTCTTTGCCCCGGCCAACATCTCCAACCTCATCAGCCAAAATAGCTATGTGGTGATCCTGGCCACGGGCATGCTGCTGTGCATTCTCACCGGTGGCAACATCGACCTTTCCGTAGGCTCCGTGGTCGCCCTGGTCGGCGCTATCGCGGGCACGCTGATTGTGACCATGAAGGTCGATATCTACCTTACCATGCTCATTTGCCTGCTCGCCGGCCTGGCCATCGGCTGCTGGCAGGGCTTTTGGATCGCCTATGTGCGCATCCCGCCCTTCATCGTTACGCTGGCCGGCATGCTGCTCTGGCGCGGCCTGGCGCTGCTGGTGCTCGATGGGCTGACCATTTCCCCCTTCCCGGAAGAATACCTCAAATATTTCACCAGCTTTCTACCCGCCGTGGAGGACAAGGCGGTGGTGCTCACGGTAACGCTGATCATCGGCGCTGCGGCCTCCGGCGTGTATATCCTTTCCCAGATCTTGGGGCGCATTGCCAAGCGGCGCAAGGGCTACGCGGTGGAGAACCTGTTTTGGCAGATCGCCCGCGTGGTGGTAATCACCGCGGTGGTGATGGTGGTGAGCTATCTCTTGGGCAAGCACAAGGGCATCCCCGTGGTGTTGATCCTGATGGCCGTGATCGTGCTGGCCTATAGCTATTTTACCAGCCGCACCGTGCCGGGCCGCCACCTCTATGCCTTGGGCGGCAATGAAAAAGCGGCCAAGCTTTCGGGCGTGGATACCAACTTCACCCTCTTCTTCGCCTATGCGAATATGGCCTTCCTTTCCGCCGTGGCCGCGCTGGTGGCCGTGGCCCGCTTCAA
>DHOI01000053.1:3578-9807 GCA_002409725.1 Christensenella sp. UBA5394
GCCAACTGGCAAAAGGTCGTTAAGGGCCTGGTGCTGCTGGCGGCCGTGGTCTTTGACGTGCTGAGCAAAAAGCGCGTCAAGGCATCGTAGGAGGGCCACATGCAATATCTAATCGGCGTAGATATCGGCACTTCGGGCACGAAAACGGTGCTCTTTGACGCAACCGGCCAGGAAGTCGCCTCCGCATCGCAGGAATATCCCCTCTACCAGCCGCAAAACGGCTGGGCAGAGCAGGAGCCTGCAGATTGGTGGCGGGCCGCGGCTGCAACCATCCGCGCGACGCTCGAAAAGGGCGGTGTGGATGCCAAAGACGTTAAGGGCGTGGGTCTGGCCGGGCAGATGCACGGCCTGGTGATGCTGGATGAAGCCGGCGAGGTACTTAGGCGCGCTATCCTCTGGTGCGATGGCCGCACGGGTGAGGAATGCCGCGAGCTGATGGAGCGGGTGGGCAAGGAGAGGCTGATCGCCATCACGGCCAACCCCGCTTTGGCGGGCTTTACGGGCGGCAAGATCCTCTGGGTGCGCAAGCACGAGCCGGCGCTTTATGCAAAATGCCGCCATATTCTGCTGCCTAAAGATTATATCCGCTATAAGCTCACGGGCGAATTCGCCACAGAGGTATCCGATGCATCCGGCATGAACCTGCTCGATGTGCCCAACCGCTGCTGGTCAAAGGAAGTATTGGCCGCCCTCGATATCGACGAGGGGCTGCTGGCCAGGGTATATGAATCCCCAGAGGTGACCGGCGCGGTTAGCAAAGAGGCGGCGGCGCTTACGGGGCTTTGCCCGGGTACGCCCGTGGTGGGCGGCGCCGGGGATAACGCCGCGGCCGCCGTGGGCACCGGCGTGGTCAAGACCGGCAGGGCTTTCACCACCATTGGCACCTCCGGCGTGGTCTTTGCCCACGCGGACAGCGTGACGATCGACCCGCTGGGCCGCGTGCATACCTTCTGCCACGCCGTGCCGGGCAGCTGGGCCGTGATGAGCTGCACGCTGGCCGCGGGGCTTTCCCTCAAGTGGTTCCGCGATACGTTCTGCCGGGCCGAGATCGAAACGGCCGCCGGCATGGGCGTGGATCCTTACGAGCTGATGAACGTACAGGCTGCGCGCTCGCCTATCGGGGCCAACCGGCTGCTGTACCTGCCGTATCTGATGGGCGAACGCTCGCCCCTGCTCGATGAAAACGCCCGGGGCGCTTTTATCGGCCTTTCCGCCATGCATACGAAATACGACCTTTTGCGCGCGGTGATGGAGGGGGTGGCCTATTCCCAGCGGCAATGCCTGGATGTGCTGCGCGGCATGCGGATCAGTTTCAGCGAAATGCTGGCCTGCGGCGGCGGGGGCCGCAGCGCATTTTGGCGGCAAATGCTGGCCGATGTTTACGGCTGCCCCGTGAGCACCATTGCCTCCTCGGGCGAGAGCGCGGCTTTGGGTGCGGCCATATTGGCCGGCGTGGGCGCCGGCGTCTATTCCAGCGTACAGGCCGGCTGCGACGCGCTGATCCGTACCAATGAACCCCAGCTGCCCGATGCGGCGCGCGGCGCGCAATACGAACCCTATTACCGCCTCTTCGCCGGCCTCTATCCGGCCCTGCGGGAATCCTACCATGCCCTGGCAGCGCTAAAATAAGGAAGGAACGAGCTATGAGAACGATCTATGATACGGAATTCCGGCCCTATGGAAAAGCCATAGCAGGCTATGATACCGCGCCGCTGGTTACGGCCCTACGAAACAACACGCCCCGCCCGCTAGACCATACGGTATACGTGCCGTCGGATGCGGCTCTCGAGGCCCTGCCCCTTGCTAAGCAGCTGGCGGATAACGTATTTGGGGGCATGCCAATGCAGATGGGCTATTGTAACGGCAGCAACCGCAAGCTCAACTGCTTGGAATACCACCGCTGCAGCGAGGTGAATATCCCCTGCGAGGATATCGTGCTGCTGGTGGCCCCCCTGCAAAAGGTGCAGGATGGCAAGCTTTCCACCGGCGAGGTGGAGGCTTTCTTGGCGCCCGGCGGCGCCATGGTGCTGCTCTATGAGACCACGCTGCACTATGCGCCCTGCAACGGGCCTGCGAACGACGCCTTCCAGGTGGCCGTGGCCCTACTCAGTGGCACCAATACGCAAAAGCCCGAGATCCAGCCGCAAACGCAAGAGGACCGCCTGCTGTGGGCGCGCAACAAGTGGCTCATTGCCCACCCGCAAAGCGACGAAGCGCGCCAGGGCGCGTTCATCGGCCTGGAAGGCGAAAACATCACCTTGGCCAATTAAGCAGCAACAGGAGGATATCGATATGCAGAATATACCACAGGTCAAGCTTGGCATCATAGCCGTGAGCCGGGATTGCTTCCCGGCCTCGCTCTCCGCGCGGCGGCGCAGGGCGGTAAAAGAAGCCTACGGCGATATATACGAATGCGATATCACCGTAGAAAATGAAAGGCACGCCCAGGCGGCGGCCGCGGATATAAAGGCCGCGGGCTGCAATGCCTTGGTCGTGCTGCTGGGCAACTTCGGCCCGGAAACCTCTGAAACGCTCTTGGCGCGCTTCTTTGACGGCCCCGTAATGTATCTGGCCTCAGCCGAGGGCGATGGCGACCTTTTCGACGGCCGGGGCGACGCCTATTGCGGCATGCTCAATTGCTCCTATAACCTGGGCCTGCGCTCCCTCAAGGCCTTCATCCCCGCCTACCCGGTGGGCACGGCCGAGGAGATCGCTGCTATGATCGAAGAATTCGTGCCCATGGCACGGGCGCTGCTGGGTTTACGCGAGCTGAAAATCATCACCTTTGGCCCTAGACCCGAGGATTTCCTGGCCTGTAACGGCCCCATCAAGCCCCTGTACGACCTGGGCGTGGAGATCGAAGAAAATTCCGAGCTGGATCTGCTGGTGGCCTTCAATAAGCATAAGGACGATCCCCGCATCCCCGCCGTGATGGAGGAGATGCGCGCCGAGGTGGGCGAGAACCGCTACACCGGCGTGCTGCCGCGCCTGGCTCAGTATGAGCTGACCCTGCTGGATTGGATGGAGGAGCACAGGGGGAGCCGCCAGTATGTGGCCTTTGCCAATAAGTGCTGGCCTGCCTTCCAAACGGAGTTCGGCTTTGTGCCCTGCTATGTGAACAGCCGCTTTACGGCCCGGGGCGTGCCCATCTCCTGCGAGGTGGATATTTATGGCGCGCTTTCCGAATATATCGGCGTGTGCGTTTCCGGCCAGCCGGTCACCCTGCTGGATATCAATAACACCGTGCCGGCCGAAATCTATCAGGAGGATATCGAGGGCAAGTATCCCGTGCGCCACGTGGAGACATTCATGGGCTTCCATTGCGGCAATACCGCCTGTGGCCTGCTCAAAAACCCGCATATGGGCTACCAGCTCATCATGAAGCGGGGCCTGGAGCCGGATCTGGCCGAGCCCGATATTACGCGGGGCACCATGGAGGGCGACCTCAAGCCCGGCGAAATCACCTTCTACCGCCTGCAGGGCACGGCGGATTGCCGGCTCAAGGCCTATATCGCAGAGGGGCAGGTGCTGGATGTGCCCAGCCGCAGCTTTGGTAGCATCGGCGTGTTCGCTATCGACCAGATGGATAGGTTCTACCGCAATGTACTGATCGCCAAGCGCTACCCGCACCATGGGGCTGTGGCCTTCGGCCATTACGGCAAGGTGCTGTTCGATGTATTCACCTACCTAGGCGTGGAGGATATCGCCTTCAACCAACCCAAAGGCATGCTTTATAAGGACGAGAATCCCTACGCATAATAGACTCACGAAAAGCGGTGGGCGCGGGTTTCCCCGCGTCCGCCCATACAGGATCGCCGCGGTAAGTATCCGTTGTGATTGCGCATGAAAATATGATAAAATATCTTGTCGATAGTCTTGATGGCCTATTGGCATTGCACCATAAGGGGGACGAGGCGATTGGCCGTTACCATCAGACAAATTGCGGAGGCGACCGGGGTCTCCCGGGGCACGGTAGATCGGGTGCTTCATGGCCGGCCCGGCGTCAAGCCGGAGATTGCGGAGCAGGTACGCAGGGCGGCTGCGGAAATGGGCTTTGTGCCCAACAAGGCGGGTAAGATACTCGCAGCCAAAAAGCAGCCCATCACCATCGGCTTCTTTCTGCCCGGCAGCGGCAACCCGTTTTTTGAGGACGTCGTGCGCGGCATGCGGGATGCGGAGCAGGAACTCAAGGATTTTGGCGTTTCAGTTTTGCTCGAGGAGATCGAGGGCTTCAGCCCCCAGGATCATATAGACGGCATCCACCGGCTGGTCGAGGCGGGCTGCACGGCCCTGTGCGTGGCCGCCATTGATACGCAGGAGATCCGCAGCTATATCAACCAGATCGTGGAGCAAGGCATCCCTGTGATTACGGTGAATACGGATCTGACCGATACCAACCGGCTGTGCTATGTGGGCTGCGATTATAATAAGGGCGGCAGCACGGCCGGCGGCTTACTTTCCATGATCACCAACGAGCCGCTGCACATCCTCATCATCATGGGCTCCTTCAAGATGAAGGGCCATAACGAGCGCATGCAGGGCTTTTTGCAAAAGCTGGATTTAAAGCGCGTGCCGTACGAGGTGGTGGGCCTGTTCGAATCGCAGGATAATGACGAGATCAGCTATACCCGCACAAAGGCCATGCTTATGCAGCACAAAGAGGTAAACTGCGTGTATATCACGGCAGCGGGCGCCTATGGTGCGTGCCGCGCCGTGCAGGAGATGGAATACGAAAAGCGGCCCTTTGTGATCGCCACGGACGATGTGCCCGGTACGCGGGAAATGCTGCGCGCCGGCGTGGTCAACTTTACCATCTGCCAGGAGCCGTACCAGCAGGGCTATCGGCCCGTGCACATCATGTTCGATTATTTCATGGCCGATTGCAAGGTGCGCCCGGCCGGCTTTGAGACCTTTACAGTAATCAAGATACCGGAGAATCTGGATTGATACCCTAAACCCTGTGATTTAGAAGAGCAGCCGATCCGGCTGCTCTTATTATTTATATCCAATCCCAGGCGAACTTCTTTTCCGGGCAGCGGGCTAGGCAATAGCCGCAGCCCGCGCATGCCTTTTGATTCAGAGCGATACTCCCGTCCTCCTGACGGGTGATGGCGTCGTAGATGCAGCCCAGGCGGCAGATGTTGCAATCCATGGCGCAGGGCTTAAGGAGCTTTGCCCGCACGGGCCTGGGGCGGATATCCTCAAAGGGCCGGAGGGAGGAGAGGGCCGCGCCCCGGATCTCGGAAAAACCGGCGTGGTCGTGCTGCTCCATCCAATCTTCCAACCCGTGGAGCACATGGCCGATCACCTCGTAACCACCAATGTGGATAGCCGAGGCGAGCTGGGTAGCGCTCGCGCCCAGCATGATGGATTCCAGAGCGTGCCTTGCTGTGGAAATGCCGCCGCAGCTGCAAATCTGAAAGGGCGTATATTGCTTGAGCATAGCGGTGGCCGCCAGGGAAATGGGGCGGATGTTCTCGGAGGAATAGCCGCCGAAGGTGGGCATAAAGGTTTGCTTATTTTCCAGATCAACGCCGCTGAGACCCTTAAGGCATTCGATGGCGGTAACGACCTTGGCTCCCGCGTCGTAGATCGCTTGCAGCATTTCCGGGAAGAAGCAGGCCTCATAGGGCAGCTTGACGAACACGGGCAGATCCGCCGCCTTCACGGCTGCCTCGACGATTTTGGCTGTGCGCTCGGGGTACGTACTGTAAGAGCGGTAGCGCGAACCTACCGGTGCGGAAAGGCTCAGCTCGATGGCGTCCGCGCCCATACGCTCCACACAAGCGGCCAGATAGCGCACCTCCGAGGCTGTTTCGCCCCAGATGCTGCAAATGAGCCTGGCCCCATCCTTATCCAGCGCGGCCAAGCCGTTCTCCCATTGTTCCAGGTATTGATGAGAATATAGCTTGACGTTGAAGAACTGCGTGCCCTGCGCGTGCAGATACGGGTGCAGGATGGGATAGGTCTCCATGGCGATGGTTTCGGTCACCACCGCACCGGCGCCGGCCTC
Source organism: Christensenella sp. UBA5394 (assembly GCA_002409725.1). Classification (GTDB taxonomy): domain Bacteria; phylum Bacillota; class Clostridia; order Christensenellales; family CAG-138; genus Pelethousia. The sequence continues at coordinate 9,592 of DHOI01000053.1, forward strand.
GATGCATTTGCGCACGCCCTCCGCGCTGCCGGACCAGGGGCCGGCAGCCACCATCACGGGATTCCTTAGCACCAGGCCCCCCAATTCGGCGGTCATGTTCATGCGTGTCCCCCCCTTAGCCGCCCACATTGTAAGCCGCATCCGCCGAAGCGGCCTGTTTTGGGCGTTTTCTGTGTCGTCGTCGGTCGGAATAGCGCGGAATTACGGTGAGCGGCC
>DHOI01000053.1:10039-11375 GCA_002409725.1 Christensenella sp. UBA5394
CGGGCAGCTAGTCGAATATCTCGTAGATGAATTTCGTATTGCCACAGGAATGGCGCACCTTCAGCTTGGGCTGCAGGATGATCTCCTGCCCGCCTTCCTCGGAAAAGATGCCGTCGATCCGGTCGATCAGCATGCGCGCGGCCACCATACCCAGCTTTTTGTTAGGCAGTTCCAGGGTGGTCAGCGCGGGGGTGATGAGGGAGGCCGCCGAGGAATCCGAAAGAGCGGCCAACGCCAGATCCGCGGGGATGCGGATGCCGGAGGCCTGGGCCGATTTGATCACGCCGAAGGCCTGTTCGTCATTATAGGTGATGACGGCCCTGGGCAGGTTGCCAGATTGGATCATGCGCTGGGCAAAGAAGTAGCCGCCCTGCAAGCCCAAATCCACCTCGAAGCGGCGGCTCTGCACGCATTCGCCAAGATCCGCCACGGCCTGGCTGAAGCCGTCGTAGATCATGGCGGATTCCTCGGGCAACATGTCGTTTAGCAGCAGGTCGATGGAATGGTAGCCCATTTTAATGAGGTGGACGGCCAGGTTATAGACGCCGTCTTTATAATTTACGCAGCAGGAATCGTAGCCCAACCGGCCCTGCTGCACCCCTACCATCACCAAGGGCAGGGAAGTGCCGGTCAGCTCCGCGTAACGCTGCTCGGAGAGCTTGGGGCCGGCCAGGATGATGCCATCCACCTTGCGCTGGAGCACCATGTCGAGGTAATCGCCTTCGACCCTGGCATCGTGGCGGGTGCCGCAGATGAACAGGCTGTAGCCCTTGTTGAGGGCCACGGTCTCCGCGCCAGACATGACCATTTGATATTTTTCGGATTCGATATCGGGCACGAAGAGGGCGATGGTCCTGGTTTTGCCCAAGTTGAGGCCCCGGGCGAACCAGTTCGGGATATAGTTATTGCGCTTCATAACCTCCAGCACACGATCCCGCGTATCGGCCTGTACGACCTCGGGATGGTTCAGCACACGGGATATGGTGGCCACGGAAACGCCGGCTTCTTTTGCGATCTCCCTGATATTCAACCTAAACCCTCCGCCTCGTGGCCATGTCGGTATGGCCGGAAACATTTTCTACAGTATAACACGCGGCAGGGCCGTAAACAAGCGCGAGGGGAACCAAAGGGGCGCGCAAGGAAATTTGCAGTTTTTCGCGAATGAAACCACTTACAGGCGCAGTGCATAAACATGATAAAGCGTGGTATATATGCGGCGTTTTCTACCGGCTGTTTCCTGCGGATTGCATAAAAAAACAGAAAACCGTTGTACTGACCATAAAAGAACAGCTAAAGACACGCGGCGATTTTTTTCTGCGGACTCTTGACATCGGCC
>DHOI01000053.1:11689-12067 GCA_002409725.1 Christensenella sp. UBA5394
CAAAGGGCCTTACACGTCAGCACAGGCCGGTTCAAGGTGAGAGGAAATTCATATGACACAAGAAGAAAAGATATTTGCGTTTTTCAAGGAGTGCGGCTCGTTTTTCTTTGCCAGCACGGAAGACGGCGAACCTCGCGTGCGGCCTTTTGGCTTCAAGATGCTGTACGAGGGCAGGTTTTATTTCGGCATGGGCACGTTCAAGCCCTCCTACAGGCAAACGATAGCCAACCCACATGTCGAGCTTTGCGCGCTCAAGGCGGACGGCAGCTTCCTGCGGGTACGGGGCAAAGCGGTTTTGGATATGCGCGAGGGCGTCCAGGCGGAGATGTTCAAAACTTCGCCCAGCCTGCGCGCATTATATAATGAAAAAAACGGCCG
>DHOI01000053.1:12258-20766 GCA_002409725.1 Christensenella sp. UBA5394
AGGATATCGATGCGCAGGTGTATAGGGATGGCGAATATACGCCCCTAATCTGACCTGCCGTTTTTGATTGGCGTGGACGCAACCGACCACAGCGGCCACCCACGGATCATTTTAAAGGGCAAGAGCGCCGCGTGGGCGCCCGCGCCGGCGCTTAGCCCTTTTAGCAAAGAAAAAGCAAACAGAGGAGGATACCGGGATGCTAAAGGACTACGACGTCATTATCGATGAAATGGAAGGCAAATTAAGGCCGCCCACCGTGGGGATGGTACCCTATGAGCCCAAGGTGATACCGCTGACCACCGGCGAAGATATGCTGGTGCGCGAGGCTTCGCGCGAGGAACTGGTGATGATCATGGACGCTATCGTGCCCCTGTTCAACCACCCGAAGGATTACTACGATATCGTGGCCGCTCGTATCTACACCGAAATCCTTGGCATGCTGCGCTATCGCGTGCAGGATGAGTACTTCTTCGTAGGCGCTGTGGATGGAGAAATCGCCGGTATCGTCAACGGCCGCTTGGTCAACGAGAAGGTCGGCATGTCCTACCACACGATGACGCTCAAACGCGGCGTGCGCGTAGGCGCGCAGCTGTTTGCCGCCAAGATGGAATACCATTTCGATTTCATGAACCAGGACGAGGTCTTTATCGTGGCCGAATCCCCCAACGGCTTCAAGCGCTGGATGATCGAGTACGAGCTGGAGCCCAGGTTCGAGTGCCCCCACGAGCTGGGCGGCGTGCCTACCTTCGTGCTTACGCGCGCGCTGTGGGAGAAGCATAAGGCGAATAAGAATGTTGGCATCCGGCCGGCGTTTGAGGACGTAATCGAGGCGAACAAGGTCCTGCATATGCCTGCTAAGATCAACGTGTAAATAAACAAGGAGGGCAAATCGAAATGCGAGAGGTGGGAATCGTTGGCATAGGCCACACAAAATTCGGCAAATCAGCCGTGCCGTATCTGGACATGTGCTGCAATGCGGCTTTGGAGGCAATGGACGACGCCGGCGCGAAGACGGGCCGGAAAAACGTGATCGACCAGGTGTTTGTTGGCACGATGGGCGCGGGCATGGTGAACCGTCTTAGCGGCGCGGCCTCCGCGGTCGTCGATACGCTCAACCTCCGTCCGGCCATGGCGGAAACCGTGGAGAACGGCCCGGCTTCCGGTGCATCCGCACTCAAGCTCGCTTATGCGGCTATCGCCTCCGGCATGTGTGACTGCGTGCTGGTCATCGGCGGCGAGGCCATGCGCGAAGTCACCGGCTGGGAAGGCACGGACTTCGTGGCGACCATGCTGCACCCTACAGGCGAATATCCTTACGGCTTGACCCTGCCCGCCTTCGCGGGCATGTTCACCCGGCTGTGCATGGATAAATACGGCGTGACCAGCCGAGATTTGTCCATCGTATCTGTCAAAAACCATGATAATGCCTGCCTGAACCCCAACGCGCATATCCACTCCCGGGTGAAGCTGGAGCGCATTACGGACGAGCGCTATATCGCGGCCACCAACCCGCTGGTCGCCGATCCGCTGCGCCAATATGATATGTGCCCCGTTTCCGACGGCGCGGCCGCCCTATTGCTGGTAGCCAAGGATAAGCAGGAGGAGCTGGGCTTCGGCCATAAGCCCTTCATCAAGGTGGCGGGCATTGCTTCCGCTACCGATACCCACTATGTAGCAGATCGCGAAGAGCCTAGCGACCTGTTGGCCGTGCGGCTTTCCGCGCAGAAGGCTTACAAGATGGCGGGCGTGGGGCCGGAGGATATCGACGTGGCCGAGCTGCACGATGCCTTCCAGATCTTGGAAATCGCAGAATCCGAGGAGACGGGCCTGTTCCCGCGGGGCTCCGGCCATTTGGCCGCTCGCGAGCGCAAAACGGAGATCCACGGCGAAATGCCGATCAATACCTCGGGCGGCCTCAAGGCCAAGGGGCATCCATTGGGGGGAACCGGCGTTTCGCAGATCGTGGAGCTGGTGAAGCAGCTGCGCGGCGAGGCGGGCGATCGCCAGGTTAAGGATGCCAAAACGGCGCTCGCCGTGAACTTCGGCGGTTTCGGCAACAACGTGGTTTCCACGGTACTGAAGGCAGAGTAAGGGGGTAATAAAATGGAACAGATGTATGCATACAAATGCACAAAATGCGGCAAGCTGCACCATCCCCGTTATATCGTTTGCCAGAACCCGGATTGCGACGGCCGCGAATTTGAACAGATTCCTCTGGAGGGCAAGTGCAAGCTGCTGACTTGGACGCGCGTGTATAACCTTCCCGAGGGCTACATGATGCCTTGGCTCAACTTTGGCATTGTGGAATTCGAAAACGGCGTGCGCGCGACCGGCCAGATCGGCTTTGACGATGGGATCAAGAGCGGCATGGAGCTGGTTTCCTCCGTAGGGGTGATCCGTACGAAGGTCATCAAATACAAGGAGACCGTGGAAGAGCCTGTATACGGGTTCGTTTTCCAAAAGGCTTAAGAGGCCGGCGGCATAGCAGATGCTTCGGGCAGAGCGGCTGTGCGCCGCGTGGGCAAGCGCGCTTTCAACAGGCGCTATGGAGGGATCGATCCACTCGGTATTTGACCGGGCGGTGAACATCAATACTGCGGGGGGTATGGTTTCCATGCTCCCCGCAGAAAGAGGCCTGTATCCTTGGTCCTGCACGGTGCAAACGAGCGCGCCGCTTTCGGCGCTGGGGTTAAAGCCGGGCATGCGGGCGGCGATCAGCCGCGCCGGGATGCGGGTGGACGAGGCGGGGCTCGCTGTGGATCTTTCCGCCGCGCGGCCTGTGAACCTCGATATCTGGCAACTCGACCTTACAGTCCCCCCCGCGGCTGAGTGTTTAGCTGCGCTCGAAGCTCTTCTTTTTGCGGAAGGCAGCGCCGAGGGGATGCGCCCCCTGGCAGTGGGCGGGGCCGATAACCCTTTCAGCGCGATGATCCGGCCGAGACTTTGCGCGCTGCACACCGCGTTCCTTTCAGGGGAGCCGCAGAAGGCAGGGGAGGCAGCCGCAGCGATCGCGGGCTGCGGGCCGGGGCTTACGCCCTCGTCGGATGATATGCTTTTGGGCTATGTATGCGCCTTTTATGCGCTGGCCTGTCAAGCCGGGCAAGGGCGCGAGGCCGCGCTGGCCATAGGCCGGGCCGCCTGTAAGGCGGCGGCCGCGAAAACGAATGCGATCAGCGGCGCTTTCCTGCTGCAATGCGGGGAAGGGCTGGCATCCCAGAACATTCTGGATCTTTTCTACGCTCTTTTTTCAGGCTCGCCCGGGGAGCTGGCAGAGGCGCCCGCGCGGCGCATCCTTTCCATAGGCGCCGCGTCCGGCGCAGATATTCTTACAGGTGTTGTTCTTTCATTGCAAACTTTGCAAACGCATGGAACGAGGTGAACAGATTGGTAAAGCTGGAAGTTCGCAAGAACGCGTATTATGATTCCGTAACCTTGATGATCATTTCCAAGGACCTGAAAAAGCTGGATGGCGTTTCGCAGGCGTTGGTGGGCATGGGCACGGATCTGAACCGGGAACTGGCCCATGGCAGCGGCCTGGACGCGCCCGGCTTCGAAGCCGTGACTGCCAACGATTTCTTTGTGGCCGTCGAATGCGACGATGAGGCGGCCTTCAAAGCCTGCGTGGACAAGGTGGATGAATTGCTTAACAAGAAATCCGAGTCCAAGCAGGCTTCCTATTCTCCCCCCACGCTGGATGGGGCGCTCAAAATCGACCCCGACCTGAACATGGCGGTGATTTCCGTACCCGGCAAGCATGCGGCGGACGTCGCCCAGAGCTGCCTCGACCGGGACATCAACGTGATGCTCTTTTCGGACAATGTTACCATCGAAGAGGAAAAGGCGCTCAAGGAATATGCATCTGCCCATGAGCTTTTGGTGATGGGGCCGGATTGCGGCACAGCCATCATCAACCAGGTGCCCCTGGCCTTCGCCAATGTGGTGCGGGGCGGCAACATCGGCATCGTGGCCGCCAGCGGCACGGGCGCGCAGGAGGTATCCTCCCTGATCGACCAGTACGGCGGCGGCATTTCCCAGCTCTTCGGCACGGGCGGCCGGGATCTCAAAAAAGAGATCGGCGGCCTGATGATGAAGCTTTGCCTGGACGCGCTGATCAACGACCCGGCCACCAAGGTGCTGGTGCTGGTCTCCAAGCCTCCGGCCAAGGAGATTGCCGAGGAGATCCTCAGCATCGCCAAGGGTGCGGGCAAACCGGTGGTGGTTTCCTTTATCGGCGGCCACCCGGAGCAGGTACGCGCCTATGGCTTAACGCCGGCCCTCACGCTGGAGGATGCGGCGCAAAAGGCCGTAGCCCTTTCCCAGGGCAGGCAGCCGGCCGATTTCCTGGGCTTTAGCATGGGCGAGGAGAAGGCTGATGCGCTGGCTAAGGAGATCGCAGGCAAATTCGCGTACGGCCAGCAATACATCCGAGGCTTTTACACCGGCGGCACCCTGTGCGACGAGGCCATGAAGCTGATGCTGGAGAAGCTGGGTCATATTTACAGCAACATTCCCCTTCGGGCCGAGGATAAGCTCGAGAACCCCCGAAACGGCGATAGCTACAAGCATACCTTCCTTGATTTCGGCGACGACGAATTCACGGTGGGCCGCCCCCACCCCATGATCGATCCGTCGCTTCGGGCGGAGCGCGTGGTGCGCGACGGGCGCGATCCCGAATGCGCCGTCATCATGACCGATTGCGTCATCGGCTACGGCAGCCATCCCGACCCGGCGGAGGATCTGGCCGAGGCCATCCGCTCAGCGCGGGCCGAGGCGGAGGCAGCTGGGCGCTACCTGTGCTGCATCGCCGCCGTTTGCGGTACGGAAGGGGATCCCCAGAGCCTGAGCAGAACCCGCCAGAAGCTTGAAGGCGCGGGCGCTGTGGTGCTGCCTTCCAATGCGCAGGCCACCCGTTTCGCGCTGCGCATTCTGGCGCATCTCAACGGGGAGGGAACAAAATGAGCAAGCTGAACGACCTATTTACAAAAGAGCTGCATGTGGTCAACCTGGGCATCGAATCCTTTGCAGAGGATCTGGCCTCCCAGGGTAAGAAGATCGTGCATGTGAGCTGGAAGCCCGTCGCCGGCGGCGATAAGGTGGCCGCCGGCAACCTGCGCAAGCTCCAGACCCCTGCCATGCAGGAAAAGATCAAAGCGGCTAACGCGGAGGCCCTGCGCCGCATCCTCGACGCGCAGCCCGTGCTCGTGGGAATGGGCATTGCCCGCGATGTGATCCCCGGCATGACCGAGGATACCATCCTGCATGCCGGCCCTCCCGTCACGTGGGAGCGCATGTGCGGCCCGCAGCGGGGCGCGGTGATGGGCGGCCTCATCTACGAAGGCCGGGCCAAAAAGCTTGAGGAGGCCGAAAAGCTGGCTGCCTCGGGTAAGATTCGTTTTGCCCCCTGCCACATGCACAGCGCGGTTGGCCCTATGGCGGGCGTGGTGACGCCCTCCATGCCTGTGTGGATCATCGAAAATAAAGCCTTTGGCAACCGTGCCTACTGTACCATGAACGAGGGCCTGGGCAAGGTGCTGCGATTTGGCGCGTGTGACCAGGAGGTTTTCGACAGGCTGCACTGGATGTCGGCCCATCTCTACCCGATTTTGAAGGCTGCTCTCGAGCAAAAGGGCGAGATCGACCTCAGACTGCTGGTGGCCCAATGTTTGCAGATGGGCGACGAGGCACATAACCGTAACAAGGCGGCCACTTCCCTGCTGATCCGCGAATTGGTGGGGCCGATCATGAGCCTGGATGCGCCCAACCGCGAAAAGGCGGACGCCATCGCCTTCATCAACAGCAACGATCACACCTTCCTCAACCTCTCCATGCCGGCCATGAAGGCGACGATGGATCCCATCTTCGGCATCCCTTACAGCACCATCGTGGCCACCATGTGCCGCAACGGCACGGATTTCGGCATCCGCATCGCCGGCCTCGGACCGGATCAATGGTTTACGGCGCAGGCGGAAATGGTGCAGGGCCTCTACTTCGCGGGCTTCACCGAGGAAGATGCGGCACGCGATCTGGGCGATTCCTGCATCACGGAAACGGCGGGCATAGGCGGCTTCTGCATGGCGGCGGCCCCGGCCATCGTGCAGTTCGTGGGCGGCCAGGTAGCGGACGCGGTAAATTATTCCCTTCAGATGTACGAGATCACGGAGGGCGAGAACCGCATCTACAAGATTCCGGCTCTGGATTTCCGCGGCAGCGCCACGGGCATCGACCTGCTGAAGGTGATGCAGACCGGCATCCGGCCCATCATCAACACGGGCATCGCGCACAAGGACTACGGCGTGGGCCAGGTGGGCGCGGGTCTGGTGCATCCCCCGGAGGATTGCTTCAAGCAGGCGCTGGCTGCCTGTGCCAAAGCTTGGACGGAGTGACCGACCTAAAATCATCATCAATCAAGGAGGAAATATGTATGAGCAAATGGTCCGATATCAAGATGTATGAGCTTTCGATCCCCATCGGCATTAATACCCCCCCGTGGCCGACCTATGAACCCCTGCAAATGAAGTTCTTTAAGCGGCTCGCCCCCAACGGCGCGAACGGCCAGCTTTTGACGCACTCCAACCATGTGGGCACCCACCTGGACGGCCCGCTGCACTTTGATACCGCCGGCCGCGACATCGCTTCCCTCGAGCTCACCAAGCTCTGCGCGCCGGGCGCTGTGGTCGACCTGAGCGACCAGGCCGAGGACTGGGGCATCTACACCCCGCAGGATATCGAAAAGCGCGTGGAAGTGAAGGAGGGCGACATCCTTATCATCAACACCGGCTACCACAAGTTCGGCTGGGATTCCCCCAATGCGGACGAGCGCCGTTATATGCTGCGCCACCCCGGCCCCTCGCTGGATTTCATCGACTGGGTACGCGCTAAGAAGATCAAGTGGATCGGTGTGGACTGCGGAAGCGCGGACCATCCCATGAACACCAAGATCCGCGATTGGGAGCCCATGGAGGCCAAGGCCTGCGATGCGGTGTTCCAGAAGCGCTATGGCAAGACGCTCAACGAGGTTTATCCCTGGCCGGAGCATTATCAGGCCATGCACATTGAACTCTTCTGCAAGCCCTATGAGGCCATCCATGCCGAGTGCCTGGGCGGCGAGATCGATAAGCTGAGCAACAAGCGCGTTGTAATCGGCTGCTTCCCCTGGAAGCTGGTGGACGGCGAAAGCTGTATCAGCCGCATCGTCGCCTTCGATGGCTTCGACGACGTTTAAAAGCATGTACCGAGGGCCGACGGCAAAAACACTTGCTGCCGGCCCTCGGCAATTGGTTTTGGGGAATATCCAAAAGAGACCGATGGAGGAAAAACGCATGGCATATGATTTGCTGATCACCAATGCGCGAACCCGCGCCGGCAAGGGAGAATTGCTTCAAATCGGCATACAGGATGGCAAGATCGCGGCGATCGCGCCCTCGCTCGCGGGCGGGGCGGGCCAGGTGATCGACGCCGGCGGCGGGCTGGTAACGGAATCCTTCGTCAACGGCCACCTACACCTGTGCAAGGTCTATACCTTAGAGATGGCGGGCCAGGCGGCGCTGGGCGAATACCACCATGGCGGCATGGGCGGCGCGATGACTGCTATCGAGCGCGCGGCGGATTTTAAGGCTGCTTATGATGAAAGCTGGATCCTGCCCAATGTGCGGCGCGTATGCGAGCTGGCGCTGCGCTATGGCAATACCCATATCCGCGCCTTTGCGGATGTGGATTCCAAAGCCCGGCTGGAGGGTATCAAGGCGCTCCTAAAAGCCCGCGAGGAATACAAGGGCAAGGTGGAGCTGCAGGTGGTGGCCTTTCCGCAGGATGGGGTAGAGCGCGAACCCGAGGCGGAGAGCTATATGAAGCAGGCGCTGGAGATGGGCGCGGACGTGGTGGGCGGCATCCCTTGGATCGAGTTCACCAAGGCCGATGAGCAGGCGCATGTGGATAAGATGTTCGATCTTGCGGTGAAATACAATAAAGATGTTTCCATGCTGCTGGATGATGTGGGCGACGCGGATGAAAAAACGCTGGAGATGGCAGCCGTGCGTGCCATCCAGGAAGAGTGGCAGGGCCGCATTACCGCGCAGCACTGCCGCGCCATGGCGCTCTATGACGAAAACTACTTCCGTAAGCTGGTATCCCTGCTCAAAAAGGCGGGCATCGGCCTGGTGGCGGATCCACATACCGGCCCGCTGCACGCCCGCGTGCGCGATTTGGTTGCCGCCGGTATCCCGGTAGCCCTCGGCCAGGACGACATCGCGGATGCTTACTACCCCTATGGCCGCTGCAACATGCAGGAGATCGCCTTCCTGGCTTCCCACCTGATGTGGATGACCTCGTTTGAGGATATGGAGACCCTGTACGATATGATAACCACCTCGGCTGCCAAGGTGCTGGGCATCAAGGGCCATGTGCTGGAGGTGGGCGGCAACGCCGACCTGGTGGTGCTCAGGGCGCAGGATGTATATCACGCCATCTGGGAGCATGAAGCGCCGTTGTATGTGATCAAGGATGGCAAAG
>DHOI01000068.1:0-199 GCA_002409725.1 Christensenella sp. UBA5394
TATCCAACTGAGCTACAGGCGCATGTGCCGTTTGCGGCCCGCGAAGCGCTAAGCCCCTTGCCGACAATTATGTATTTTACCAGATGTAGAGCCTCGATGTCAATGCCTTTACACAATTCCGGCTGCGGCCGATTTATATCATATATTCGTGCATTTCTTCCACTACCAGCGTATTGGGGAAATATGCCTTGGCTTCGGC
>DHOI01000068.1:439-683 GCA_002409725.1 Christensenella sp. UBA5394
GGCGGCCCGCCTCTCCGGCTGTGAGGTGGGGGGCGATGGCGGTGGTCTTCTCCGCGTTGAGGAAGCCTGTGCCCGCCAGGATCACATGCGCCCCCTTGGCAAGATCCGCAAGGGCGGCGAAATAGCCCGTATCCCCAGTATAAAAAAGGCGACGGCCACGATGCTCGATATCGAAGCAATAGGTGGGTACCGGGTGGATGACCCGGTGCAGGGCGATGGTCATATCCCCAAAGCGGATGCGCAG
>DHOI01000068.1:954-1991 GCA_002409725.1 Christensenella sp. UBA5394
CCGGCCAGCTGGCGGAATTCCGCCTCCGGTTCATCCGGCGAGACCACGGTGAGCGGCATGGGAACAGGCTGGCCGCGGGCGGAAAGCTGCTGTAGGGCATAGCGCAGCACCAGCATATCGGACATATGATCGCTATGCAGGTGGGATAATAACACGGCGGTGAGACCCAGGCCGGGCACGCGGCGCAAGAGATTGCCCAGCGCGCCGCTGCCAAGATCCATCACCAAGGTAACGCCGCCGCTTTCAAGCAGATATCCTGAGCAAGCGCCGCCGGGGGCGGGGAAGGGGCCGTAGCGGCCCAACACGGTGAGCTTCATGGCTTCATTTCCTTAACATAAAGAATATACGGATACGACGGGCGGCCCCGCCTGCTCCCAGTATACCACGGATGAGCGGAAAATATCGAAAACCCCTCTCAAAAAAGGCGCAAAAAGGGATGTTTTTCGTTGACACGGATCGCCGCTCTGTGATATTATAACTCGGTGAGCCGCTCCGTGCCGGCTTTCTAAGCGTGGGCCTTTACAGCCCGCCGCCGGGCATGGGCGAGACTGGAAAGAGGAGGTAGCAAACCGTGTACGCGATTATCCGCACTGGAGGCAAGCAGTACAAGGTAGCCGCTGGGGACGAAGTGCTCGTCGAAAAGCTGGATGCCGAAGTGGGCGCACAAGTCGCCTTTGAAGTATTGATGATTTGCGGGGATGAAGTCGTGATCGGCAAGCCGGTTGTCCAGGGCGTCAGCGCCAAGGGCAAGGTGGTCGAGCAGGGCAAGGGCGATAAGGTCGTGGTCTTCCACTACAAGCCCAAGAAGAACATCCGCAAAAAGCAGGGTCACCGTCAGCCCTATACCAAGGTTCTGATCGAGAGCATCGGCTGATATGACGACCATCACGCTCTTTTCCAAGGAGGGTGGCCTGGTGGGCTTTGAAGCCCGGGGCCACAGCGGTTTTGCCCTATCTGGCAGCGATATCGTATGCAGCGCCGTTTCCGCGCTGACCATCGCCGCAGTCAATGGCCTTACCGAGCTCCTGCATCTGCCA
>DHOI01000068.1:2192-2507 GCA_002409725.1 Christensenella sp. UBA5394
CAGCCGTCGAAATGACGGACGGCCATCTTTACGCCATGCTCGATAAAGGTGTGGCCGGGGATGATCTGGAAAAGGCGCGCATCATTCTGGACACGATGGCTTTGGGGCTGCGCTCCATTGCCGAAACGTATGAGGATTCCCTCAAAATAATCGAAAGGAAGGTGTAGCACGATGTTGAAGATGAACCTTCAGCTCTTCGCGCATAAAAAGGGCGGCGGCTCCTCCAAGAACGGCCGTGACAGCAACTCCAAGCGCCTGGGACCCAAGCGCGCGGACGGCCAGTTCGTGCTGGCGGGCAATATCCTGGTGCGGCAG
>DHOI01000090.1:0-8283 GCA_002409725.1 Christensenella sp. UBA5394
AATTGCTGTCTTCCTTTGGGTCTGTGGCATACAGATGTTTTACGGCCCAATGTACGCATGCATATTTGCCAGCCGCCTAATGCTTCTCTGCCCTAACAAACATTTCCCTGTCCCGGCGTTCGAAGCACAGTCCCCCGGCATTCCTCTGCCCCATCGGCCGGGCTTGTCGCCCATTCGGGCCATTTATCCTATTCCATTTTCCCACGCCCTGCGGGTAGGCAAAGGTTTTTTCCCTTCGTGCAAAGAGGCGCAGGAAAAGCGCCCAAGGCAACATCCCCTCCATCTAACCCGAGCTAACCCAAGGCAACAACGGCCTTCGCCCCAAGCAGCAACTACAAACGCCGGGCCGCGAACCCGCGCCGCAAACATCCGCATATAAAAAAGGAGCGGCCAAGGCCGCCCCCGTTGTGGCTACAGCTGCAAATCAGGCCGCTTTCATCTGCGCCGCCATACGCTTGACCGCAGGCAGCAGGGAAACAACAATGCACAGCAGCAGTTCCACGGCAATGTAGCTGCCGTTATAGGCCAGGGAATAGGCCCACACGCTGCTCCAACCAGCCGCGTATTCGGCAAAGAAGATCACGCCCGAGAGCAGGGAACAGATCAGGCGGCCCAGGGCGGCGACTGTCAGGCCCAGCTGTAATTTCCTGGGAAATAAACCGGCCAGGCCATAGCAGGCATAGGCCAAGATGTAGTCGAGGATCAGCTGCGCCCAGTGCACCACGTACAAATCCTGGATCAGCTGCAAAAGGCCCAGGGCCACGCCCGCGATAAGGCCGTAGCGCAAGCCAAAGACGGATGCATAGAGGCAGAGGGGCAGCATGGCGCAAAGAGTGATGGAGCCGCCCATGGGCAGGGTGAAGAGTTTCACATAGCTCAGGGCAAAGGAGAGGCTCACGCATAGCGCGCCGTAGACCAGTGCCCGGGTCTTTTGGGGCTGGCCTGCGGCTTCGGCGCTTCTGGCCTTGCGGTAACGCAGGATGGCAATGGTTAGGCCCAGAGCCGTCAGCAGGGCCGCGCCGAAGAGGAGAATTTCCACGCCCTTAAGGCCCGCCAGTTTCTCGAAAAGAACGAACTGCATAAAATAAAAACCTCCGATCTTTTTGCGCCCCCGCTTGATGAAACGGAGACGGAAAAACCCGAGGCTTTCCATGACCGCTTTCCTACGCCGGTATTATCCGAACAGGTTCCGGGGTATTATCTCAGCCGCTTACGCAGCACCCCCAGCGGGACGCATATTCTTTTCATCCACCATTATAGCATCATTTATAAAAGGCGCAAGGGGGAAAAGGGTTAGAGCAAATTTGAAGCGATGATCCATAGGCCCATAAGGCTGATAAAGAGGAACACCCAGCGCTTGATGCTGGAAAGATCCATGCGCTTGTAGACCGCTCCGCCCAGCAGGATGCCGGCCACCATGCCCAGCCCCGCCAGGAGGGACCAGATGAGAACCGCTCCCGTAACGAAGCCGTTTATCACCCGTACGATGGCGGTGTAGATGTTGGTGGTGAAAAAGAAGAATTGCAATGTGCCAACATAGGATTCTTTGCTATCGGTAACGCTCAGGCAATAGAGGGCCGCGGGTGGGCCACTTACAGAGAAGAGGCCGCCGAAGAGCCCGGTCACGGCCCCGGCGATCAGGCCTGCGGTGGGCGTGCAGGGAATGCGCAGCTTATCCGCAGAAAAAAGATAGTAGATGCCCACGGCTAACAGGAATAGGCCCAGCGCCATGCCCAGCTCCCGCTGGGGGATGTAAGCAGCCAGCCGGATGGCAAAGGGCGCCACCACAAAATACACGCCGATGGGCCAAATCACCTTTTTCGGCTGCGCGCTTCTGCGATAGCTGAAAAGCATGGAGCCGGAGATCAGCAGGCCGGTGAGCACGCTAACGGTAGCTGCCTCGTTGATGCCGGGCAGGATCAGCGGAAAAAAGACCATTACGAACACCGCGTAGCCAAAGCCCATAGCGGCCTGCAAGAAAGCACCGATAAAGGCTGTCGATACAAGCCAGAAAATAGTCATATCCATGTAAGAACTGCTCCTTTTGCGAAAAAAGACCGATACGCGGGAAAAACGTATGTTTATCGTACGCCCGGCGGGCAGAAAAGTCAACGGCCCTTTCGGTTGAAGGCCGGGGACGAATACGGTATAATAGCCCCATGGAAGAACGAGACCACAATTTGGAATCCCATCTGCCGCCGGAGGCGTCGTCCACAGCGAAGGAGTCAGCCCCGGCGGAGGGGTCTTCTCCGGCGCAGGCCGGCCCTTTTGCCGACCCAACGGAAGCGACGGCCACCCTGGATAAGGCTGCCCCAGAGCCGGAGGATGAAGAAGACGACGGCCTGAGTGATTACGATTTCGACAGCCGCTATATATGGGATGAATATAAAAAGGTGCTTTATGAGGCCCTGCCGGAAAAGAATCAGGAGGGCGCTGGCTTTAACCGGTGGCTGCCCCTGGGCCTTTGCGTGCTGGCGCTGGGCTTTGCCGTGGCCGGGTGGCTCAGGGGGGATAAGCTTTTGCTACCCGTAAGCGGCGGCAGCCAATCCATCCTGGCCGCGCAGCAGGAGGCGGAGGCCGCGGCCGAAGAGCCGGAGGCTGCCCAGACGGGCAGCGGCCTGAGCGGCAACGGAGCGGGGGAGGCGGCCCAGGCTGCGGAGCGCTATACCGCCACGGCCATTGTGATCGACGGGGATACGGAGGGCGTATTGGCCAGCGAGGAAGCGGCCCACGCCCTGGTGGAAGATGTAAAGGCGCACTTCAGCGCCCAGGCCCGCGAAAAGGGAGAGGGCGAGCTGAGCGTGGAGCTGATGAAGGAAGTCAGCTTTCGCAATGTCGAACCAGGCGAAGAGATAGAAAGCTACGAGGCGCTTTTCGAAAAATTCACGGCCACGCGTTCGCCGCTGAAGGTGAAGTGTACCCTCACCACAGAGGCACGGGAAGAGATCGGCTTTAAAACCACGGAGGAAAAGGATAAATACCTGCTCGAAGGCAGCAGCATCGTGGTGAGCGACGGCAGGCCTGGCGCCAAGGTAACCATCACGCACACCGTTTATATCAACGGCGATAAGAGCACCAGCAGATCCGGCTCCGAAACGCAAACCATCAACGCGCAGGACCGCGTGATCCGCGTGGGCACGCAGGAAATCGACTTTGAGGCCGAGCCTGGCAAGCGGGAAGGGAAGAGCGGCCCGGAGACGGAGCTCACCTTTCAAAGCCCGATGGCGGATTTTACCGTTGCCGCCAATTACGGCCAGCAGAAGGGTGTGCTGCACCTGGGGCTCGATTATGCGCCCGAGGAGGGCAAAAGCCTCGATGTGCTGGCGAGCAGCGGCGGCACGGTAGCCGCCGTGATGAAGCGGGGCGGCTACGGCTTGATGATCGAGATCGACCACGGCGAAGGCTTTACCACCCGCTATGCGCACCTCGCTTCCGCAGCCGTAGCCCTGGGGGATACGGTGCGGGCGGGCCAGGTGATCGGTGAGGCGGGGCAGAGCGGCAACGCAGAAACCGTGCACCTGCATTTTGAGCTGCGCGCCAGAGGCGAGGCTTATAACCCCCGTTATTACCTGGATTGAGCGAGGGATCCCTATACATGGTACTGTACAAGGTGGGGGATGCATGGTAAAATAAAAAGACTGTAGCCGCCTCTGTGGCGGGATAACGGCCCGAATTATGCAGAAAGTTGAAAAAGATAAACATGGCGCATTATGAGATCACAGGCGGCAAGCGCCTGGAGGGCGTGGTAACCATCAGCGGCGCGAAGAACGCGGCCTTGGCGATCATACCCGCGGCGATCCTGGCCGGCGAGAGCTGCCTGCTGGAGAACCTGCCCGCCATCGAGGATGTGCGCATGCTGGAAAAGATTTTGCGGCGCATGGGTGCGACTGTAGAGTTCACCCCGGATGGGGAAATGCGCCTGGACCCCCAGGGCATCACCGACCACCGCGTTACCTTCGATATGGTGCGCTCCCTACGGGCTTCCTATTACCTGCTGGGCGTGCTTTTGGGGCGCTATAAGCAGGCGGAGGTTGCCCTGCCCGGCGGCTGCGCCATCGGCCAGCGGCCGATCGACCAGCACATCAAGGGCATGCGCGCCCTGGGCGCGGATGTGCGCATTGAAAACGGCATCGTCAAGGCCAGCGCCGCGCGGCTCATCGGTGCGGAGATCTACCTCGACGTGGTCAGCGTGGGCGCGACCATCAACATCATGCTGGCCGCCGTAGGGGCGGAGGGGCAAACCATCATCGCTAACGCGGCCAAGGAGCCGCATGTGGTGGATGTGGCCAACTTCCTCAATATGATGGGGGCAAACGTCAAGGGCGCGGGCACAGACGTGATCCGCATCCAGGGCGGGCGTAAGCTGCACGGCTGCACCTATGCCATTATCCCGGATCAAATCGAGGCCGGCACCTTTATGATCGCCGCCGCAGCCACCGGGGGCGATCTGGTGATCAACAACGTGATCCCCACCCACCTGGAGGCCATTTCCGCCAAACTGATGGAGAGCGGCGTGCGGGTCATCGAAGGGGACGACGGGCGCGAATTTTTCCTGCGCGTTACGGCGGATGCCAGACCCCGCGCCGTCAACATCAAAACGCTGCCCTATCCTGGCTTCCCAACGGATTTGCAGCAGCCCATGATGAGCTTCCTCTCCGCGGCCGAGGGTAATAGCTTCATTGTGGAAAACATCTTTGAGGAGCGCTTCAACCACGTGCCGGAGCTAAGGCGCATGGGCGCGAACATCAACCTCAGCGGCCGCACTGCCTATATCGAGGGCGTGGAGCGGCTCTCCGGCGCGCCCCTTTACGCCAGCGACCTGCGCGCGGGCGCTGCCCTCATCGTGGCCGCCCTGGCGGCCGAGGGCGTGAGCCAAGTGTACAACATCCACTATGTGGATAGAGGCTACGAATACTTCGAGCAAAAGCTTCGCGCCTTGGGCGCGGACATGCGCAGGGTGGAGGATTAAGGCTTCCGCAGGGATTTCCCACCGCCGCCCAACATACATTTAACATAAGCAACGGCCCGGCGCATGAAAATTCGCCGGGCCGTTGTATAGCCTAATGCCTTACCCTTTGGGATGAATGCCTCTGCCAGGTTCGCGCTTAAACCAATCTCCTTATTCCACCGGCCCGGTCAGCCCCAGCTCCCTGGTGATACGCCGGGCTGTGGGAGTGGCGGCGAGGCCGCCGCGCGCGGTCTCCCGCAGATCCATGGACATTTGCTTGCCCACGGTTCGCGAAGCCCAGACGGCTTCGTCAAAGGGGATGATGCTCTGTGCGCCGGAAAGGACGAGATCTGCACAGAGTAGGGCGTTGGCAGCGCCAATGGCGTTGCGCTTGATGCAGGGGCACTCCACCAGTCCGGCCACGGGATCGCACACCAGGCCCAGCACGTTCTTAAGGGCGATGGCTGCGGCATCCAGGCAGGCAGCGGGCCTGACGCCCGAAAGCTCTGCAATGGCAGCGGCGGCCATGGCAGCGGCGGAGCCGGTTTCAGCCTGGCAGCCGCCCTCGGCCCCGGAGATGGTGGCGTTGGCGGCAATGATCGCGCCAATGGCTGCGGAGGTAAAGAGGCCGTCGATCAGCTTATCATCCTCCCAGCCGCGATATTCCGCGGTGATGAGCAGGGTGCCGGGCAGCACGCCGCTGGCTCCGGCCGTAGGAGCGGCCACGATGCGGCCCATGGAGGCGTTCACCTCGACCACAGCCATGGAGGCGGCTACGGCCCTGGCCATCAGCGGCCCCATCAGCGAGGAGGCGGCGTAGGCATCCAGCTTTTGCGCATCCCCGCCGGAAAGGCCGGAGACCGAACGGTGGGCCTCATTAAGACCCTTTTGGATGGAGGCGCGCATTACGTCGAGGTTGACCCGCATCTCCTCTCTAAGCGCGTTGCGGGAAAGCTCGCCCAGCTCCAGCTCCCGCCGCAGCATGGCTTCGTAGATGGGGATGTTTTCATTCGTGCAGATATCCAGGAGCTGGGCTCCCGTGGTAAATACATAGCTCATGGCAAAAACCTTCCTAATGCTTGGTGATGGCGCGTACGGAGAGCACGTTTTCGTTGCAATCAAGCACGGCTGCCTGCACGGCCGTATCCACCGGCGTATCCGTTTCGATCACCATATAGGCCTCCTGGCCCTTGGATTGGCGGAATACCCGCATACCGGCCACGTTGATGCAGGCCTCGGCCAGCACGGCGGTGACCTGCGAAATGGTGCCCCGAACGTCGTTGTGGTGCACGATGAGAGTGGGGTATTCGCCGGTAAAGGAGAGCTGCATAGCGTTGATCTCTGTGATCACAATGTTGCCGCCGCCGATGGAAGCGCCCAGCACATCCGTGATCGTGCCGTCGTGTCCCTCGATGCGGATGCGGGCCATATTGGCATAATCATAATCCTCCGGCGCTTCGGCCACATAGCGGATCTCGTATTCTACACCCGCCTCCTGCGCCAGCAACATAGAATAGCGCAGGCGCTCGTCATCCGGCTCAAGGCCCAGCACGCCGGCCAGCAGCGCCTTATCCGTGCCGTGGCCGCGCCCGGTTTCCGCAAAGGAGCCGTAGAGGGTCAGCTCCACCTTGGCAACATCCTCCCCGGCGATGTGCCAGGCGATGTGCGCCAGGCGCGCGGCTCCGGCCGTATGCGAGCTGGAAGGGCCGATCATCCTGGGCCCCACGATATCGAAAGTTTTGAAGGTGTGCATATCCGTCCTCCTTAAAAGATCCAAGGCGGCTGCGCGGTAAGACGCAGCTCGTTCAAATAGGCGAGGGGGCTTGTTGCGGGCAGGGAAAAGCTTAGCTCCACAGCACAGAGCCTGGGCAGGCATACCTTGCGCGCCCGGTTCCAATCCCGATCTCCGTATTTATCATCCCCGAGAAGGGGATGGCCCAGGTGGGCGAGGTGCGCACGGATCTGGTGCGTGCGGCCGGTGTATAAATCCACGGCCAGCAGGGATTCGCCGCCTTTGGAAGCCAACATACGGTATGCCGTTTGGATCTCTTTGGCCCCGGGTCTGGGGCTGTCGAAAACCGTGACCCGCGCCTTTTGCGCGTCCTTTTGCAGGTAGGCCGTGCAAAAAGCTTCCTTGGAGCTGGGCACGCCCTTGACCACGCAATGGTAGGTCTTGTGCACCCGGCGCTTTTCAAAGGCTGAAAGCAACTCATCCCGCGCCTGCTCCGTACGGGCAAAAAGAACCAGGCCGGTGGTGTTCGCATCCAGCCGGTGCAGGGGGTAGGCCGTGCCGTATAGCGCCTTGAGGCGGGCTTCGAGGGTATCGGGGCCGCCATCCGCCTCAGCCGTGGGCAGGCCGCTGGGCTTATCCACGGCCAGCACGTTGGCATCGGAATAGACCAGGCCGAAGCCGGCGGAAGCGGCCGCCATGGCAGCCTGGAAGCCGGGGGTATCCCACACGCCGCCCTGCGGCAGGGCGGTAAAGGTCAAGGGCCTGTGCAGGGTGGGGTGCTCGATGGTGAGGGAATAAGCCCAAAGCGCCAGCTGCTGCCCCGGCTTTGCCGCGGGGTTGTAGCGCTGGTCGCCCCAGAGCGGCAGGCCGTGGCCCGCCATCTGCACACGGATCTGGTGGTGGCGGCCGGTTTGCAGGGAAACATCCGCCAAGGTCAGGCCCTCCGTATAAGCGAGGGGCGCATAGGAGAGACGCGCCGCTTTGGCCTCGGCTGCGCCTTCGTCACAAAGGATGGCCGTGCCGTTCGCCTCCTTGCGGATATAATCCGCAAAGCTGCCGCCGTTACCCTCGCCGCAGAGTACGGCCAGGTAGCGCTTTTTTGCACCGTGGCCTGCAAACTGAGCCGAAAGGCGGGCCGCAGCCTTGGAGGTGCGGGCAAAGGCCATCACGCCGCCCGCGGGGCGATCCAGCCTGTGCACCAGGCCGAGGTAGACCTCGCCTGGCTTGTTGTATTTTTCTTTGATATACGCCTTGAGCAGCGTCAGCATATCCGCATCGCCGGAAGGGTCGCCCTGGCTGGGGATGTTGACAGGCTTCACCGCTATCAGCAGGTGGTTATCTTCATATAAAATTTGCATATCCATGGCCGTACGCTACCGTTCCCAGCGGCCCGAGGCGCCGCAGGGCAGCACCATCGTGCCCCTGGAGATGGGCAGGCCCACCTCGTCCGCCTCAATGCGTCCGCCCCGGGTGCCCAGGGCCGCCTGCAAAACATTGGCCAGCACCGTGGGCGCGAGGCCCGTTGTATAGGAATTGATGAGGAAAAAACCGGCGTGATCCGAAAGCAGCTTTACGCATTCCGCCACCAGCGGGTAAAGCCCCT
>DHOI01000090.1:8516-18226 GCA_002409725.1 Christensenella sp. UBA5394
CCCCGGCGCTGCTCGCGCTGTACGAATTTCATCACGTCATCTACAATGAAGCGCACGGGCTTATCACCAAGGCCGCTGGCGGCCAGATTATCCTTGGCCCAGGCAACCATGCCCTTGGCCGCGTCCACATGCACCACCTCAGCGCCCGCAGCGGCCAGGGCAACGGTGGCCCCGCCCGTGTAGGCAAACAGGTTCAGCACGCGGAACGGTTTCGCTTTGGAACGGGAGACGATTTTTTGCATCCAATCCCAATTTACGGCCTGTTCCGGGAAAAGCCCCGTGTGCTTAAAGCCCGTGGGCCGCACAATGAATTGTAGGTCTTTATACGAAACCGTCCAGCTCTCGGGTAGGGTGCGGCCATATTCCCAATGGCCGCCGCCGGTTGCGGAGCGGATATAGCGCGCATCCACGGCAGCAGGCTCGGCCATGGGCCAGATGGCTTGGGGATCGGGTCTAAGCAGGCGCACATCCCCCCAGCGCTCGTATTTATTGCCGTTACCGGCATCCAGTATTTCATAATCCTGCCAAGCTTCGGCCAGGTACATGGGCGGAGTCCTCCAAAGATAAAGATAGCATCAAGCCCCCGGTATCAGGGCCAACAGGAAGTTAGAGCGATAGAAGAAAGCGGCGAAGAGCGAATCCGCCACCATAGCGTGGATCTGCTCAAACTGGCCCAGCACCGTGAGGCCGATGGGCAGCAGCATGAACAGAAGGAACAGCGCAAACATGCCCCTTAGCATGCCCAAACCCAGGCCCAGGAGGCTGTCACCGCTGCGAAGGACGGGGAACGTCCAGGCATAATCCATACCGTTGATCACAAAGGCCAAGATGACCCGCACGATGGCGAACACCAGCAGGAACATCAGAATATTGATGAATACGCAAACGATGGTTTGGTTGAAATAATCGCCCAAAGTCACGATACCCTGCTCTGCAAAGGCTTCTTTGGCGATATTCTTCGCGATCTCCTTACCCATGGGGTATGGCAGGCTGCCGGAGGAGAGGATATCCGAAAGCTGTGCGGAGCTTAGGGAGGAGATATTCGCGCGCACGTATTCGGCGTTTTCAATATACTCACTGCCCTCTGTATAATAGAGCATCATGTTGTATAGGGATTCGCTGCCCTTGATGCCGCCCGCAGCCAGCGGCATGATGAGGAAGCCTAGCAGAGCCGAGAACAGATACGCGCCTAAACTGAGCAGGGTGGTCAAAAACCCCCGGTAATAACCTGCCAGGGCGAAAAGCGCCAGCACGGCCAGCACGGCCAGGTCAATGATGTTCATAAGGCGCTCCTTTCTATTTAATGGCGGCAACGTAAAGGCCGTTGCCGCTGCGAAGCAGCATGTAGCTTTCGGAGAGCTTCGCCAAGGAATCTGTGGCGCGGGGCAGCTCCGAGGTGGAGAGCAGCTTGCCTGCGCTGCTGTAGGCGTGCATTTCCTCTTTGGTGCAGGCGTAAAGCTTGCCGCCTGCCAGGAAGGAGGCCGTGGTGCCTGCGGGCAGCTGCACGTCGCTCACGGCCGCGCTAGCCACGCCGCCCTCGGGCAGCGTGTAGAGCTTTACCGTGCCCTCGCTGCCGGCATCCCCCCGCTTGCGCAGGAGCACCACCGGGCTGCCCCCGGCCGTGGAAACATCATAGAGCTCCCAGCCGTAGATCAGCAGGCGGTAAGCCTCGGTTATGCCCGTGCGGTTAAAGCGGATCAGGCTGGTGGTACAGCTGAGGAAGATGCTGTTATCCGTGAAAATCACGCCATCCACCAATTGATCCTGCACGCTCATCACGCCGGTCGTGTGGTTGGTGGAAAGGTTGTAGGTGGTGAGGGTGGATACAGGCAGCGAACCGGCCACGGAGAGCTCCAGCGTCCACATGGTCTCGTCGCCGGTTTGCGCAAAGCCGAAATCCAGCAGGGCGCCCGGCTCGAAATCCATCTGGTCCGTTTGCGCGCCTGCCTTATCGTAGATCAGCAGGGAAGAGGCCCCGTTCGCATCCTCGCGCAAAACGGCCACGTGGTCCGTGCCGCAGGCCACATCCTGCACGGAGCCGTTGATGGTCAGCGGCTCGCCGCCGCCGATGATCTGCACAGCGGAGGCGTGATAGAGAACCGAGAGGGTAGAGGAGGCGGCCAGTTGAATATCCCCGGTGCTCACCTGATAAGAGGCGCTTTTTTTAGTATCGGCCAGATCCTCGTAATATAGACGATCCCCGTACATATAGAGGAAGCCTTTGCCGGTGAAGGTATAGTTCGTATCTGCAGTGAAGGGGAGCTGCTTGGCGTCCATGCGCTGCCCGCCCGCGCGAACCAGCCGGATCACGCCGTAAATCACTCCGCAAAGCAGCAGCACCGCGCCAAGCAGCAGGCCGATGCGGAAGAGGATCGCGCCTTTACGGCGCACGATAAATCGGCGTTTACG
Source organism: Christensenella sp. UBA5394 (assembly GCA_002409725.1). GTDB lineage: Bacteria > Bacillota > Clostridia > Christensenellales > CAG-138 > Pelethousia. Next base: position 10,926 of record DHOI01000090.1, read on the forward strand.
CATAGTTCCTCACAGCGCGCGGGCGGCCATACGGCCGGCCGGCCCGCAGGTTCGATACTGGGTTGCGCATCAGGGGCGCACCAGCATAGGGATGGCCCCCGGCAGCAGGCGGAAGGTTACGGGCGTGCTCCCGCACAACTCGCCATCCAGCTCCAACGGCTGGCCTAGCGGCGCTTCCACGGTGATCTCCTCCGCCTGGAAATATAGCACCTCGGGCAGATCCAGGTGCGTGCCCTTCACGACATGGGCCAGCACGGGGATATAGCGGCGCTTGGGCATGTCCTTGACCACGCAGATATCAAATTTACCATCGAAAAGGTCGGCCTTGGGGGTGGGCATCATGCCGCCGCCAAAATACTGGCCGTTGCCGATCACCAGCACGCTGCCGTCCATCTCCTGCACGCTTTCCCCCGTGCGCATGCGTAGATGGAACACCCGCAGGTTGAAAATGGCCTGGATTACGCCTAACAGATAGGGCAGCATGCCGTTGAGCCGCTTTTTAAATTTTTCCATGCGGATCAGCACATCCACATCAAAGCCGAGGCCAGCTACATTAAGAAAAAAGCGCTCGTTGGCAAGGCCTGCGTCCATGGGCAGCACACGGCCCATCAGTGCCACCTTCAGCGCCTCTTCGGGATGCGTGGGCAGGCCCAGCGTTCGGCCAAGGTCGTTGCCTGTGCCAAAGGGCAGTATGCCCATCACCGCCTCGCTGCCCCATAAAGCGGAAGCCACTTCATTCACCGTGCCGTCGCCGCCCACGGCTACGATGCGCCTTTCCCCGGCTGTCAAAGCGGCTTTTGTCAACTCTACGGCATGGCCGGGATACTCCGTAACGGCAAAGCCAAAATCCTGGCCTTGCTGCTCCAGCAGCGCCTGAACCCGGGCGAAGCTCTTTGCGCTGCGGCCCGCTCCCGCAATGGGGTTTACAATAAAGTACAGTCTTTCCATCCTATATCCTTGGTGTATAATAATTTACAATGATAATCATAATCCAAAACCGTCGAATTGTACAGCGCGCAACAAGTAAAAAAGCTGTGACCTTTTGCATTGGCGCCCCATGTGCGGTATAATTTGATGGAAATATTGAATAAAAGACGGCCAAGGGAGGGGCGTATCAGATGGATTTTTGTAAAATGCACGGCCTGGGCAATGATTTCATCCTCACGGAGGATTTGGATAGGGCGTTCCCGCAGGAGGAAGCGCCCGCGCTTGCGCAAAAGCTCTGCCACCGCCGGACGGGCGTCGGCGCGGACGGGCTGATGTTCATCCAGCGGGGCGATGCGGCTCCCCTGCGCATGCGCCTTTACAACAGCGATGGCAGCCTGGCCGATATGTGCGGCAACGGCATCCGCTGCTTTGCCCGCTATGCTTATGACCAGGGCTTGATCAGGCAAACGGCGTTCGAGATCGAAACGGACGCGGGCGTGAAGCGCGCCGTCCTTTTGCCGGATGCGGCAGGCGCGGTCTCCGCCGTGCGCATCGGCATGGGCAGGCCGGCCTTCCTGCGCCGGGACATCCCCATGGTCGGCGCGCCCGAGGCGGATTGCCGCCTGGAATCCATCGCCGCCCTGGGCCGTACCTTCACCGCGAGCGCGGTCAACACCGGCGTACCGCATTTGGTGGTTTTCCTTTCCGCCCCCATGTCCGAAGAGGACGTCCTTCGTTATGGCCCCGCGCTGGAGACCCTTCCCGCCTTCCCGAAAAAGACCAATGTCAATTTCGTGGAGATCCTCGGCCCGGACGCCCTGCGCGTACGCACTTGGGAGCGCGGCTGTGGCCGTACCCTGGCCTGCGGCACCGGCGCTTGCGCTTGTGCCGTTTGCGCGGCCGATGCGGGCTACACAGGCCGCAAGGCCCGCGTCGAGCTGGCCCTGGGCAGCCTGGTCATTGATTGGGCCGAAGATGGGGAGATCTACATGGCCGGCCCCGCGGCCTATAGCTTTACGGGAAAGGTTTAGCAAGAGCTCCGCGCCTGTACCCCGCGCGCTTTGCCCCGGAACGCCTTGGCGCTTCGGGGTTTTGTCTAGGAGCTATGGGTTTGGCCCTGCGGTACAAAAGTGACCTTAGAAAAAGCGGGGGAAATCTGCGGCGAATTAATTTTTGATTTATGAAAACGTGTCCCTGGTAAAGCTATGCGGCCCGGCGCATTCTCCATGCACCGGGCCGCTATTTATGCCTATAAACCTAAAACGTTATTTTACTTACTTTCTTTTGAAAGGTAAGCTGGGGTTGGGGGATGAAAGCCCCGGCAAGCTTCACGCCGCCGGCAACTCGCGTAAAAACGCTTCCATCTCCGCAAAACCGCCCTGCGGGTAGTCGCCCAGGGGGACGTTTTTGGCGTTTTCGAGGTGGTCGGTAAGCAGGAAAACGGAGATGCCGAGGTCGATTGCGGCCATATCATCCGCCGGGCTGTTGCCGATCATCAGGCACTGGGCAGGCTCCTTACCGAGGTGGGCGAGGATGCCCTGGTAATAGCCCGGGTGGGGCTTGCAGTAGCGGCTGTTCTCATAGGTGGAGATATAATCAAAATCGGAGGGTAAGAGGCCGATCCAGCTAAGGCGCGATTGGACGGCCACATAGGGGAAGAGCGGGTTGGTGGCCAGCGTAACGCCATAGCCCTTGGCACGAAGATGGTCAAGGAGGGGGCGCAGGGGCGGCCGAGGGCTGAGGATGGCCCGTGTCTCGTTGAAATCCGTGGCATAAAAATCCACCAGGGCGGTCTCAAGATCCATGGTATCGGAGCCGAACAGCCGGTATAAGGTTTGCCAGAAGCGCTCGCTGTTGGATACGGTTCCGTCGTTATTGAGCATGGCGCCGGTGCCTTCCCATAAGGCCTTGAAGAAAAGCCTGGGGTCATGGCCCAGGCTGGATACCCGCTTAGCCAGAAGGCCAAAATAGGTATCGATAAATGTACCCTGCTCGATGGGGAGTAGGGTACCGTCCAGGTCAAAAAGGATGGTGTCCAAGGCTTTCATAGGAAGATCGGTTCCTTTGCTTTTAGTATTCCTGCCTGTTGGTGATATCGGCAAAGCGGGTGGATTCACTCAGCCACGCTAGGCGCACGACGCCGGTGGGGCCGTTGCGGTGCTTGGCCAGGATGACCTCGGTGGTGTTATCCTCGGCGTTTTCATCGTAAAAAGAGGCGCGATAAAGGAGCATGATCAGGTCGGCATCCTGCTCGATACCGCCGCTGTCGCGCAGGTCGCTCATCACGGGCTTGTGATCCGTGCGCTGTTCCGGCGCGCGGGAAAGCTGGGAGAGCAGCAGGATGGGGACGTTTAGCTCGCGGGCGAGGATTTTGAGGGCGCGGGTGGTCTCCGCCACGCGCAAGGTCTGGTTCTGCTGGCTGGAGCCCATGTCCATCTGTTGCAGGTAGTCGATCACCACCATGTCCAACCCGGCCTTGGATTTGAGCCTGCGGCACTTGCTGCGCACCTCGGCCACGGAGCAGCCCGGCGTATCGTCGATGTAGATATTCGCGCCGGACACCGGATCGAGCGATTGGGCAATGCGCAAAAGCTGGTCGTCCGTGATATCGCCGGTGCGCACAGCCTGCATGCTTACGCCGCTTTCCGCGCACAGCATGCGCTGCACCAATTGCTCGCGGGGCATTTCCAGCGAAAAGATGCAGACCGTTCGCTTGGCCTTAGTGGCGGCATTCTGGGCGATGTTGAGGGCAAAGGCCGTTTTGCCCATGGAGGGCCGGGCCGCTAGGATCACGAGGTCGCCCCCCTGCAAGCCGGAGGTGACCTTGTCGAGATCGCTAAAGCCGGTGGGCACGCCCGTAAGTTGGCCCGGGTGCTTCATCAGCTCGCCCAGGCGGTCGTAGCAGGCGATCACCGTTTCCCGGATGTGGATCATGGTCTCCTGGCTCTTTTTCATGGAGATGTTGAACACGGCGCGCTCGGCGTCATCCAGGAGCGTTTCCAGCGGCTTATCGCCGGAGGCCGCCTCGGCGGCGATGCGGGTGCCCGCTTCCATCAGCTGGCGCAGCACGCTCCGCTCGCTGACGATGCGCAGGTAATGGGCCGCGTTGGCCGCGCTGGGCACATAAACGGAAAGCTCCGTGATATAGGGCGCGCCGCCCAGGGCATCGAGCGTGCCGGCACGCTGCAGGGCCGCTAGGAGGGTGACCGTATCCACGGCGCCGCCGGTGTTGTAGATATCCCGCATAACTGCAAAGATATCCTGGTGCCTGGGAGAATAGAAATCCTGAGCGCTCAAAACCTCCATGGCCTGCTCCACGGCGGCCTTGGAGATGAGCATGCTGCCCAGTATGGATTTTTCCGCCTCTGTGGAATGGGGCGGGATGATGGCCCGGGCCTGCTCCATGCGGCTTAACCCAGGGGAAGGACTTCCACCTTGAAGCGGGCGTCCGTTTGCTCGTACATATGGGCGGTCACTTCTGTGACGCCCAGGCTCTTGATCGGCTCTTCCAGGCGGATCTTTTTCTTATCCACCTCAATATCGTATTGCGATTTGAGCGCCGCCGCGATCTCGGCCGCGCCCACGGAGCCGAACAGCCGGCCCTCGCCCGCCTTGGCATATACCTTCACGGTAAGGCCGCTCATCTCCCCGGCCAGGGCGCGGGCATTCTGCCTCTGCTGCTCCTTGCGGTGGGTCTGCGCCTCCTGGCGAACCTTGGCGGCGTTGATGTTGTTGGAATCCGCGGCCTCTGCCAGGCCCTGGGGGATCAGAAAGTTGCGAGCATAGCCGTCGCTTACGTTGATTACGTCCCCGCTTTTGCCCTTGCCCTTCACATCGCTGGTAAGTAGAACCTTCATGTATGATGCCTCCTTAATGGTATTTACGTAATGATGATTGCGGCAGGCGTGCCCTAAGCTTTTGCCACGCCCGCCTCTTTTAAGTATTCGTGGATCGCCGTGGTGAGCTGGCTTATGGCCTCGTCCATGGTGAGACCCTTAAGCTGGGCGCCGGCCACGGCCAGGTGGCCGCCACCCCCCAGCTTTTCGAGGATCAGCTGCACATTGAGCTCCCCCAGGCTGCGGCCCGAGATGATGATGGCCCCGCCCTTTTCCGCCAGCACGAAGGAGGCTTCCACCCCCTTGATGGAAATCAGCTCATCCGCGGCCTGTGCGGCGATGAGGGGGGAATAGGCCGTATCCTGCGGGCAGGCGGAAATGGCGATGCCCTGCTCCATCATGATGGCGGATTCCACCACCCTTGCCCTGTCGCGGTAGGTCTGCATGTCGTCCTGAAACATCAGCTTTACGGTAGCGTTATCCGCACCGTTGCGCCTAAGGTAGCTGGCGGCCTCGAAGGTGCGCGCACCGGTGTTGAAGGCGAAGTGCTTGGTATCCATGGTGATGCCGGCTAAGAGCGCCCCGCATTCGAAGGTGGTGGGCCGCACGCTTTCGTCAAAATATTGGATCACCTCCGTCACCATTTCGCAGGTGGAGGAGGAGCCCGCTTCTAAATAATTCAGCGTGGCGCCCTGCAAAGCGTCCACGGGGCGGCGGTGGTGGTCGATCAAAACCTTTTTACCTGCCTTTTCGTAAACCTCCGGGGCCAGGATGGAGCTTTGGCGCTGGGTATCCACCACGATGGTCACCGCGCCCGGCCGCATCATGGAAAGGGTCTGCTCAGGGGTTTTGATGGAATCGTGATAGAGGGCGTTGTGGCGCATGGTGTTCACCGCGCCCTCGATGGTGGGGTTGAGCTCGTCGAGCACGAAATAGGCCGGGCAATCCACCAGCATGGCGCAGCGCATCAGGCCCAGGGCGGCGCCCATGCAATCCATATCCGGGTGCCTGTGCCCCATGATGAAAACCTGATCCGCCGTTTCCATCAGCTGGCGCAGGGCCTTGGCAAAGAGCCGCGCTTTTACGCGGGAGTTGCGGGTGGTCACCTGGCGCTTGCCGCCGTAAAAGGCGTAGTTCGTGCCCCGCTTGACCACGGCCTGGTCGCCCCCCCTGCCCAGGGCCAGCTGCATGCCGCTACGGGCGGCCTCGTCGGAATCCGCAATGCGGCTGGCTACACCAACGGCGATGGAGAGGGTGATGGATTGGCTGGTGCCGGTGTCGATCTCGCGCACGGCGTCCAGCAGGGGAAAGCGCTGCTTCTCCAGCTCGGGTAGGCGCGCGGCCTCGAAAACCACCAGGAATTTGTTAGAATCATAGCGGCGGCAGATGCCATCGATGGAGCTGACGAAATCCGTCACCTTGCGCTCCACCTCGGCGAGCACCGTATTGCGGTGGAATTGCTTATCCGCATTGAGATCCTCGTAATTATCCACCTGGATGAGGGCCACGGTAGGCATTTGTTCCTCATACAGGCGCGAATAGTGCAGGGCTTCGGTGCGATCCAGCCAATATTGGAAGGTGATGTGCCGGGCAAAGCGGCCCGTGCGCTGGATGCTCATATTCATCAGCTGGAAGCTGCGGCCGTTGAGGTCGAAGGACTGGGCCTGGTTGGGGAAGCGCGGGTCGAGCCCGGGGATCAGGCGGCGGATATCCGTGCCCTTGTAGATCTCGCTAAAAGCCCGGTTCGCCCAGATGATGCGGCCCTCCGAGTCAAACAGCAGGGCGGGGATGTCGATGCTGGAAACGATGATTCCGGCGGTTTTGCCGTTCTGGCGGAAAACATCGTCCATGGCTTCTTCCATGGCCCGGCGGTAAGCGCCTAAGCGCCCCAGGCCGATGAAGAAGAGGATCAGGGCCAGCGCGCCTATCCCCAGCCCCAGCCAGATGGGCCGGACGAAGTACGCCAGCAAGGCCCCGGCGGCCGTGGCAAGCAGGGCCGGGGCGATCAGCACGGTTTGGGGCGAACGGTTCATGGGCATGTTTCCTTCCAAATTACGATCAGCGCACGGGATGCTGGCTCCGAATGCGCAGCAGCCGGTCCAAAATACCGAGGGTTACGAGGATGTAGATGCTAAGGGGCAAAAGCAGAACCATCGAGCCGTACATAATCACCAGATAGCCGGCGCCCCGCTTCCTTAAAAGGCGCATGTAGGCGATGAAGCACAGGCCCATCAGCGCCAGCGGCCCCCCGGCGATGCACTCCACGGCCGAAACCACAGCCCCGGCGTTGTTTACGCCCAGCAAGGTGACAACCAGCGCGCCGATCAGCAGCACGACCAGCCCCTGCATGAAGCTGCGGCCCAGTTGCCAGTTTTCGAAGCGGGCCATGGGGCGGGTCTCTACGCCTGCAGCCTTGCAAAGGCCCCTGGCGATCAGGGGTGCGAAAAACCCGAAGAACATGGCCATGCCCACGATCGTACCCGTTACCAAAGAGGGGGCGGAAAGCTGCAAGTAGGCGCTATAGTTCTTGATTTGATC
>DHOI01000090.1:18497-20216 GCA_002409725.1 Christensenella sp. UBA5394
TCAAAATCGCCAAAGGGGCCGTTGCCGGATAGCAGGGAGGGCAAGCACAGCAGGGCGTAAAGCCCCAGCGCCATGGCCAGCGAGCCGCCAAGGGCCGCGCTGCGCCAGGACCGGCGGCGGATCAGGCAATAGCACAGCACAAGGCTGGCGGGCAGATAGAGGCTAAGAAGCAATAAGGCGGTGGTAAAATCGCTCGCGCCGGATACCAGGAACACGGAGAGGGCGGATGCGCCCACGGCCGCGCCCAGGCACGCCGGTCCCCAGGCCATGACGATAAAGCCGAAAAACCCCGGCAAAAGCAGCAGCAGCGGCGGCGCAAAACAAAGCGGCAGGGCGGCCAAGCCCATGAGCGCCGCCAGCAGGATATGCTTCGTATGAGAACCCTTCAAGGCAATGCTCCAATCGACAGTAATACAAGCTTATTATACAACGGAAGCAGCCGGGGTGTAAAGCAGGGGGGGCTTTGCGAAATGCAAAAGGGGCTATCGCGTTTTAACGCTATAGCCCCGCTAACGACTTCGGAGTGGGTTAAATTAATCCGCCACGTAGGGCAGAAGGGCAACGATGCGGGCGCGCTTGATGGCAATGGCCAGGTCGCGCTGGTGCTTAGCGCACACGCCGCTCATCCGGCGGGGCATGATCTTGCCGCGCTCGGTGATGAACTTGCGAAGACGCACCGTATCTTTATAATCGATGTGCGTCATTTTATCTACGCAGAAGGCACACACCTTGCGCCGCGATTTGCGGGGACGGGGCCTCATTTTGCGTTCTTCCATGGTGATCTCCTTTCGAAAACTTAGAAGGGGAGTTCGTCGTCCTCGATATCCGTAAAGCCGTCCGCAGCGGGAGCTGCGGGCGCGGCGTGCCGGCCTTCGGTGGCGTAACCGCCACCCTCATAGCCGCCGCCCTCGCCCTGGCCGCGCGGGGTGAGGAATTCGACTTCATCCGCAACGATCTCGGTGACATACCGCTTGGTGCCGTCTTTCGCGTCGTAGGTACGGGTCTGCAATTCGCCGACCACGGCTACCTTGCGGCCCTTGGCAAGATACTTGCCGCAGAGCTCAGCCAGGCTGCGCCAAGCCACAACGTCGAAAAAATCGGCCACACGCTCGCCGCCCTGGCCCGCAAAACGACGGGTGACCGCGATGCGGAACGAGCAAACGGACACGCCGCTGCCAGTGGAACGGACTTCGGGATCCTTGGTCAGGTTGCCGATCATGATAACCTTATTCACGTTTTAGAGCCATCCTTTCTGCGAGCGGTAGGGTATGAAGAAACAATTCACAGTTAGGCTTCCTTGCGGGTGACCATGTAACGCAGAACGGACTCGTCGTTCTTGAAGTTACGCTCCAGCTCGCGGGGGAGCTCGGGAGCAGCCGCGAAGTGCACCAGTACATAATAGCCTTCGGTCTTATAGTCGATGGAATAGGCCAGCTTTTTGCGGCCCCATTCATCCACATTCTCGACCTCGCCGCCATTGGCAACGATAATGCCTGTGAACTTTTCGATGATGGCCTTGATGGCTTCATCCTCCAGTTCCGGCGTGACGATGTACAGAGCTTCGTATTTGTTCACGCTTTTCACCTCCTTATGGTCTAATGGCGTTACGTCAAAGCATAACGCAAGAAGTACGTTAGCGTCCTATTATAGCACAATAAAAACCCTGGGCGCAAGGGCAAGATGCGGACAGGCCGACGGGGATTCGCACAAGATGCGGCA
>DHOI01000090.1:20462-21158 GCA_002409725.1 Christensenella sp. UBA5394
CCTAAGCCGCCGAAGCGCCTCTTCGCGGCCCAGAAGAAAAGCGATCTCGATGGCGCCGCCCGGGGTCACCTGCTTGCCGGCCAGGGCGATGCGTACGGGCCAGAGCAGGGTGCCGTTCTTCATACCCTGGGCCTCGGCATAGCCCAGGAGGGCGCTGTGCAGGGCCTCTTCCGCCCAGCCGGAGAGGGCTTCGAGCAGGGGCAGCACGGCCGTAAGGACGGTACGGCTGACATCCGCGTCGGTCTTGGATTTTTTGTTGGTGAACAGCTCCAAGGCATAATCCTCATCGAGGGCGGCGAGGAAATCCACCATCTCCGGCAGCTGTGAGAAGATTTCCACACGGGGCTGAAGGATGCGACAAAGCACATCTTTATTCATGTGGCCGATGCCCGCTTTTTCATACCACGGCGTGGCATGGACGGTGAATTCCGCAGGGGTGAGGTCGCGGATATACTGGGCGTTGAGCCAGGTGAGCTTGGCCGGGTCGAAGATGGCGGGGCTTTTGCTCATGCCGGCTACGTCGAAGGCCTCGCAAAGCTCGGAAAGGGTAAAACGCTCGCGCTCGTCGCCCGGGTTCCAGCCGAGGAGGGCGATGTAGTTGACCACCGCCTCTTTGAGATAGCCCTTATCGATGAAATCGGCATAGGAGGCGTCGCCATCCCGCTTGGAGAGCTTGTGCTGGGCGTCGCGCATGAT
>DHOI01000090.1:21434-23871 GCA_002409725.1 Christensenella sp. UBA5394
TATTTGGGTGTGCTCGAAAGGTACTCCATACCGCGCATCACGTGGGAGATGGCCATGAGGTGGTCGTCCACCACGTTGGCGAAGTTGTAGGTGGGCATGCCGTCCGCCTTGATGAGCACATTATCGTCCAAATCGACGTTGTTCACGGTGATGGTGCCGAAGATCATATCCGTAAAGGAGGTCGTGCCCTCGGTGGGCACGTTCTGACGCACGACATAGGGCAGGCCCGCATCCAGCTTCGCCTGAATTTCCGCCTGGGAAAGGCGTAGGCAATGCTTGTCGTACTTGAAGGTTTCGCCCCGGGCAGCGGCTGCGGCGCGGCGCTCTTCCAACTCTTCCTTGGTGCAGAAGCAGCGGTAGGCGTGGCCCGCGGCGATGAGCTGCTCCGCGTAGGGCAGGTACATGGCCTTGCGCTCGCTCTGTACATAGGGGCCGTAATCGCCGCCTATATCTGGGCCTTCATCCCAATCCATGCCCACGTCCTTAAGGGTGCGGTAAATAAGCTCCGTGGCCCCTTCCACAAAGCGATCCTGATCCGTATCCTCGATGCGCAGCAGGAAGCGGCCCCCGTGCTTGCGGGCGAAAAGGTAAGCGTATAGCCCGCTGCGCAGGTTGCCGATGTGCATATAGCCGGTAGGCGAGGGGGCGAAGCGCGTTCTTACTTGCATAATTAATTCTCCACCTTGAAACTGTCTTTAAGGCCCACGATGCGGTTGAAGACCGGGGCCGCCGCGGTATGGTCGAGGTCTGCGCAGAAATAGCCCACCCGCATGAACTGGTAGCGGCTGCCTACCGGGCAGTCGGCCAGGGCCGGCTCCACAAAGCCGTTTAGCTTGCGGATGGAGGCGGGGTTGAGCCGCTCGGTGAATTCAAGCTCCGCCGTTTCTGCAGACGCGGGCAGGAGCAGGTCTTCATACAGGCGGAATTCCGCTGCTACGGCGGCCTGGGCGGGCAGCCAATGCAGGGTGCCCTTGACCTTGCGCTGCTGCGCGCCGCTGTGGCTATCCGGGTCGTAGGTGCAGTAGACGGTGGTCACGTTGCCGGCAGCGTCCGTTTCATAACGGCTGCATTTGATGATGTAGGCCCCTTTGAGGCGTACCTCGCCATCGGGCTTGAGACGGAAATATTTTTTGGGCGGGTCGTAGCTGAAATCCTCCCGCTCGATGTATAGCTCCCGGCCAAAGGGCAGGGTGCGGCTGCCCGCGGATTCATCGCCCGGCAGGTTTTCCAGCGTTACATCCTCGAAGGCACCTTCGGGCCAGTTCTCGATTACCAGGCGGATGGGGTCCAGCACGGCCATCATGCGGTGGGCGTGGGCGTTGAGATCCTCGCGAACGCAATGCTCGAGCATGGCCGTTTCCACGATGGAATCCGCCTTCGCTACGCCTACGCGGGTGAGAAAATCGCGGATGGATTCCGCCGTATAGCCCCGGCGGCGCAGGCCGCAGAGGGTGGGCATACGCGGGTCGTCCCAGCCGGAAACATAGCCTTCCTCAACCAAACGGCGCAAATAGCGCTTGCTCATCATGGTATTGGTGAGGTTGAGCCTGGCGAATTCGATCTGGCGGGGCTTGTGCTCGAATTCGCACTGCTCCACCACCCAGTCGTAGAGGGGGCGGTGGGCCTCATATTCCAGCGAGCAGAGGGAGTGGGTCACGCCCTCGATGGCATCCTGGATAGGATGGGCGAAGTCATACATGGGATAGATGCACCATTTGTCGCCAGTGTGGTGGTGCGCCATGTGGATGATGCGGTACATTGCCGGGTCGCGCATGTTGATGTTGGGCGCGGCCATGTCGATCTTGGCCCTGAGCGTGCGGCTGCCGTCCGGGAATTCACCGTTTTTCATGCGCTCGAACAGGTCGAGATTTTCTTCCACGGAACGATCCCGCCAGGGGCTGTTGCGGCCTGGCTCGGTAAGGGTGCCGCGGTATTCGCGCAGCTCGTCCTTGCTAAGGTCGCAAACGTAGGCCACGCCTTTTTTGATCAGCTTGACGGCCAGCTCGTAGCAGGTATCGAAATAATCCGAGCCGAAGAACACCTGGCCCCAATGGAAGCCCATCCAGCGGATATCATCCATGATGGCGTCCACGTATTCCTCGTCTTCCTTGGTGGGGTTGGTATCGTCGAAGCGGAGGTTGCAGGTACCGCCGAACTTCTCAGCCATGGAGAAATCGATGGCCAGAGCCTTGGCGTGGCCGATATGCAGATAGCCGTTGGGCTCGGGCGGGAAGCGGGTCTGGATATGTGTAAGGCCCTTTTCCCGGATATCCTGCTCGATGAACTCCTCGATGAAATTTTTAGAGGTGATGCGTTCTTCCATTGGTTTTACGCCCTTTCTTATTCTGATTCGCGCCTACCCTTGCAGGCCTCTAGACTGCCTGTCCATATCCTCCACGACGATGTCGTAGATCTCGCCCAGGGTAGCGCAATAGGC
>DHOI01000090.1:24109-24379 GCA_002409725.1 Christensenella sp. UBA5394
TCCCCCTCGAGGTTTGCCGCGAAATAGGCGTTGACAGCGTCCTCGTCGAGGCCGTCGCCTTCGATCAGCAGCTGCGTATCGTATTTATATTCCAGCATCTCAGCCTTCTTCACGTTCGCCATCATCCACGGTGATGTACTTATACTCGTTGCCGCAGGCCTTGATATAGCGAACCATATCCATGCGGGAAATGGCGACGGTGGTATTGCTGATCAGCGGGTGCATGCAAAGCAGGGGGTGGGCCATGATATCCTTATCGATGGCCACGGT
>DHOI01000090.1:24597-24794 GCA_002409725.1 Christensenella sp. UBA5394
TGGTCCTTATCGTTGATCAGGGCCAGGGGGGTCACGGAGCCAGCCTCAAGGCCCAGCTTTTCCTTGAGCTGCTCGGTCGAGGCAAAGCAGAGGCGCTCGCTGCCCAGCTGGCGGCTGACGACGCCTGTGTGGAATTTCTTATCCGCCCGCAGAAGGGCAAGGTAAAACGTATCGCCCGCCCGGGTGGTAAGGAAGAG
>DHOI01000090.1:25004-25284 GCA_002409725.1 Christensenella sp. UBA5394
TTTTTGAAATGCGCCGCGCCGATATCGCTGCCGATGCCCTCGCAATCCTCCATGGTGAGGGCGAGCTCGTGTTCGTAGAGCGTATAGGGTATATGCAGCTCGTCCAGCTTTTTCAGGGCGGGCAGGGCGCGTTCGTCGGGCATGGGTAGGTACCTCCTGAATTCAGATATCAAATCACTTTATCATACCATAAAACAAGCCTGGGAAAAAGGGGGGGAAGGCAGAATCACGGCAGGTTCGGGGCCCGCTCACAGTCGCAATAGTCGCATCGCTCCCTTAG
>DHOI01000090.1:25565-25767 GCA_002409725.1 Christensenella sp. UBA5394
CTTTATTCGCGCTTGCGACGTGTACGCCGCGAGTGAAAAGCATTGCTGGCCAAGGCTTTCCCCGCAGGGCCCGCCAGCCGCCCAAAGCCAACAAACGGCCTTTAACCTTAACAATCACCACCAAGGCCGGGCCTCGCGCACGCTACCCGCGTAGGGCCGTAGGGCCTATTTATGGTAGGGTTCCCCGGCGTTGATCTTGCAG
>DHOI01000090.1:26002-27865 GCA_002409725.1 Christensenella sp. UBA5394
GCTGCTCGAGCAGCATCACGCGGAAGAGCTGGTGGGAAAAGGTGGGCGGCCCAAAGGAGATGCGCACGTCCGCGCGGTCAAGCGCTTCAGGGGCGAGGCCCAGCGAGCCGCCGATGAGGAAGCAGAGGCGGCTCTTGCCACTATTGAGCCAGCCCTGCATGCGGGCCGCAAGCTGGGGTGAGGAAAGCTGCTCCCCGGCTATATCCAGCGCGACGACCTGCTCGCCCTCGCCAATACGCGAGAGCATGCGGCCACCCTCGGCGGCTTTCACCTGCGCCTTTTGCGCCTCGGAAAGCTGCTCCGGCGCTTTTTCATCCGGCAGCTCCACGATCTCAAGCTCCGCATAGCGGGAAAGGCGCTTGCAGAATTCCGCGCAAGCGTCTTTGTAAAAGCGCTCCTTCAATTTGCCGATACAGAGGATGCGTATCCGCATCGCTTTCAGCCCTCCGCGACTTGGAACATACCCGTCACCTCGTCCCGCCGGGCCACGGTTAGGTCAAAGGCCTCGTCCGGAATATCCGCCAGGCGCAGTTGCTCGCGCACGGTGGAGAGGGCAAGCTCCTCGAAATTGTTATCCCGGCTCAGGTGGGCCAATATGGCCCGCCGCACGCCGGTGCTATAGAGCCGGGCCAGTGCGCGGCCCGCGTTCTCGTTGGAAAGGTGGCCGTTATCCGAAAGGATGCGCTGCTTGGTGAGGAAGGGATAGCGGCAGGAGCGCACCAGCTCCGGGTCGTGGTTAGCCTCGATCAGCACCAGGTCGCTGCCTGCGGCGCAATCGAGCAGCAGGGGGTCGGCATGGCCAATGTCCGTCATCACCACCATGGAGCGGCTCTCCGCCTCAAAGCGGTAGCCTACGGATTCCCGCGCATCGTGCGGGGTTTTAAAAGGGAAAACGGCTGCCTCTTTGATAAAGAAGCCGTGCTCCGTGGCGAATACGCGGATGTTTGCAGGGGCGATATCCCCAATAAGGGGGTCCATGCCCTCCCAGGTGCCGGCGTTGGCATAGATGGGTACGCCGTAGCGCCGCGAAAAAACGCCCGCGCCGCGCACATGGTCGATGTGCTCGTGGGTGATAAGCAGGGCTGCTATGGATTCGGGCGGTATGCCGGCGCACCGTAGGGCGGCTGACAGGCAGTTACCGGGCTTACCCGCATCCACCAGGATGCGCGCGCCGCCGATTTCCACCAGTGTGGCGTTGCCGGATGAGCCCGAGAAGAGGGGGCAAAGGTACGTAACCATCCTCCTCCCTTCATTAAAGTATCTACGCTGGCTATTCTACCATATCCGGTGGCGCAAGTCTATCGAGCGTGGTATGCTAAGAAAAAACGCGCCAAGGGAGGCAAACGATATGCTGGAAACGGGATGCAGGGGCCGCTGTGAAAAGCGGGTGACGGAGGAGCTGACGGCCAAAGCCATAGGCAGCGGAACCTTGGCTGTGCTGGCCACTCCGGCCGTGGCGGCCATGATGGAGCAGGCGGCCTGGGAGAGCGTGCAGCCGCACCTGGAGCACGGCCAGGCCACCGTGGGTACGTTGCTTGCTCTGCGACACCAGCGCGCCACGCCCCTTGGCGCCGTGGCCTATGCAGAAAGTGAGCTGCTATCTATCGATGGGCGGCGCTTGGTCTTCCGCGTAGCTGCCTTTGACGAGGCCGGCCCCATCGCCGAGGGCGAGCACGAGCGCGTCATCGTGGATGAAGCGCGCTTTATTGCCAAGGCCTACGCGAGCCCTGCGCGGACGGGTCCTACGCGGACGGGGCCCGGCCTATCCGATGATTGCCCGGGATAAAGGCTCTTGCTGCAATATTTGTTGCCCGGCACATCTCTGCCGGGCATTTATTGAGCATCAGGAGAAGCCGGGAATTT
>DHOI01000090.1:28052-29247 GCA_002409725.1 Christensenella sp. UBA5394
AATTTATATAATTATTATTAAATTAATATCTGCGGGAAAGGAATGGAGCGTGAGAGTCATTTGACCGGAGGGACAGAAGAAAGGATGATTATATTATGCATGAAGTACATATGGGAATCGGTTTCGCAACGGGGCGGCGCAATTTCAAAAAGGTCTTATCGGCCTATATTCATACATGGAAGGTGTCAAAGCAAGACCTGCCCGAGGGCATGGAGGTAAAGCTCCACCTTTTCGTCGCATACGATGTAGAATACCGCAATACCAAGTCGACCGACTATACCAATCTCCCCCAGGAGATCGTTGATATATTTGAAAACATTACATTTGTGGGCAAAAAGAACGCACTGCGAAGCCTGGAGGAGCTGCGGAAGAACAGCGAATTCTCGCAGGCGGAACTGGGCAGCGTGTTTGGCCCCGGATATGCGGGGAAGCGAAACGCGGTGCTGCTCGCGGCACTTGAAAACCATATGGACTATTTCCTTTTTTTGGACGATGACGAATACCCTATGGCAGTAACCAAAAACCATGATGTATGCCTCTGGAGCGGGCAGCAGGTTTTCCTTTCCCACCTGAACGAAATTGCTGATGCGGATTATACGAACGGTTACCACTGTGGCTATATTTCCCCGATTCCGCACATCCGCTTTAATGAGACGCTGGACGAGGAGACCTTCCGCTGCTTTATCGAGGCGATCAGCAACGATATCATCAACTGGGCGAGCATCAAAACGCTGATGCAGTCCGGCGGCGTCACCTATGCCTCTACAGAGGTGCTGACCGCTAACAAGGCGGTGGATGTGCCGCTGCTTGGCGGATGTAAGTTCATTTCCGGTGCAAACCTTTGCATCAATCTCAAAAACCCGCGGAAAACGCTGCCGTTTTTCAATCCGCCGGGGGCAAGGGGAGAGGATACGTTCCTGTCCACCTTGCTGAAGGATAAGAGAATCCACAGGATACCATGCTATACCTTCCACGATGGGTTTTCCATCTATCATCATCTTTTGGATGGGGCGCTGCCGATACACCTTTCTGCCATAACCACGGAATCAGAGGCGGTAAACCAGCGGTTTCTGAGCGCCTGCATCGGATGGGTGCGCTATAAACCGTTGCTGACCTACATCACGGCACCGGCGGAGTACGAGACGAAAATGCAAGCGATAAAGACCGCGCTGAACCAGACGCTGCCCGCATTGGC
>DHOI01000090.1:29502-29922 GCA_002409725.1 Christensenella sp. UBA5394
AAAAGGCACTATAATCAATTTGCCCTGGCCCGGCGCACGTGGGAAAGAATTATGGATGTTTTATGAGGCACCCTGGCGATTTAATAGGTGCTAGCCTTTCTTTTGCTGGCGAAGCCAGACCTTCATCACCAGCCGGTGGGGGAGGAGCTTGGTGAAAAACACCTGCGCGCGGATGGGGAAGCCGACAATGGAAACATCCTTGCCTTTATCCATATCCCGTAGGGCGCGGCGCACCACATCCTTGGCCTCGTAATAGCGGTTGAAGTAGGTGATGGTGGAATCGCTCATGGCGCGGTTGAAAAACTCGGTTTTCACCCAGCCTGGGCAAATGGCTATGGCTCGGATGCCGCGGCCCTTCAGCTCCGCGTTAAGCGCGCGGGTGAAGCTGAGCACGAAAGCTTTTGTGGCCGCGTATACGTT
>DHOI01000038.1:0-27393 GCA_002409725.1 Christensenella sp. UBA5394
CGCATAGCGCGCGGCCATGCGGTTGGTGCCGATGGCGTAGAGCTGCCGGCCAAAGAGCGTTTTGTGCAGCACGAAGCCGAATACGACGGCCAGTAGACAGAAAACAAGGAACACATAAGGGATGGGGCCGAGCTTGGCATAATAGAGTTCGTAGAACCAGGCGCATTGGTGGAGGTTGCTGGCGCTCTGGCTGCCCAGGAGAATCTCCGCGATGCCACGATAGAGCGTCATGGTACCCAGGGTGACGATCATGGGCGCAAGCTCCTGGAACTGGGTGAGCAGCAGGCCGTTGATCAGGCCGCAGGCCATGCCGCAAAATAGGGCGATGAGTACGGAGGCGCCCATGGGTAGGCCGGCGTTATAGCTTAGGCCCAGCAGCGTGGCCGAGAGGGCCACGGTGGAGCCCACGGAAAGGTCGATCTCGCCCAGCACCAGAATATAGGCCATCGGCAGGGCGATGAAGCCGCGCACGAGGAAGGTGCTGATGGCGGTAAAAATATTGTCCACATTGAGGTAATTGGAAGAGATTGAGGCGTTCATTACGTTGACAGCCACGAACAATACCAGCAGAAGCGTTTCCCAGCGCAATAAAACGGAGCGGAGGGTCTTCTTCTGGGTGGAAACGATGTTGCGGGAACCATGCTCTGCCATGTTAGATCTCCCTTGCCTTAAGCTGGTTTTTCTGCAGCGCGCGCTGCGCTAGGATATTAATGATGATGGCCAGCAGAATGATGAGGCCCTTGATCGCCCGCTGCCAGAATTGCGAAATGCCGATCAGCGGCAGCGCCTTGCTGATTACGGTCATGGTTAGCGCGCCCAACAGCACGCCCACCACCGAGCCCTGGCCGCCGCTGAGGCTCACGCCGCCCAGTACGCAGGCGGCGATGGCGTCCATCTCCATACCCGTGGCCATGTCGTTTTGGGCGGAGGCGTAGAGCGCTGTATACATCGCGCCCACCAGGCCTGAAAAGCTGCCCATCATGGTATAGACCACGAGCTTGATGCGCTTGATGCGGATGCCGCTGATGGACGCGGCCTCCGGGTTGCTGCCCACTGCGTAGATACGCCTGCCAAAGCGCGTCCAGCGCATGACGACGAAGAACACAGCGTAACAGATGAGCGCGATAAAGATTAGGTTGTTCATCAGGCCAAAGGAGAGCGTGTTGGTCTGCGCGAATTGCTTGAAGGAAGCCTGGAACTGATAGGCCGAGACCCATTGGCTATCCGAAACGAGGTAGGTCGCGCCACGAAAAATATTCGTCAGGCCCAATGTGGCAATGATGGGGATTACCTGGCCGTAGGCAATCACAGAGCCCACGAGCAGGCCGCAGAGCGTGCCGATGGCGATGCTCACCAGGAACATGACCAGCGTGGAGGAATAGACGCCCTCGCGCATCAGCAGCGAGGCGCACATCCCCGAGAAGGCCAGGGAAGAGGCCACGGAGATATCGATGCCACCGATGAGCAGCACGCTCATCATGCCGAGGGAGAGCGTGATGGTGGTGGAGTAGTTCTTGAGCATATCCTCGATGGTTTTGCCTGTGAGGAAGCTATGGTTTCTAGCTTGAATAAACGCGCAGATCAGCGCCAGCACGAGGAAGAGCGTCATTTCACGAGAGGCGGTGAGGCGCTTCCAAAGGGCCTTAAAATCGAAAGAAGTCTTTTGCATCTGCTATCCCTCCTTACGCGCCCTGGGCAGGCTGCGCGTGTTTGCGCATGGCCAGCTCGAGGATGCGCTCCTGCGTGGCCTCGGCCCGGCTCAGCTCGCCGGTCATCCGTCCGTCGCACATCACGAAGATGCGGTCGCACATGCCGAGGATCTCGGGCATTTCGGAGGAGATCATGATCACGGCAAGGCCCGCTTCGGCCAGCTCGCCCATAATCTCGTAAACGGCCGCCTTCGCGCCCACATCCACACCCTTGGTCGGCTCGTCCATGATGAGTACTTTGAGGGAGGAGTTGAGCGCCTTGGCGACCACCACCTTTTGCTGGTTGCCGCCGGAGAGCGAGCTGCATGCATCAAAGATTGAAACCGCCCTTACATCTACCCTCTCGGCCAGGCGCTTGGCGTCGGCGTTTTCCTCGCTTTCGGAAAGGACGCCGTATTTTGCGTAGCGCTTGAGCTCGGATAGGGTGATGTTGCGTCCAATGCCCCAATCCAACAGCAGGCCCTGCTGCTGGCGGTCCTCCGTGAGTAGGCCGATGCCCAGGCGCATGGCATCCTGCGGCTTTTTGATGGAAACGGGCTTGCCTTCAAGGAAAATCTTGCCTGCGTCGTAGCGCTCCACGCCAAAGAGCGTTTGGACCACCTCCGTACGCCCAGCGCCCACCAATCCGGTGAGGCCCACGATCTCGCCACGCCGCACATTTAGGGAGACATCCTTAAAATAGCCCGCGTGGCTCAGCCCCTCCACCTGCAGCACCTCTTCGCCCGGCACGATGGAGGGCTTGGGGAAGAGCTCCTTGATCTCGCGGCCCACCATGGCCTTAATCAGCTCCGGCTCGGTGATGGTGGCCGCATCGAAGGTGCCGATATAATGCGCATCGCGGAAAACCGTGACCCGCGAGGCCAGGCGGTACATATCCTCCAGCCTGTGCGAGATGAAGATGATGGATGTGCCCTCGTCCCGTAGGGCCTCGGTGATGCGGTAAAGCTCTTCGGATTCGCTTTTGGTCAGGGCGGCCGTGGGCTCATCCATGATGATGATGTTCGCGTTCATGGAGAGGGCTTTGGCGATCTCCACCATCTGCTGCTGGGCTACGGATAGCGAGCTCATCAGCGCCGTGGCGCTGAAGGATACGCCCAAGGGGCGAAGCAGCTCCTCTGCGCGGCGGTTCATTTCCTTCCATTGCAATAGGCCGCCCTTGACGCACTCGTGGCCCATAAAAATGTTTTCCGCCACAGAAAGATGCGGGTAGCTGGTCACATGCTGGTAGATGGCTGCGATGCCGTGGCGCTGGGCGTCCAGCGGCGTCTTGAATTCCACCTTCCGGCCATCCATGAAGACGCTACCCTCGTCGGGCTGGTGCACGCCGGTAATCACCTTGATGAAGGTGGATTTACCTGCGCCGTTTTCCCCCATGATGGCGTGGATCTCGCCAGGCAGCAATTGGAAGCTCACCCGGTCGAGCGCCTTCACGCCCGGGAAAACCTTTGTGATATTCTTTAGTTCCAAACGGAATTCGGACATAGGCCCTCCTTATTTATCCGCGCTCATAAGCCCTAGCGATTGCTAACCACTCTCCATCCTGCGGAGTGCCACGCTGCTCGCAATAATGCGCCCAAACCGCGCCGAAAGGCATGGTTTTACGATCTTCCAGAGCGGCGAAGCGGGCTGTGTAATCCCCGGCATATTCCACCTCGCGGATGGCCCGCGCGGGCGCGAGGCAGGATTTGAGCAGCGCCTTGCGCGCGTTGCGCATGCCGATGGCCCAGGCCGCGATGCGGTTGATGGAGGCGTCGAAATAATCGAGGCCGATGAACACCCGCTCTTCGAGGCCATTCCAGATGATCTCGTCCATGATGCGCATCAGCTCGTCGTCTAGGGTGATCACGTGGTCGCTATCCCAGCGCACGCCGCGGCTCACATGCAGCAGGATCTTATCGAGGAATTGCAGCACCGCGGTGATCTTGGCGCTGATGACCTCGGTGGGATGGAAATGGCCCGCGTCCAGCGTATAGAGCTTGCCGCGCGAAAGGGCGTAGCCCAGCGCGTACTCGTGGCTGGCCACCGTGTAGCTTTCCACGCCCACGCCAAAGAGCTTACTCTCCACAGAGCAGGGGACGAGCGCCTCGTCGATGGGCTCTTTAAAGATAGCGTCCAGCGATGCGGTCATCAGGTCGCGGCGGCGCACGGTATCCACGCACACATCCTTATAGCCATCCGGCATCCAATAATTGACCGTGCAGGGTTGGCCAGTGCCTTTGGCGAATTCGAGGGCGATCTCGCGGCAGCGCTTGCCGTGCTCAATCCAGAAGCTGCGCGTGCCCGGATCGAAGCTGCTGAGCGAAAAGTCGCCGTCCATTCTGGGGTGCGAAAAATAGGTGGGGTTGAAATCGAGACCCAGGCCGGTCTGCTTAGCCCAATCCAGCCAGGCGGCGAATTGCTCGATCGTATAAGCGTCGCGGTCGATCTTGCGTCCGCCCTTCTCCGCGTAGCTGGCATGCAGGCTCAGCTTGGTGCGGCCCGGAATCAGGCGCAGGGCCGCCTCGATATCCGCTCGAAGCTCACCCGGCGTGCGGGCGCGGCCCGGGTAATTGCCGGTGGTCTGTATGCCGCCACTGAGGGCGTCCGAACCGTCGAAGCCGATCACATCGTCCCCCTGCCAGCAATGCATGGATACGGGAACCGCGTCCGCCCGGGCGATGGCGGCTTCCACATCTACGCCCACAGCGGCATATTGCTCTTTGGCGATTTCAAACGCCTGGTTGATCTTTACGCTCTCCATTTATCTCTCCTAAATTGATTGAATTAAATCATGCGAATGCGTGCCGCGGGGCGTGCGCAACACGCTATTTATGCAAAAATACCTGCCGCAGTAGCGGCTGCGCACCGGTCACAGGATCCATCTCCATGGCCATAACGTCTTTCATATAGTCGTTCCATCTTTGCACGACAGGGCTCTCGGCCTGCACCCGAGCCGCGTGCGCCACGCTCTCGCATTCGTAATAGCCGAAAAGCTCGTCGCCTACGTTCCAGATCGTATAGTTGTGGATGCCGGCCTTGTTGAGCACCTCGGTCATCACCGGCCAGATGGCATCGTGCCTGTGGATATATTCTTCCAGCTTCCCGGGCAGCACGCGCGCCTTCCAAGCGTAACGTTCCATAAGGTCTCCTTTCGGCTTAAGCGTTTTGGTGATTGGACTTAACTATATAAATATCTTGTGTAAGTATGTTGACATTTTATTGCACTATGTTGCCATGGGCTTCCGTGGCTACCCATACCCGCTCTATATGTTACGGTTAACGAATTGTGCGGAATTAATAGGGGGAAAATCGAATTGTTGCAATACCCTGCTGCGATGCAATATACTAGAACTATATTTAGTATTGCAGATTATGTTATGTTTGTCATTGCTTAATGTTGGTTAACTATCAAAATATCTTGGCTTGGAGGACATCTTCTATGGCGGGCGTTCAATTAAACTATGAGCTGGATATTACGTCCAATTCCACCTGGCTCACCGTCACATCCGGCCAGCAGGCCAAGCAGAGCCTGCCCTATGTGCAGGAGGTGGGGGATTTTCTTGCGCGGGAAAAATACTATACGCGGCGCGAGGGGCTGCCATCTTATCTGATCAAATACGTCGTTTCCGGCGAGGGCCTGCTGGAGTATAACGGCGCTACGGAAACCGTGAGCCCGGGCCAGGCCTTCTGGATCGAGTGCCGCAAGCCGCAGTTTTACCAAACCAGCCCCATAAAAAAGGAATGGCATATGCTCTGGGTGCATTTTTACGGCCATGGCTGTGCGCGCTATTATGACCTCTTTTTATCGCAAAACGATGGTTGCAACGTGATCACCCTCCCTCCCAATACCGCCGCGCCGGCCATCCTGCGCGAGCTGATGGAGATCTACAGGTACGGGCAAAGCTCCCTGGCAGGGGATATCCGCGCGGCCAGGCTGCTGACGGACCTGATGAGCGATTGCGCCCTGAGCGCCTGCACCCTGCCGGAGCATGAGATGGTGCCCGACTGCATCCAGGAGGCGCGCACGTATTTGCTGGATAACTACCATATGCGCATTACGCTGGATGATCTGGCCAAGCGCTTTTCAATGAACAAGTTCTATTTTCAAAAGCTCTTCAAGCGCTACACGGGCTTCACGCCCAACGAATTTTTGATCTTTACACGGCTCAACCGGGCCAAGGAGCTTTTGCGTACCACCAACGATACCATCAACCAGATCGCCTTTGAGGTGGGCATCGAAAACTCCAGCCACTTCATCAACCAGTTTAAGCAGCGCGAGGGGATCACGCCCCATGCCTTCCGCCAGAGCTGGTATAAGATGATTTAGCCGCTTTTGTCAAGATAGCGATATTATTGTCCAACTTTGCTGGTGTACGTTCTGAAACGGCTTTGCTATAATGGAACCATAAGGTGTTATCATTTCCCATGCACGGCGTCAATGTAATGTTATGGATCAAGAGGAAAAGCAGATGGATTTTTTTACAACGCATCAGGAAAGGCTGCAAGCCTTCCGCACGCTCTCCTGTGAGATCGGCGCGCGGACGGATTATGTGCAGGGCGGGGGCGGCAACACTTCCGTAAAGCTGGAAGGGGGGCTGATGGCCATCAAGGCCTCGGGCTACCGCCTAAGCGACATCCGAGAGGACGCGGCCTATGCCGTGCTCGACGGGGCGGCCGTGCGGGAATTCTACCTTTCGCACCAGCCAGGGGATTTTAGCGATGTGGAAAGTGAGTGCGCCGCCTTCACCAAGGGGCAGGTCAAGCAAATCGCGGGGCTGGCCGCACTGCGCCCCTCTGTAGAGGCGGGCTTTCATTCCCTGCTCGACAGATATGTGATCCACAGCCACAGCGTATACGCCAACCTCGCCGCCTGCGCCAAAGAATGCGAAAGCATACTAGCCGTGGCCTTTGCGGACGCGCACTTCGCCTGGGGCATGGTTCCCTATGTGGATCCGGGCGGCCGGCTTACCTTTTCCATCCGCGATGAGATAAAGCGCGTGGAAGCGCTAGCGGGCCGCCGGCCGGCCGTGCTGGTGATGCAAAACCACGGCATCATCGCGCATGCGGAGGATGCGGCGGAAGCCATAAGCATCCATGCGGCCGCAAACGAGCGCCTGGCCGGCTATTTCGGCCTTAGCGGCGATTCCTTCCCGGAGGCGCGTATCCGCCAAACGGGCGAAAACGAATTCGTTTCGGATACGCCGTATCTGCAAAGCTTCCTGCGGGGGGATGGCTATCCGGAAGAAAAGCTCTTGGCTGAGCCGCTCTATCCGGATCAAATGGTGTTTTTAACCGGCACGCTGGGCGAGACGGCTTTGATCGATCGTGCGAGCGGCACGGTGCGGTATCGCATGGAGGAAAGCGCCGCCCTCACCCTGGAGCAAACGCTCATGGCCGTTGTTTTTATTGAAGAAACGCTGCGCGCAGCCAACCTGACCCTGCAAACGATGGGAGAGGCGGCCAAAGCCTTTATTGCCAACTGGGAAAGCGAGAAATACCGCAAGCAGCTGGCCGCGGGTGCGAAGCCATGACGCGCGATATGCTGGCCTTCGACCTGGGCGCTTCCAACGGCCGCGCCGTGCTGGCCCGCTTCGACGGCGATAAGCTGGTCCTTTCGGAGCTGCACCGCTTCCCCAACGCGCTACATAATAAGGGCGGGCTCTCCTATTGGGATGCGGGCGCGCTCTTTGCCGAGCTAAAGGAGGGCTTTCACGCCTACAGCCGGGATGTGGGCGGCGAGCTTTCCAGCTTCGGCATCGATACCTGGGGTGTGGATTACGGCCTGCTCGATGCGGGCGGCGGCCTGATCGGCGACCCACGCGCCTACCGCACCGCCGTGGATGACGATATGGATCTAGCGTGGCAGCGGGCGGATAAGCACGGGCTTTTTGCCCGCACGGGTATCGCGGCTATGTCCTTCAACACTGTATACCAGCTCTATAGGCGCGTGCGAGAAAACGACGAGCAGCTGGCCAGCGCGCACACCCTGCTCTTGATGCCCGATCTTTTGGGCTATTTCTTTACCGGCGATAAGCTCACCGAATATACCAATGCCACCACCACCAATCTGCTGGCCGCGGATACCGCTTCTTGGGATGGCGAGACCTTGCGCCTGTTGGATATCCCGGCGCGCATCTTTACCGCCATCGATTTCCCCGGTACGCTTCGCAGCCCCCTTAAAACCGAGCTTGCAAACGAGCTTGGCCTGCGAAACGTGCGTTTGGCCGCTGTGGGGACGCATGACACGGCCTCGGCAGTAGCGGCCATACCGGGTGAGGGCAGCTTCGCCTTTTGCTCGAGCGGCACATGGTCCCTCTTTGGCGTGGAAACGGAAAAGCCCATGCTGACGGATGCGGTGTTCGCGGCGAATTTTTCCAACGAGGGCACCGTGCAGGGTGGCTTCCGGCCACTCAAAAACATCATGGGCCTGTGGATCATTCAGGAATGCCGCAGGGAGTGGGCGGCCGAAGGTAAGGCGTTTTCATGGGACGAGCTCGTACGTCTGGCCAAAAGGGAAGCCCCCTTCCGCTCGGTGATCGATCCGGACGACGCACCCTTTTTCAAGCCGGGTGCTATGCTGCAAAAGATCCGCGTCTATTGCCTAGAAACGGGCCAGATTGCGCCGGAAACGGAAGGGCAGTTCGCGCGGTGCGTATACGAAAGCTTGGCGCTCAAATACCGCCATGCCCTGGAAACGCTGGAAACCATCAAGGGCAGGCGCATCGATACGCTCAATATCGTGGGCGGCGGCAGCCAAAACGGCCTTTTGAACCAGATGGCCGCGGATGCCACGGGCCGCACTGTGGTCACCGGCCCCATCGAGGGCGCGAGCGCCGGCAACGCGCTGATGCAAGCGCAGGCGCTGGGTGAGATCAGGAATATTGCAGAAGCGCGCGAGGTCATCCGCCGCTCTTTCCCGCTGACCGTGTGGGAGCCGCGGCAAACGCAGGCCTGGCAGGATGCTTATGCGCGACTGCTGCGCTATATGGAGGTAAAGAAGCATGCTTGATATGACGGTTTACGAGGAGATCGCGCGTAAACATGCGGCTAAGCGATCGCAAACGGGCGGCAGGCTCTCGGGCAGGGTCGCCCTGGTCACGGGCGGCGCACAGGGCTTTGGCAGGGGCATCGCACAGGAACTATACCGCGAGGGCGCTTCCATATGCATCGCCGATCTCAACGGACCGCTGGCCCAGCAAACGGCAGGGGAGATGGGCGAGCGCGCCTTTGCCGTGAAAACGGACGTGACGGATGAGCAAAGTGTGGCGGCGATGATCGCTGCCTGCGTGGAGCGCTTCTATGGCCTCGATATCCTGGTCTCTAATGCCGGTATCCTCAAGGCCGGTTCGCTCGATGAAATGGAGAAGCGGGATTTCGAGCTGGTGACCAGCGTTAATTATACGGCGTATTTCACCTGCGTCAAATACGCCAGCCGCATTATGAAGGCGCAGCACGAAGCCGCGCCTGAAGAATTTTACGACATTATCGAGATCAATTCCAAATCGGGCCTTGCGGGCAGCAAAAAAAACTTTGCCTACGCGGGGAGCAAGTTTGGCGGCATCGGTCTCACGCAGAGCTTCGCCCTGGAGCTTGCGCCCTATAACATAAAGGTCAACGCCATCTGCCCGGGCAATTTTTACGATGGACCGCTGTGGAGCGACCCGGAGAAGGGCCTCTTTGTGCAATACCTGCGCGCGGGCAAGGTGCCCGGCGCGAAAACGCTGGCAGATGTTAAGACGCATTACTTAAACAAATCCCTCATTAAGCGCGGCTGCACGCCAGAGGACGTAGCCAAGGCCATCTTCTACTGCGTGGAGCAAACCTTTGAAACCGGGCAGGCGATCCCGGTTACGGGCGGGCAGGTGATGCTCAGATGATCGATCAATTGCTGCTCGATAAGCTTAACGCCCCCACCAAAGAGGAGCGGCTCTCCGCCCTGCGTACCGCCCTGCAAACGGCGGCCTTCCCGCCGATGGACGAGCGGCTCGTGAACAACCACATCCACACCACCTTCTCCTTTTCGCCCTATTCGCCCACGGCCGCGGTCTATGCCGCACGGGCGGAGGGGCTTTGCACCTGCGGTATTGTCGATCACGATTCCATGGGTGGGGCGGAGGAATTCATTGAGGCGGGCAAGCTCGTTGGCATCCCCACCACGGTCGGCGTCGAGTGCCGCGTTTCCATGGCTGGAACCCCCTTTGAAAACCTTCGCACCAACAACCCCGATCAGTTGGGCGTGAGCTATATGGCCCTGCACGGCGTGCCGCACAGATCCATCCCCTATATACAGGCCTTTTTCGCCCCCCTGCGGGAAAAGCGCAACAATCGCAACCGCGAAATGCTCGATCGCATTAACGCCGAAATTGGCGTATCGCTCGATTTTGAACGCGATGTGCTGCCGCTTTCGCAATACGCGAACGGAGGCACGGTCACCGAGCGCCACCTGATGCAGGCGCTGGCGCGCAAGCTCGAGCCGCATAATGCCATGCTGGCAGAATACGGCCTCATCGGCACGCTCAAAAAGGACTGCATCCCCAAGGTTTACATCCCCGCCACGGCGGAATGCCCGCGCCTTGATGAGATCGTGGGCCTGGGCAAGGAGACCGGGGCCATCCTCTGCTACGCCTATTTGGGGGATGTTACGGCTTCCGTCACAGGCGATAAAAAGGCGCAACGCTTTGAGGATGAAAATCTCGAGCTGCTGTTCGAAACGCTCGTGGAGCGCGGCGTTCGCGCCCTCACCTATATGCCCACCCGCAATACGGACGCACAGCTTGACAGGCTTCGCGCGCTCTGCGAGCGCTACGGCTTTTTGCAGGTGAGCGGCGAGGATATCAACTCGCCCCGCCAGAGCTTCGTCATTGAAAAAATGCACGAACCGCGCTTTGCGAATCTTATCGAAAGCACCTGGGCAATCATCCGCAACGAAACGGAGGAATAAAAGTGAACCTTTCCTATTTGCACCCGGCGGATCAACTGGTGATGTTCATGCAGCGCATCTACGACAAGGGGCTGACCACCACCTCGGGCGGCAATCTTTCCATCCTGGATGAAGAGGGCAATCTCTGGATCACCCCAGCGGGCATCGACAAGGGCACCTTAACGCGGCAGGATATCATCTGTATCCGGCCGGACGGAACCGCCATCGGCCCGCATAAGCCCTCGAGCGAGCTGCCCTTTCACCAATCCATCTATAAAAAGCGTGAGGATATCAAGGCTGTGTTGCACGCGCACCCGCCAGCGCTGGTGGCCTTTTCCATCGTGCGCAAAACCCCCGCGCTGGGCCTGATTCCTTCCGTATATAAGACCTGCGGCGACGTGGCCATGGCGTCCTACGCCCTACCCGGCAGCGAGGAGCTGGGCGATAACATTGCGGCGGAATTTGAAAAGGACGTCAACATCGTAATGCTCGAGAACCACGGCGTATGCATTGGCGCGAAGGATATGTTCACGGCCTTTATGATGTTCGAAACGCTCGAATACACGGCCAACCTCGAAATGCTCGCCTGCAGGCTGGGCAAGCCCAATGCGCTGGATGCGGCCTCTTTTGCCGTAACGGAGACCCGTTACCACCTGCGCATGGATGATTTCATCCCCAATGCCAGGAGTTCCGAGGAGTTGGCTGCGCGGCGCGATATGGTCACCCTCATCCACCGCTCGTACCGCCAGGGGCTGTTTACGGCCACGCAGGGTACCTACTCCGTGCGCCTCGCGGACGGCAGTTTTCTCATCACCCCGTTTGGTAAAGACCGCGCCTATCTCAATGAAGAGGACCTCGTGCGCGTGAAGGCGGGCATGAAGGAGCAGGGGAAGACCCCGTCTCGCGCCGTGCGGGTGCACGAGTTGATCTACGAAAAGAACCCCCATGTCAACGCCGTGCTGCTGGCGCACCCGCCCAAGGCCATGGCCTTTGCCGTTACGGATGCTCCCTTTGACCCGCGCACTATACCGGAGAGCTACATCCTCCTACGCGATATCGAGAAGCGGCCGTTTTGCGAGCTTTACACAGCGCCCGAAAAGGTGGCTACGGAATTTAAAGAAAACCGGCCCGCGCTCATCTTCCACAACGACTGCGTGATCGTGACCGGTGGCACGCTTTTGCAGGCCTTTGACCGGCTGGAGGTGCTGGAATCCACAGCCCATTCCATTTTGAATGCCGTGGATCTGGGACCTGTGGCGCATATCTCGGAAACCGAGGTGGAGGGGCTCAAAACAGCCTTCCATCTGAAAGACTGACCCAACGATGACTATTATTTGGAGGTGTTTGCTTTGAAAACGAAGGCGGTGCGCCTATACGGCGTGAACGATCTAAGGCTCGAGGAGTTCGAGCTGGGCCCTATAGGCGATGACGACGTGCTCTGCGAGGTGATGTGCGATAGCCTCTGCATGTCGAGCTACAAGGAAGCTTCGCAGGGTGCGGCGCACAAGCGCGTGCCGGACGACGTAGCGGAGAACCCCGTCATCGTGGGTCATGAGTTTTGCGGCAGGATCGTGGAGGTGGGTAAAAACTGGCGCCATAAATACCGGCCGGGCCAGGGCTTTGCCATCCAGCCCTCGCATTTTTATCAGGGTTCGCTATCCGCGCCCGGCTATTCCTATCCGCTCTGCGGCGGCGATGCTACGTATGTAAAAATTCCCCTGGAAACCCTGCTCTCAGACTGCCTGCTGCCGTATGAGAGCGATACCTTCTTTTATGGTTCGCTGGCGGAACCGATGAGCTGCATCGTGGGCACCTACCACGCTATGTACCACACAGAGCTCGGCAGCTACGAGCATAAGATGGGCATCGTGGATGGCGGCAAGCTGGCCCTTCTTGCAGGCGCCGGGCCCATGGGCCTGGGTGCAATCGACTATGCGCTCCACAGCGAGCGCAGGCCCGGCCTGCTCGTGATAACGGATATTGATGACGAGCGTCTGGCCCGTGCCGAAAGCATCTATACCGTAGAACATGCGGCGGCCTGCGGCATAGAACTTAAATATGTGAATACGGCCAAAACTGAAAGCCCGGTGGCGGCCCTGTTGGAACTGACGGGCGGCACGGGCTATGACGACGTGATCTGCTTCGCACCCGTGCGAGCGGTGGCGGAGCAGGCGGACGCCATCCTAGGCCAGGACGGCTGCCTCAACTTCTTCGCCGGCCCCTCGGATACATCCTTTACCGCGGGCATGAATTTCTATAACATCCACTATGCAGGCCATCACGTGATGGGCACCTCGGGCGGCAATACGGATGACATGCGCGAATCCATCGCCCTGATGAACGCGGCTAAGCTTAACCCCGCCGCCATGATCACCCACATCGGCGGGCTTAACTGCGTGCCGGAAACCACCATCAACCTGCCGCACATCGCAGGTGGCAAAAAACTCGTCTACACGCACCTTGATATGCCACTCACAGCCCTTGCTGAATTTGAGCAAAAGGGCCGGGATGACCCGCTGTTTGCCGGGCTCGGCCGCATCGTCAAGGAGCATGGCGGCATGTGGTGCGCGGAGGCGGAGCAATACCTGCTCGCGCACGCAAAAACCGAATAGCGGGCGCATAGCAGCCACATAGATTGGAAGCGATTTCCGTGCCGGAGGTGCTTTTGCACCCCGGCGCAGCTTTGCTTCCTTGAACCCCTGGCCTCTTGAACCCCATTCAAGAATGCTTTTGCGTCTCGACGCGGCTTCGCCTCCGGTAGAAAACGGTTGGGACGCACCCCATCCGGCGTGTTATGCTGATAGGGAAAACCTCGGGTCAAAGGCCGCTTGCGGCCCGGACCGCAAAAGGAGAATGCCTTATGATATCCATGACCGGCCGCGCCTGTGCCGCGATTATGGGCTGATCCGCTCATGGCGAGGAACAAGAACGCGATAACCATTACCCTGCTGGCAAACGCCGGCCTTATAGTAGAACACGCCGGCACACGCATCCTTATCGACGGCCTGTTTGCAAGGCAGGGCCATCCGTTCAGCACCCTGCCAACCAACATGTATGATGAAATGATGCGGGGGGAGGGGCTATTTGCGCAGGCCGATTACCTGGTTTTTTCCCATGGCCATCCGGATCATTACGACCCGGAGGCCGTGGCGCAATATCTGCAAAGGAACCGCGTGCGCGGCCTGTTCCTGCCCCCGGATGCGGGCGGCTGCAACGCACCGGCCAAGGAGGCTGCCAGGGCGCAGGGCGCGTATGTTTGGGAATCCGGCTTGGAGTTGGGGCAGGCGCATGCCTGCGAACTGCAAAGCGGCCTCCGGCTGGAACTGCTGGCCTTGCCGCATATGGAGATGGGCTCTTTCAGCGCATATGGGCAGGTGGATTGCAGCTGCATCCTGCTGGAGTTTGACGGCCGCAGCCTGTTCTTTGGCGGCGATTGTGACGCCCTGCCGCCGGCGCGCTTCGCGCCCTTTACTCAAACCGAGATCGAGGCGGCTTTCATCAACCCTTATTTTTACCATACGGCCCGGGGCCGGGCCGCCCTGTGCAACTATATCCGGCCCAGGCATACTTTTATCTGCCACCTGCCCTTTGCGGGGGAGGAAGACACCCTGCAGCTGCACGCCCTGCTACGGCATGATCTACGCCGCGCAGAGGGCCCGGCCGCCGTACCGCTGGACGGGCTATGCCAGCAGGCCGTTCTGGCGTGAAGCTGGGGCGATAATCGAGCATTTCGCGCCGGATGTTATCATCCGGGGCCGTGAACTGCACGAGGCTAAGAGCGTGCAGGCCGCCCTCTGGCAACTAAAAAGGAATGACTGGGTGTAAATTAAATGGCGCGGCGCGGATGCATATCCGCGCCGCCGTGCTTTTAAGAGGTGCTGCTTATTCGGCCGCTTTGTAATATTTGGAAGTATCGCAGCCCAGCTCGTAATAGTGGTTGTTGTTGAAATCGAAGCTTTTGATTACATCCAGCCCCAGCTTGCGGGTGTGCGCTTGGTAGGAGCGGGGATTGATGTGGTTGATGAAGGTGATGAGGATGGGGTAGCGCTTACCCATCTGCTCTGCGGAAAAGGCGAAGAGCCTAGGCAACACCTCCGTGCCCCGGTAATCCTTATCAACGCAAACGGGGCCGTATTGGTAGGAATTCTCCACAGAAAGGGTTCGGCCCTTGTATTGTGTGTGTGGCAGGTCTTGAATCATGTGCTGGAAAAGCGGCCATTTGGACCAGTATTCCCAGGAAGCGGCCATGGCGTAGGCGGCGACGCGCGCCCCGTCGCAGGCCAGGGCGATGCCATTTTCCTTTTCGATCAGCTCTTTGAACTGTTCTTCCGTAAATAAGGTGGTGACAAAGCCGTCCTTTTTATCTTCCTCGCTGATGGTGGAAACGTGGTATTTCTTTTGCAGCTCGAAAATAGCAGGGATGTCCTCAATCGTGGCGTTGCGGTAGATCATAGCGTCCTCCCTCAAATGGTGTATTCATGATTTATTTATTATTCTATCATGGAAGGCAGATTTTTGAAGCCCCCTATTTCGACAGGCCTTGGGCCGCGGTTTTTGCTTAATATGATTCAAATCTTTTGGGAAAGATGGTAGAATGAAAAACAAACGAAAAACGCGGGCTAAAGAGGTGGGGGCGCATGAAAAAACTGACGAATATGGTGGCTAACAGCGGCGCTTGCGGATTGCCGGGCCTACGGCGCGCGTTTTACGCGGGCGCTGTAAGCGCGGCGGTACAGAAAAAACCAACAAAAGAATATATAGAATAACAAGGAGGATCACCATGAAAGCGACATTGGATCGAAGCGGCTGCATTTCCTGCGGTATGTGCGCAGATACCTGCCCCGAGGTTTTCCGTATGGCTGAGGATGGGGTGGCCGAAGTGTACCGGGAGGACGTACCCCCTGAGGCCGAAGAGAGCGCCGTCGAGGCGCAGGAGGGCTGCCCGGTTTCTGTGATCACAGTGGAATAGCTTTTGCAAACCAATCCCCCGGCCAAGCCGGGGGATATTGATTTGCTTATACGTCCAATCGCATGGAGCAGGATATCTCCAGCCCTTTTTCCTTCATATAGCCAGCGCCCCATTCATACATGGCGGTTAGGATAGGCTTAAGGCTCTTGCCCCGCGCCGTGAGCGAATATTCCACTTTGGGCGGAACCACCGGAAAGACCTCGCGTGCGAGCAGGTCATCCGCCTCCAGCTCGCGCAGCTGCTGCGTGAGCATCTTAGGCGTAGCCGCAGGGATCAGCCGCTGCAGCTCCCATGGCGCAGCGTACCGCTTAAAAGGTGCCAGAGGATCAGCGACTTGTACTTGCCGCCGATCAGGCGCAAAGTCGCGTCCACAGGGCAATGCAGGCAGGTTTCGTCGCATTTCATGAAGAATTCCTCCTTACTATCATTTTGGATAGTATTGCACAATAAAGTACATACTTGTCATTATGAATATTATGGTTACAATAATAATATGACGGCTGGAAGCTGTCAAGGCCAAATGTGAGGAACGAGGTGATCCCGTATGGAAAGTCAGGTATTGAGCATTCGTGGCATGACCTGCGCGGCCTGCGCCCAGCGCATCGAGAAGGCCGTAAAAAAGCTGCCCGGCGTGCAGCAGGCTGCCGTGAATCTGGCGAGCGAAAAGCTCTTTGTGGAATATGGCGAGGACGCTACCCTAGAGGATATCAAGGCGGCCGTGACCAAAATTGGCTATGAAGTCGAGGAAAAGGCGGCAAACAGCACCATCGCCATCCCCATCGGCGGCATGACCTGTGCTGCCTGTTCGCAGCGCGTCGAAAAGGTGCTCAATCGCCTCGACGGGGTGGTGAGCGCCTCGGTCAACCTGGCCACCGAAAAGGCCACGGTTACCTACGAGCCGCAGAAGATACGCCAATCCGCCATCAAGGCGGCCATCGAAAAGGCTGGCTACCAGCCTTTGGAAATCGCCAAGACCGACGCCGCCGAGGAAGACCGGCTACGCAAGCAAAAGGCCATCCGCCTGCAATGGATCAAGTTCATCGTGGCCGCGGCCTTTGGCCTGCCGCTCCTATATATCGCTATGGCGCCCATGATAAGCTTTGTGCGTCTGCCCTTCCCGGCCTGGCTGCAGCCCATGCGCTACCCATTGATCTACGGCCTGGTGCAGATCGCGTTGGTGATCCCCATCATTGCCGTGGGGCATAGGTTTTACACCGTAGGCTTCAAGGCGCTTTGGCAGCGCAGCCCGAATATGGATTCGCTCATCGCCATCGGCACCACGGCCGCTGTGGTCTACAGCGTGTATAACGTATTTCAAATCGTTAAGGGCCATTATATGGCCGTGGACGCGCTCTATTTTGAGACCGCAGGCGTGATCATCGCCCTCATCATGCTGGGCAAAACGCTAGAAGCCGTTTCCAAGGGGAAGACCAGCGAGGCCATCAAAAAGCTGATGGGCCTAGCCCCCAAAACAGCCATCATCCTGCACGATGGCGAGGAAAAGGAAATCCCCATCGACGAGGTGGAAATCGGCGATATCCTCATCGTCAAGCCCGGCGCGAAAATACCCGTGGATGGCACCGTGCTTTCCGGCCACACGGCCATCGATGAATCCATGCTCACCGGCGAGAGCATGCCTGTGGATAAAAAAGCGGGGGATGCGGTCTACGCCGCGTCGCTCAACACCAACGGCAGCATCCAGTTCCGCGCCGAAAAGATCGGTAGCGATACGGCCCTGGCGCAAATCATCAAGCTGGTGGAGGATGCGCAGGGCTCCAAGGCCCCCATCGCCCAAATGGCGGATATCGTCTCCGGCTATTTCGTGCCTATCGTCGTGGCTATCGCCCTGGTTGCGGGCCTCGTCTGGCTGATCGGCACGGGCGGGGATGTGAAATTCAGCCTCACCATCTTCATCTCCGTGCTGGTCATCGCCTGTCCCTGCGCCCTGGGCCTGGCCACCCCCACAGCCATCATGGTGGGCACGGGAAAGGGCGCGGAAAACGGCATCCTCATCAAGGGGGGCGAAGCGCTGGAAACGGCGCACAAGGTGGATACCATCGTTTTCGATAAGACCGGCACCATCACCGAGGGCAAGCCCACGGTTACGGATGTTCTGCCCGCAGACGGTTTCTCCGAAGAGGCGCTTATGCGCGTCACCGCCTCTGCGGAAATGGGTTCCGAGCACCCGCTGGGCCAGGCCATCGTGCAGGGTGCGCAGGAAAAGGGCCTGGAGCTTATGCAGGTGGCGGATTTCGAAGCCCTCACGGGCCGGGGCATCCGCGCCAAGATCAACGGCCAAACCATCCTCGCGGGCAACCGCAAGCTGATGGAAGAGCAGGGCGTCGCCCTGGGTGCGTTCGAGGCCGAGGCGGATAGGCTGGCCGGTGAAGGCAAGACCCCTATGTATGTGGCTGCGGATAACAGCCTTGCCGGCATCGTGGCCGTGGCGGATGTGGTCAAGCCCAGCAGTCGCCGGGCCATCGAGCGCCTGCATAAGATGGGCATTCAGGTGGCGATGATTACCGGTGATAACAAAAAGACCGCCGGCGCCATTGCCAAGCAGGTGGGGATCGACCGGGTACTGGCCGATGTGCTGCCGCAGGATAAAGCGGGCGAGGTCAAAAAGCTGCAAGCCGAAGGCCGTAAGGTGGCCATGGTGGGGGATGGCATCAACGACGCGCCCGCCCTGGCCCAGGCAGATGTGGGCATCGCTATCGGCTCGGGCACGGATGTGGCCATGGAGTCCGCGGATATCGTGCTCATGCGCAGCGATCTGATGGATGTTTCCGCGGCCATCGAGCTGAGCAAAAAGACCATCCGCAACATCAAGCAGAATTTGTTCTGGGCCTTTGGCTATAACTCCATCGGCATTCCCATCGCGGCGGGCCTGCTGTACCTGTTCGGCGGCCCCCTGCTCAACCCGATCTTCGCCGCCGCGGCCATGAGCCTCAGCTCCGTTTCGGTGGTGACCAACGCCCTGCGGCTCAAAGGCTTCAAGGTGACCCATTCCGAAGAGGAGGCGGTTTAGCCATGAAAAACACCAAACGTATTGTTATGATCTCTCTGCTGGTGGCGCTGCTGCTCCTTTCCGCCGCCTGCGCCCAATTGAAACAGGATCTGGATGTGATCGGGAAAGGCTCCACAGATTCCTTTGAAGCGCTGCTGCTAGCCGCGCCGGAGCAGATCAAAGATACGGCGGGTGGCTGGGCCTTCCAAGCGCCGGATGGCGGCGCGAAGTTCATCTGGCGTGAGGATTGGAGCGCCGGCAACGACGTTCAGCTCGTCTTCGACGCCTCGCCCTTCCTGGCCGCCGGGCTGGATGCAGCCAAGCTACCGGAAGCTTACGCCTACGATGGCGAAACCATCACTATGGGCGTGGAATTAGGCGAAGCATCCGTACAGGATGGTACGCCCCTTGGGGCCTACGAGCGGATCGTCAGGCTCGCGCCGGATGCCATCGGCTACCATAGCGATATGGATCACTTTGGTGTGAGCCTGGGGGGCGGCAATAT
This sequence comes from Christensenella sp. UBA5394, assembly GCA_002409725.1. GTDB lineage: Bacteria > Bacillota > Clostridia > Christensenellales > CAG-138 > Pelethousia. Next base: position 19,090 of record DHOI01000038.1, read on the forward strand.
GTTCGAGTGGGCCAACGATTTAGAAGCCAATAATAAGGATATCGTATTTGCCCTCAACCCCGAACCGCTAATCGCTGCCGGGGTCGATCCGGGCGCTGTGGCGGGCTGGGCCTTTGCCAAGGTCTCCATGCACGAGCGCGGTAAAACGGTAGACGTAGATAGGCTTTTAAAGCCCTTCAACTTAGTATAAATAGAGAAAACGGAGGAAATTATGATGGAAAAGAGCATCATTCGGGTCGACGGCATGTCCTGCCAGCATTGTGTGAAGGCCGTGAGTGGGGCCGTGAATGCCCTGCCGGGCATTGAGAGCGTGGAGGTGGATCTGGCGGCCAAAACGGTGGCCGTGGCGCACGACGCTGCCAAGAGCAGCCTCAAAACCATAAAAGCGGCCATCGAGGATCAGGGCTACGATGTAGTCGGTTAAAGGTAGGGGGAGCGGCGCATGAATAAAAAGAGTTATAGTTACCCACATTAACGAAATGTGGGGTAAATCCTATGGTTATTACAGTGAATTAGAAAAGAAACTCGATAATGTTTTCTTTGCCTATGATGGTATGGAAATTATAGTATAGCGCATCAGCTAATAAACATGCTCTGCATCAAGCAAATTCCGATTTCCTGCGCATCGTACCTAATAAAAGCAATGGGCCGCATCGCTTTTCGCTATGCGGCCTATGTTTATCTATGGTATCGCCACGTATCCGAGTGCCGATTCGCTTGTGGGCGGCCCATCTGATCGCATAGCCCCAAGCCCGGCTGCCAATACTAGGGAGCGGAAGGGGTGAGGCTATGGCGACGGTTCGCTTGGACGCGCCGCTCAAGGTGAGCGGTCAGGCCCAATACACAGCGGATATCGACGCGCCGCCGCAGCTATATGCCGCCTATGCAGTGGCAGGTGTGGGTCATGGCGTGCTGCACGCCGTGCATACGCACGAGGCTGAGTGTCTAGATGGCGTACGCGCGGTCATCTGCGGGCGCGCGAGCCTGCCATTAACGGGCATTTTGCTGGAGGATCGGCCCATCTTGGCCACGGGCCGGGTGCGCTATGCAGGCGAACCTATTGCCCTGGTAGTTGCGGATACGCAGCAGCAGGCCGAAGCCGCCGCCCTGCTTATCACCGCCGATATCACGCCCCTGCCCGTGGTCAACGCGCTGGATGAAGCCCTGCGGGCCGGCGCAGCGCTTTTGCACCCGGAGCTGGCAGGTTACGCCAAGCTGGTGGAGGATGTTTATCCTCAGTCGGGTACAAATATCGCTTCCTCGTATAGAATTTCTAAGGGCGACAGCAGTACCGCTTTTTCTCAATGCGTCGTCGTTGTGAGCATACCTACCACCTGCCGCAATCAGACCACATCGCGCTGGAGCCACGCTGCTCTAGCGCCCTGTTTCTTGCAGACGGCAGGTTGAAGATCCGCAGTTCCACCCAAGCACCCTATACGGTGCGTTGGCTGGTAGCCAAGGCCCTGGGCCTGGAAATGGGCAAGGTGGAGGTGGAAACGCCTTTTCTGGGCGGGGCCTTTGGAGGGAAAACCCCGGTATTCCTCGAATATCTGGCCGCGCTGGCTGCCCGCAAATTCCCAGGATTTACCATTAAGCTGGAAAACAGCCGTGGCCGGGATATGGCCTCATCCCCCAGCCGTCTGGCTTTAGAGGCGGTTATCCGCCTTGGCGCGGACGTAAACGGCAAGATCCTTGCGGCCAGGATGGAATATCTCTTGGATTGCGGGGCCTATTGCGATATCGCCCCCAATATGGCCAAGGCCATCGCCGTGGATTGCAGCGGGCCCTATAATATCGAAAATTTATACTGCGATTCCCTCTGCGTGTATACCAACCATACATACGCCACCTCTTTTCGCGGCTTCGCCCACGAATCTTATACCTTTTGCCTGGAGCGCACGCTAGATGCGCTGGCAGACGCGTTGCATATGGACAAATTGCAGCTGCGGGAGATCAATGCCATCCGCCCCGGCGATTTCACGCCCACCATGGTCAAGACCAACGCCAGCAACCTGGGGAATGTAGCCGCCTGTATCAACAGCCTGCGTAGCCAGCTTGATTGGCAGGCGGGGGAGCGCGTGCAGCTAGAAAATGGCCTGATCCGGGCCAAAGGGATATCCCTGCTGTGGAAGACGCCTAACCCTAGCCTCCGGGCCAGTGCCGGAGCCGTGCTCACATTTAATGGAGACGGCAGCGCCAACCTCAATGTGGGCGTGGTGGAGATGGGGAATGGTGGCAAGGAGACGCTAGCCCTACTGGCGGCCCAGCGCCTGCGGATGGCGGCCGGCCGCGTGCACGTTTCTTTTTCTGTGGATACCAAGCTTACGCCGGAGTATTGGAAGACCGTGGCTTCCCTTTCGAGCTTCCTCGCGGGCAAAGCGGTGATCGCCGCTTGCGACGATGCCCTGCGCCAGCTTATCAGCCAGGCGGCGATCGTCCTACGCTGCTCAGAGGAAGATCTTGATTATGGGCAAGAAAAGGTCTTTTTCAAGGGCGAACCGGATTTTTGCGTGGGCTATCAGGATCTTGTTTCCGGCGTGATCCTTAGCGGAGGCAACTCTATAGGCGGCCAGATCATCGGCAGGGGTAGCCATGTGATGCGCCACACCGGCCCTCTGGCGAAGGATACCGGCAAGGGGAGAACCGGCCATTCCTGGACGGTGGGCGCGCAGGGAGTAGAGGTGGAATACGACCCAAAGGATCATTCTTACCGCCTGCTTCGGGCCTGCACTTCCATGGATATTGGCGCCGTGCAGGATTTTGACGCAGCAGTTGCCATGATCCGTGGAGGCATGAGCATGGGTTTGAGCCTGGCGCGCAATGAGGAATATATTTACGATGAAGGCGCCCGCCTATTGACCGCTAGCCTACGCAACTATGAGCTGCTGCGTATTGGCGAAGAACCGGCCTATGATGTGGCACTCATCACCACACCGCAGGCGGATGCGCCTGGCGGCATGCGCGTTTTTTCTGAACATGGCGTGATCGGCATGCCCGCAGCTCTGGCCAATGCCCTTTCCTGCGCGGCCGGGGTATCACTGGACATGCTGCCGCTCACGCCGGAGAGCATTTGGTACGCCCTTGGGCAGGAGAGCGCGCTGTGATTCCCTGCAACTTCGATTATTATCGGCCAGAAAGCCTGCAAGAGCTGGGCCAGGCCATCCGCGAAGCGCCCCGGCCTTTTCAATTCCTGGCCGGCGGCACGGAGATCGTGACGATGGCGCAGGCGGGGGAGGTCGCCCCTAAAGCAGTGATCGACCTCAAGGCCATACCCGCCTGCAACAAGCTGGCTATGGAAAACGGCAGGCTGCACATGGGCGCGGCCCTGACGTTGACACAAGCGGCCACATCCGGCCTCTTTCCCCTGCTGGGGAGCGTGGCCCGGCGCATATCCGACCACACCAACCAATGCACCATCACGCTGGGCGGGAATATCTGCGGCACGATCGCCTACCGCGAGGCCATTTTGCCTCTGCTGCTCTCGGAGGCGCGGGCGGGCTTCTTTCGCAAGGGGCGGGTCGTTGAGCAAAAGCTGGCCGATTGCTTTCATGGCCGCTTGCAGCGGGAGGAAGAAACCGCGCTGCTCTACCTCTGCGTGGAGCAAAAATACCTGTCCATGCCTTATGTCCATGTGAAAAAGGTAAAAAACGAAAAGATCGACTATCCGCTTCTAACCCTCGCCGCACTCAAAGCGCCCGAAGGAGTCCGGCTGGCGGTCTCGGGCCTTTGCTCTTTCCCCTTTTTAGTTGAATGTGCGGCGCTGGCGGACCCAAGCCGCATGCCCGGCCAAAGGGCGGAGGCGGTGATCAAAAGCCTGCCCGAGCAGCCCCGTGCGGACTCCTTCGCCAGTGCCGCATGGCGCGCCTTCATCATGAAGCAGGCTGTGGAGGATGCTATCGCCCGATTGGAGGGCAGGGGAGGATGATCGTTTACAAAGGCAAGGCGGAAATCACCCTGCTTGTGAACGGCCGGACCCACGTGCTATGGGTACGGGCCGCGGATGTGCTGCTGGATGTGCTACGCGGCCAGCTGGGCCTCACCGGGGCCAAGCCCGGCTGCCGCAATGGCGATTGCGGGGCCTGCACCGTGGTAATGGACGGGCTGCCCGTCAAAAGCTGTCTGGTTCTTGCCTGTGCCGCAGAGGGTAAGCAGATCCTCACCGTGGAGGGCATTGGTGAAAGCCCGCTGGCCAAAGCTTTTAGTGAAGCCAGGGCCTTTCAATGCGGCTATTGTACGCCGGGCTTCCTGATGGCCAGCTTACGCCCTTTTGCAAAATGAGCCTCAGGCGGACGAGGGCACAATGGAGGAATGGCTGCAAGCAAACATCTGCCGTTGCACCAGCTATGCGGAGATCCGTGCGGCCCTGCGCGCTGTTTTGCCGGGCACGGCGCGGCCGTGAAGAAGTACCTCGCCTTTACGGGGGCTCTATCGTGACGAAGAGTGGCTATCGCCACTTTTTTGACGTACAAAAAGGCCCCGTGAGGGGCCTTTGATATTTGATAAATAAAGCGGATCAATATTTCGGCTCGATGAGGCCATAGTTGCCGTCCTTGCGAAGGTACAGGACGTTTACTGTGCCATCCTCGGCGTTTTCGAATACGTAGAAGGAGTGACCCAAGAGTTCCATTTGCAGGATGGCCTCCTCTACATCCATGGGCTTAATGGAGAAGCGCTTTACGCGCACTACCTGCCTGGGCTCGTCGTCGAAATCTTCCAGCGGGGCGTACACAGGCTCGGCCTTGAAGGCGCCCTGGCGCAGGTTCTTTTCGAGCTTGGTGCGGTGCTTGACGATCTGGTGCTCAAGCTTGGCCAGCACGCTGTCCACAGAGGCGTACATATCGCCGGAAGCGACCTCGCCGCGAATGATGCCGCCCACATAGGGGATGGTAACCTCGACGATGTGGCGGTTGCGCTCTACCGCCAGCGTCACATGTGCTTCGGTGCCCTCGGGGAAATACTTGTCGAGCTTGGATACCTTTTTGGTTACGAGATCCTCCAGGTATTCCGATACCTCAATGTTTTTGCCCGTAATGATAATTCGCATGGTTCTTCCCCTTTCCTGCGCCGGATTGGGCGAGACCGCCCCATGTTGCGGCGCTCTTTCTTCTATGCTCTAAGTATAGCATAAAGTGCGCGCGATAAAACAGATATTTTTGTGAAAAGATGGGGGCGCAGGCGGGACAATCTTCCTCATCTTTCCCCTCCGCATCGCCCGCGCTTGGGGCAATCCGCACAGCCGCTGTGACAGCCTTTTTTGCGGCCCTTCCACCATCTGACCAGGCACCAGGCCGTGTAAAGCAGGATCAGACCCGCCAGGATATACCAGATCATACGTCCGCTCCCTTCCCTACAGTCGAATCCCTTACTATTTATATTATGGCAGGATTGGGCCCAATAACATGTAAGCGATAAAGCTAATCACATAGGCCACGGCCATCTGCCAAAACACGGCGAAGGCCGTCCACTTGCCGCTTTGCAGCTCCCGATGCATGGTGGAGACGGCGGCGGCGCAGGGCACATACAACAGCACGAAGATGAGGAAGGCATAGGCGGAGCGGGGAGTGAAGGTACCTGAGAGGGCCGTGGCTACAGCGCCGCTTTCCGCCGATAGGGAGAAGCCGTAAAACATAGCTAGGCTGGAGACCACCGCTTCCTTGGCGATGAGCCCCGTGAGCAGGGATACCGCGGCCTGCCAGGTGCCGAAGCCCTGGGGCCGGAAGAGAGGCGCGACGAGGCCGCCCAAAATGCCCAGGATGCTTTTTGAGGCATCCTCCACTAATATAAGGCGGGGGTCGAAGCTTTGCAGGAACCAGAGCACCACGCTCATGGCGAAGATGATGGTGCCCGCCTTTTGCAAAAAGTGGCTCACCCGCTCCCAAACGTGGGTAAACGTATTGCGGACCGTGGGCACGCGGTAGGGGGGCAGCTCGATCACGAAGGGGGCATCCTCACCCGGGAAAAGGCGCTTTTTGAACAGCAGGCCCGAGAGCACGCCCAGCAGGATGCCGATGGCGTAGAGCGAAAAGATCACCAGCGTGCGCCCCTTGGCGAAGAAGGCCCCGGCGATGAGGCCGTAGACCGGCAGCTTGGCCGAGCAGCTCATAAAGGGCAGCAACAGGATGGTCATGCGCTTGTCTTTTTCATTATCCATGGTGCGCGCGCCCATGGCCGCGGGCACGGTGCAGCCAAAGCCCATTAACAGGGGGATGAAGCTCTTGCCGGAAAGGCCGAAGCGGCGCATGGGCTTATCCATGATAAAGGCGATGCGGCTCATGTAGCCGCTATCTTCCAGCAGGGAGAGGCAGAAGAAGAGAATGGCGATCTGCGGCAGGAAGGTGAGCACGCCGCCCACGCCGGTGAGGATACCGTCGCAAACGAGGCCCGTAAGCCAGGCGAACGCGCCGGAGGCAGTCATGGCCTCGCGTACATAGGGGATGACAAAGGAGCCGAGGGCCACGCTTACCGAGTCCGCAAGGAAAGCCCCGAGGCTGGAAAAGGTGAGGCCGAATATCAGCATCATGATGCCGAAGAAGAGGGGCAGAGCCAGGAACTTGTGGGTAAGCAGGGCGTCGATGCGGTTGGATCTGCTGGCCTCTCCCTGCTTGCGCGCCCGCTTGAGGGCGAGGGCGCACACCCGGCCCACGTAGCGGTAGCGGCTATCCGCCACCATGCTCTCGTTATCGCCCAGGGGACTGGCCGCGGCGTATTCTGCCGCCACGGCCTCTATCTGCCGGGCCACCTCCGGCGGCAGGCCCAGGCTATCCTTGATGAGCTCGTCGCCCTCCAGCAGCTTAATCTGTGTCCAATGCAGCGGCAGGCCCGCGGCCTTGGCGTAGCTTTCGACCAGCTTGCCGATGCGGTGGTGGGCCATGTGGGTGAAATCGTCGTAAAGGTCGTCCGGCTCTATGTTGAAGCCCTCGTGGAATTGGGTGTGAATGGCGTGGATCAGCTTTTGCGCCTGGGCCACCAGCTCGTCCACCCCCATGCCCGTGCGGGCGGAGATGGGGATTACGGGCACGCCCAGCTCCAAGGAAAGCCGATTTACGTCGATGCGATCGCCACTCTTCTGCACCTCGTCCATCATATTGAGGGCCACGATCATGGGGTGCTCCAGCTCCATCAGCTGCACGGTGAGGTAAAGGTTGCGCTCGAGATTGGTGCCATCCACGATGTTGATAATGGCGTCCGGTTTTTCATCCACAATGAAGCGCCTGGCGATGATCTCTTCCATGGAATGGGGGGAGAGCGAATAGATGCCCGGCAGATCCACCAGCGTCATATCATGGCCGTGGGTGCATATGGCGTTCTTACCCACCGCGCCCCGGTTGGGCTGCTTGACCCGGCCCTCTTTTTTTTCTACCGTTACGCCGGGCCAGTTGCCCACGTATTCGTGGCCGCCGGTCATGGCGTTGAACAGGGTGGTTTTGCCGCAGTTGGGGTTGCCCACCAGGGCCAACTTTACGGGTTGGTTCTCCGCGCCGGGGTCGATTTTATGCGAGCAAACGGCGCATTCGTCCGCCTCACCTGCGCGAGAGCAGGTGCTGGGAGTGCTGGTGAATGCCTCGGTCAGCAGGGCGGCCCGGCGGTGGCCCTCGGCATCGGTATCCCGCTTGTGGCCGAGCTGTGAGCGGGAGCTCCGCTCGTATTCGGCCAGGGTTTGACGTTGCTGTTTTTGCAGGGCATCCTTTTCGCCGCCTTTCATCAGGGTGATCTGCAGGGCATCCTCTCGCCTAAGGGAAAGGGAATAGCCCCGCAGGGCGATCTCGATGGGGTCGCCCATGGGGGCCACCTTAACCACCGTTACCTCTGTGCCGGGGGTGATGCCCATGTCCACGATGCGGCGGCGCACGCGCTTATCCGCCGTATTTACGCCGTATATATGGCCGCTTTGCCCAGGCAAGAGTTCACCCAGGGATTTACGCCCGCCTTTGTCATTCATAAAAAATGGCCTCTTTCGCCTTTTACACTTTTATTCAGTATATGTTCCCGCCTTGTGCCTGTCAAGCGGCGCAAACGGGGCGGGCTACCGCTAAGATGCGTATTGCATGGCGGTTGGGGAAAGACTATAATGTTACTCGGTATAACTATGAGAACAGGGAGGGAAACGAATGCTGGAAGTTTATAAACAGGCCCAAGCGGCCGTGGCGGAGCTGATGGCCTCCGCGGATAATCTCAAAGCCGGGGATATGCTGGTCGTGGGCTGTTCCACCAGCGAGATCTGCGGCAAGCGTATCGGCACCGGCTCCTCACAAGAGGCGGCCAAGGCCGTGATGGATGCTATATTGCCTGTGGCCAAGGCCCGGT
>DHOI01000038.1:27559-27859 GCA_002409725.1 Christensenella sp. UBA5394
GCCTGTGGCCAAGGCCCGGGGGCTGTATCTGTGCGTGCAATGCTGCGAGCACCTCAACCGCTGCTTGGTCGCGGAGCGTGCCTGCATGGAGCGATATGACCTACAGCAGGTGTGGGTGCGGCCCCAGCTGCACGCGGGCGGCGCGTTTGCCATGGAGGCCGTGAAGCGGTTGGACGAGCCTGTGATGGTGGAAGACCTTCGGGGCAAGGCATCGGCGGGCCTGGATATCGGCGGCACGCTAATCGGCATGCATCTGCACCCGGTGGTGGTGCCCATCCACGCAAACACGCGCAAGATCGG
>DHOI01000038.1:28071-28317 GCA_002409725.1 Christensenella sp. UBA5394
GAAGCCAACCTCGTGATGGCCCGCACGCGGCCCAAATACGTGGGCGGCCCTCGCGCGATTTATGACGAAATTACACCACATTGATGCGTTTTAGCTCGAATTGCAGGAAAAGAAGGGCGAACTTGCACGAAAGAACATAATCTAGAAAAATATTTGTTGTGTTTTTTATTACAATCGGTTATAATACACTTTAGGTTGTATGGGTTTTCGGGCTGTGGTTGCAAATCGATGCCAGTCGCAGGCGAA
>DHOI01000124.1:0-19845 GCA_002409725.1 Christensenella sp. UBA5394
CAACCTCCGCTGGGACAACCTCCGCTATGGCGCTCCCCGCTTGCCCGGAAAGGAAGCCCAGTTCGAGGAAGCCAAGCTCTTCCATCTCCGCGCTCTCGGCCTCGGCTATGCGGCGCTGGGCCTTCTTCAAACGCGCATCGTAGATTATACCCAAAGCCTGTACGGAGATCAAGGGGGTAACGGAAACAAAGGCGATGATACCGAACCCGTTGGTCAAAACCGACTGCGCACCCGGGCCGGCGGCCTCGGCCACGGCCTGGGCCGCCCCCAGTGTCAGAGGCGTGAGAAAGGCGGAGGTCAGCGCGCCGCCTGAGACGCCGCCCGAATCAAAGGCCAGGCTCACAAATAGATTGGAGGTATATTTCATCATCACGAGCGCGATCGTGTACAGGGGCACTAAAAACCAGAGGATATTGACCTGGGTCAGGATCTTTACCATGGAGAGCAAGGCCGCAAAGCCGATGCCGATAGCCAGCGTCAAGCGGATGGTCATCTTCTGGATGTGGCCGTTGGTGAGCTCCTCCAGCTGTTCGCCCAGCACGGTGACCGCCGGCTCCGAAAGGGTGATGGCCATACCCAGAATGAAGCCCACCATCAGCAGCAGCCACTTGAAGCCGCTGGGCCGGGCTGGGCTCAGGAACACCTCGCCGATATATTTGCCCGCAAAGGCAAAGCCGAAATCGATGCCCGAAAGGAAGATTAGCAGACCAACATACACGGAAATGGAACCCAGCAGGATCATGATGAAATCCTTTTTCGGCAGTTTTATCAGGAAAAACTGGAAGGGCAAAAACACGATCACCACCGGGAAAAGCGCCAGCGCCGCGCCGCCGAGGTTCGCGCGAATAATCCCGCCCAAGCTCTCAGCAGCGCCAGGGTCGTATAGATTGGCGGCCGGCAGCGTGCCGCCGTTCATCGCCTTGAGGATGATACCATAGAAAAACAGGGCCAGGATGGGGCCTACGGAGGCCAGACCGATGATGCCGAAGGTATCCTCATTGGCCTTATGTTTGGACATAGTGACCGAAACGCCCATGCCGAGGGCCAGGATGAAGGGTACGGAAATATCGCCGGTGGTCGCACCGCTGCCGTCAAAGGCCAGGGCCACGAATTCTTCCGGGACAAAGAGAACGGTAAGGAAGGTGAAAATGTAGAGCACGGCGAAAACGGTTTTGATGGGCAGATCCTTCATGATGCGGAAGAGCGCAAACCCCACCATCACGCCAATGCCCGCGCCCATGATCCAGAGGAAAACCGTTTCGTTGACGATCGGCAGGATCATGTGCGTTTGCTTGGCTAGCACGGAAAGCGCGGGCTCGGCCACCGTGGCCAGCAGGCCGAACACGAAACCGAAAAAAATGATGAAGGAAGCCTTTTTCAGCTTGGCCAGTGAGCTACCCACCAGCTTGCCAATGGGCAAAATGCTGATGTTGAGGCCATCCAAAAAGATCGCCTGGCCCACCACCACACTTACATAGCCGACGACCAGCTTCACATAATCAAAAGCGTTCTCCATCGGTTCAACAAAAACACAAACAATTATGATAATCGCCGCCAGGGGCAGGGATGATAAAAATACTTCTTTCAATGTGTTAATTAGTTTCATTCCAATATTATAATATAATCGAAAAGGTATTACAAGACTGTTTTTGTGACAAAAGCGCGGAAATGAAGGCCGAGCGCGGCAGGTGTAAATAAAACAAACATCGGCCCGGGTACGGCCACATAAGCGCAGGGGGCTCTTGCGGCGCGCACTTTGTTTTGTTATCTTATTATTTAGGATAAACAAAACCATCCCCAAGCGTTGCGCATGTATTTACCAGAGGTTAAAGGAGCGTATATGGCGGCAGATCAAATTCCCGGCATCCAAAAGTGCTTCCACAGGGCCATAAATTCGCCGCAGGTTTTTGAAGCGGCGCTGCTAGTAGAAGATATGGGGGGCGGCTTTAGCTATAGCGAGGGCTATGGCGGCAAAGACGCCGATTCACCCATGGTTACGGCCAGCGTTACCAAGCTGTTTACTACAGCCTGCATCCTGATCTTGCGGGAGCAGGGCAGGCTGTCTTTGGAAGAGGGCCTACCGGCGTATTTCAACCCCCGGCTATTGCGCAATCTTCATACATACAAGGGCAAAGAGTACTCCTATGAATTGACGATCTACGACCTGCTGTATCAAACCAGCGGCCTGCCAGATGCCTATATAGAAAGCGGGCACAGCCTCCGGCGTAGCGTGATCAAGCAGGATACGTATATCGATTTTGAAAGGATGCTCACCCTGGTAAAAGCCCTAAAGCCCCATTTTGCGCCGCAAGCGGGCAATCGGGCATACTATGCGGATATCAATTTCGACCTACTGGGCAAAATCATCGAAATGGTAACCAACATGCCGCTGGAACAGGCCTACCGGGAATTCATTTTTGAGCCGCTGGGCTTACAACATACCTATCTGCCGATTGCTGAAGATGAGTTCGTACCGGGCATCTATTATAAAAGCGCCTTGCTGCACCGGCCGCAAACGATCATCAGCAGCCGGGCCAGCGGCGGCTGCATCAGCACGGCCCGCGAGCTGATGGCTTTCCTCAAGGCCTTTTTTCGCGGGAAGCTATTCAATAATGATATCTTTTCAGACGTATCGCAATATAGAAACATGCAGCTTTCCATGCGCCCTATGCGCTATGGCTGCGGCCATATGCAGATCCCGTTGGGCGGCCTAGCCACGGCTTTTCAGGGCCGGGGGGAACTGCTCGGCCATTGCGGCTCCACGGGCTCCTTCGCTTTTTATCATCCGTCTAAACAGCTGCTTTTCGTGGGGGATGTGAACCAAATGGCCAACCCGGCCCTCCCCGTGCGGCTGGCGATCCAGCTGGCCATATCCATAAAATAAGCCCCGTTCCGATTGGAGCGGGGCCGGGTAGTCGTTCCCTTTTTCTAAGCATGCTAAGCGGCAAAGGCGGGCCGGAGCTTTTCCTCCATGCGCATGAGGCGGTAGAGGCGCAGCATCTCGGCCGCGGCACAGAGCTTATCCGCCAGGCAGACGAGGTAGGATTCGGCATAGCGGGGGAGGGAAACCGTCAGCGGCCACATGTGCTTGACGATGATGTCCTGTTCTTTTTGGCTCAGTTCGAAAGCTGCGCTGGCGTTATGAAGGGCCAGCTTTGGGTGGAGCAGCAGCAGCCGGGCGCGGAAGGAGAAGGCCTCATCCCGCGTGGCGTAGTGCATATCGTGCAAAAGGCCGCCCCGGGCCGCGGCGCGCTGGTCAAGGCCGAAAAAGTCGCAAAGCAAAAAGCCCACGTAGGATACATAGAGGCTATGCTCCAGGCGGGAAACCTCCCCGGTGTGCTGGGCGATTTGACCCATAGACTGAACCTGTGGGGTATGTATCAAATCGCGGATACAGTCGTAAAACTCTTGCCTGTGCTGGTCTTTCAACGGCATGACTCCCTTTCTCCTGTTACGAATGCGTGGCGTTTCGCCCACGAGCCTTCACTATATCATAAAAATCTGCAAAATGCACCTGATAATTCGCCCCAAATGCGGCTTTTTTTGTTTGTTGATACCTGGCCGGCCTAACGCAATGGTATCATGAGCCGGAAAACTTCACAAACTATGCCCGGCCCTTTGCGCGGGAATTGCGGAAGCTGGTCTGGCAAAGGTTTGGCATGGGCTTTTTCCCCTATCCCCTATCGTGCCCCCGTTCCGGCCTTCGTCCCCTTTAAGCGGCTTGTGCGGGGGCCGAACCGCATGTTAAAATTAACCAAAGGCCGAGCCCTGAAACCGGGCAAAATAGATTACAAAGGAGATGCTGCAAATGTCTAAGATCTATAGCGTAAAAGCAAGGGAGATTCTGGATTCGCGCGGGAACCCCACGGTGGAAGTGGATGTGGAGCTGGAGAGCGGCATCATCGGCCGGGCCTCCGTGCCCAGCGGCGCTTCCACAGGTACGCGCGAGGCCGTGGAGCTGCGCGATGGCGATAAGGCCCGCTTTAAGGGCAAGGGCGTGCAGAAGGTGGTGAAGAATGTGCACACCATCATTGCGCCCGCCGTCATCGGCCTGGATGCGCTGGATCAGCGCAAGCTGGACCATCTGTTAATCGAGCTGGACGGGACCAAGAACAAATCCAAGCTGGGGGCCAACGCCATCCTGGGCGTTTCTCTAGCCACGGCGCGGGCTGCGGCCAATTATCTCGACCTGCCGCTTTACCGCTACATCGGCGGCGCGAATGCCTACGAGTTGCCCGTGCCGATGATGAACATCCTCAACGGCGGCAAGCACGCGGATAATACCGTGGATGTGCAGGAATTCATGATCATGCCCGTCGGCGCGGACAGCTTCGCCGTGGCCCTGCGCATGAGCGCTGAGGTTTATCAAACGCTTAAGAGCGTGCTCAAGGGCAGGGGCCTGAGCACGGCTGTGGGTGACGAGGGTGGCTTTGCGCCCAATCTCGCCACAAACGAGGAGGCGCTCAAGCTGATCGTGGAGGCCATCGAAAAGGCGGGCTACAAGCCGGGCGAAGATGTCGCCATCGCCATCGACGCGGCCGCTTCCGAATTTTACACCGAGGGCAAATACGTTTTCCAAGGCGAAAACAAGAGCCGCACCAGCGAGGAAATGATCGCCCTCTATGCGGAATGGGCCGGGAAATACCCCATCATTTCTTTGGAGGATGGCCTAGCGGAGAACGATTGGCAGGGCTGGGCCACGCTCACGGCCAAGCTGGGCGGCAAGCTGCAATTGGTGGGGGACGATGTGTTCGTGACCAACCCCGCCATCTTACGGGAGGGCATTAGCAAGCACATCGCCAACTCCATTCTCATCAAGCTCAACCAGATTGGCACCCTCACGGAAACGCTGGATACCATCGAGATCGCCCACAAGGCGGGCTACACAACCGTGATCTCCCACCGTTCGGGCGAAACAGAGGACGTCACCATGGCCGACCTGGCCGTGGCCGTCAATGCCGGGCAGATTAAGAGCGGCGCACCCTGCCGCACAGAGCGCATCGCCAAGTATAACCAACTGCTGCGCATCGAGGAAGCGCTGGGCAAGAGCGCTGCCTTCAGGGGCAGCGCGGTCAGGCGGTAAGCCTTCGGTTAGAAAATGAAAGGGGAGAGGGATATGGCGGAAATCTATTTGGCGGGTGGCTGCTTTTGGGGTACGGAGAAATACCTCGCTTCCATCCCCGGTGTGCTGGAAACAGAGGTGGGCTATGCCAACGGTAAAACGGATAACCCCTCCTATGAAGAAGTGTGCCGGCGCAACACCGGGCACGCGGAGACCGTACGCGTTTCCTACGACCCGGCCATCTTGCCGCTCGGCTTCCTGTTGACGCTTTACTATGAAGCAATCGACCCCACTTCCGTCAACCGGCAGGGGGGCGACGCGGGCATGCAATACCGCACGGGCATCTACTATACAAATGAGGCGGACAGGACTGTGATCGAAGCGTCTCTCGCAGGGCTGCAAGAACGATGCAAAAAGCCCGTCGCCATCGAGTGTAAACCCTTGGAAAACTACAGCCCGGCTGAGGAATACCACCAGAAATACCTCAATAAAAACCCGGGCGGTTATTGCCACCTCTCCCCGGGTACCTTCAAAATGGCCGCCGGCGCCCGGGTGGATCCGGCCGCCTATCCGCCAAAGAGCGAGATAGACCTGCGGCTGCAGCTCTCCCCCTTGCAGTACGAAGTGACGAAAAACAGCGCCACGGAGCCACCCTTCCGCAACGAATTTTACCAAACCTTTCGCCCCGGCCTGTATGTGGATATTACCACAGGCGAGCCGCTCTTTTCCTCTGGCGATAAGTTCGAATCCGGTTGCGGCTGGCCTAGCTTTGCGAAGCCCATCGACCCAAACGTCCTGCGAGAGAAACGCGATATTTCCCGCGGCATGATCCGCACCGAGGTGCGCAGCCGCGCCGGAGACGCGCACCTCGGTCACGTATTCCCGGATGGCCCGAAGGAGCGGGGCGGCCAGCGCTATTGCATCAACAGCGCAGCCCTGCGCTTCATCCCCAAGGAGGAGATGGAGAAGGAAGGCTATGGTTACCTGCTAAGCCTGATCGATTAGTATTCAAACGGTTTCAAACCAAGGCGCTCCCAATCTGGGGGCGCTTTGCTTGCCATTTTTGTGTCACAATAATTCAGATAGAAGACAGATAGAAACCATCCCCAGTTCATCAGCTTAGCGTTTAATAGGGGAAACATAAGAAACAAGGGGGGGAGCAGATGGACAAGGCAGGCGGCAGGCATGGGCGGCAACATGCCGGATGGCGGCGTGATGCGCCAGGCCATGGAGGCTTTGCAGCAGGCGGGCGGCGAGCTGACGGACGAGGCCAAGGAGCAGCTCGCTGCCCTAGGCCTCATAGAGGAGCAGATGCAGCAGCTTAGCTCCTTTGGCAGCCGCAGGAATGGCGGCAACGCTCGGCCCGATGGCAATGTCCCGGGCGGCAATGCGGTACCGGGCAGCGCAGAGGCTGTCTCAGGCGCAAACGGCCTGCTATGGACGGCGATCGTTACCCTTTGCTTGATCGTTGCGACGATAATCATAGCAAAGATGAAACGCAAATATTAACGCACATATGGCCCCTCGCATCGCGCGGGCCTCATAGCGTACTGGTTTTCATTTATTCTCCCTAAGCCGGGCCCCGCTCGCTGATAAGCGTCAGGCGTTCCGTGCAGATAAAGAGTAGCGCCAGGCAGGCGAGCAGCACGCCGGGCATCAGCGCAAAGGAAACCCGATCAAAAAGCTGGCCGAAAAGCGGGGCCATGAAGGTGCTCCCCGTGTAGGCTGCGGCCATTTGCAGGCCCATGGCGGCCTGTGCATGTTCCTGGCCGAAGTTGAGGGGCGTTTGGTGCAGCATGGAAGGGAAGATGGGCGCGAGGCCTAGGCCGGTGAGGCAGAGCGCCGCAATGGCAAAGGGGGCGGGCAGGGGGAGCAGCATCAGGCCGAAGCCGAAGAGCGCCAGCAGTGCGCCCAAACGAATCATGGCCGCATTTCTGATCTTCATGGAAGCGAAGCCGCCGATCATGCGCCCGGCCGTGATGCCCAGGAAAAACAGAGATACCCAGCCTGCGGCGCTTTCGGGCGAAACGCTCTTCATCTTAACCAAAAAGCTGGCCGCCCACAGCGTCATGGAGCCTTCGGCGGAGGAATAGAGGAAAAAGGTGAGCAGGGCAAAGGTCGCCCCCCTGGCGTGCATAGGCGCAAGCAGGCCCTTTTTATCGCGTATCGCCTTGCCTGCCTTGGCGGGCAGCAAAGCCGGGCGTTCGCGCTTCCTCCACATGGGCAGGGAGAAAAATAGCAGCGCCACCAGGGCGAATTGGATCATGGCAATACTGAAATAACCGCTGCGCCAAGCCCTCCCGCTTTGCACCAACGCCGAGAGCAGCGCCGGCCCCAGCATGGCCCCCACGCCCCAGAAGCAATGCAGCCAGTTCATATGTTTGGCCTCGTAATGCTCGGCTACAAATTCGTTGAGCCCCGCATCCACAGCCCCGGCCCCCAGGCCCAGGGGCACGGCAAAAACGGGCAGCCAGGAGAAGGAGGGGGCCAGGGAGAAGCCCAGCAGCGCCAGCGCCGTCATAGCCACGCTGGCCACCATTACCCGGCCTGTGCCAAAGCGGCGGATGAGCCGGTGCGAAAAAAGGCTGGAGATGATGGTGCAGCCGGAAATCAAAATGGAAACGAAGCCCGCATTGCCCACGGGCACGCCAAATTCCGCGTTCATAATGGGCCAGGCGCTGCCCAGCAGCGAATCCGGCAGGCCCAGGCTAATAAAGGCTAGGTAGATCAAGGCTAAAAAGATCATGTATCCGCTCCGCATGTTAAAATTATCGTTTTCCCCAAAGCTCCAATTGACAGGCGGCCAGCCCTTGCGCCAGCAGGCCCCGCATGATATCCGCGTCGATATCCCTATGGAAATCCAGCGCCGGGCAAAAGGCCGGGTCCAGCGCCTGACGGATGGCTTCGCACACATCCGCGGTGAAGAAATCACCGTAGAGAACGAAGCGTTGCGGGTCTGCCACGCAGCAGAGCACCTGCATCAGAACGGCCACGGCCGGGCCGACTGCCAGCGGGTCGCCATAATCGAGGGCAAGCCAGTCGATGCCAAGGGGCAGGCGGGCGACCTCCCCGGCGAAGCCCCGCGCGCCCTTGAGCACCTTACCCTCGATCAAAAGGCCCGCACCCGGGTCGAAGAGCCGGGGGAAATACAGCCCGGCGGCGATCGCATCCTTCTCCAGACCCTGGCCATACCCCAGCAGCGCCGCGTTTGTATCGTTCTCGAGCAGCGTGTGCAGCCCGTACCTATCCTTGAAATGCGCAGCGCAATTAAGGCCCTCCAGCGCCTTGTAATCGTTGAAAAGGATCATGCCATCCTTCTCGACCCCGGGCAGGGAGACTGCCAGCACGCGGATGGCAGGGTACAGTCGCAAAGCCGCCTCTATGATGGCTTCGAAGCTTTCCACACGTATCGAATTGAAGCTTTCCTCCGTTTGCCACATGGCCGCGCCGTATAGATCGACCACACGGCCGCTTATCACCTGCGCCTCCCCCCGTGCCCGTGCAGAGAGCGCCAGCACATAGGCATATTCCGCGTTGAAGGCATAGGTTCTGGCGGGCCGCCCGCCACAAGAAGGCGCAGATTCGCCGGGCAGCGCCTTGCCGTCCTCTACCAAAGCGGCCACAATGCTTCCCACCGTGGCCTGGCTTAAGCCTGCCCGCGCCGCCAGCTCCTTGACGCTGGCGGCTTTAAGGCCATACAGCGCAGACAGCACGGCGGCTACGTTGCTTTGTTTTACATCCAGCGCGTTAACGCCCATTACGGCTGACCTCCATCACTTATTTTAATACTTTTAATAAGTATTGTAGTAAATGATCGCCGCTTTGTCCAGCCCTAATTTGGCGCGCGAAGGCCGGGCTTCCGGCAAAAAAAGCCAGGCTACACGGCAAAAATGCCGCGTTGTGGACAATTTCGCTTACATTTGGCCGACGAAATGTGGTAAAATAATAGAACAGCGTGCGGTTTTAACAAACGTAAGTCCGATTGTTAGCCGCCCGCTGCCTTAATTTTACATGAGGAGGGTGCTGTATGGCCACGCTCACGCGTTACTCGAATATCGAATTGTTGAATTTGCCGGATTGCAGGGATCTGCGTGAAAACGGCAAGTGCGCCCTGCTGAATGTTCCCGCCTGCACGGGCGAGGGCTGCCCGTATTACCGCGAGAGGAATAGCGTGGATTGCTCCTGGCAGCGGCTCTGCTCTCTCAATGAAAAAACGCAGGAGCATATCGCGCAAAAATATTACGGCGGCGCGCGGCCCTGGGCCCAAGAAGAGCGGCTCCGAAAGGGGGATGTTTCCCATGTATCAGGCGGGTGATATCGTGATCTACGGCATGACGGGCGCGTGCAGGGTAGAGGAGGTTTCCCCCATGGCGCGGCCCGGCGTGGGGCGCAATCAGCTCTACTATACGCTGATGCCGCTTTACCAGCGCCAATGTACCATCCACACGCCTGTGGATAATCCCAAAGTGGCCATGCGGCCCGCCATTTCTAAAGAAGAGGCGGAAAGGCTCGTCGACCTGATCCCCTCGATCCAGGTCAAGCCTTATCACAGCCGGGCCAATAACGACCTCACGGAGCACTATAACGCAACGTTGAAAAGCCATGATTGCACGGATCTGTTGGAGCTCACCATGTCCATCTATGCTAAAAAGCAGGAGGCTGAGGGGAGCAAACGCAAATTCGGCGTGGTGGATGAGCGGTATCTACGCCAGGCGGAAGAGCTGCTTTTCGGCGAACTGGCCGTAGCGCTGGAGTTGCATAGAGAGGAAGTCCCGGCCTATATCGCGGCCAGGCTGGAGGCGTCACAAAAAATGGAAGGAGTGGAACGGTGAATTTGATTGGGAAAAAGGTAGTCCACAGCCGGTTCGGTACCGGCAAAATCACAAACCAAACACAAACCAATATAGAAGTCGACTTTGGCGGGGAATATGGCGTTAAAAAATTTGTTTACCCCTCGGCCTTCGGCGGCTTTTTGACCTTGACGGATCCCGCCTTGCAGACGCGGGCCGTGGAGCAGATGCGGCTGGCGCGCGAAGGGGAGGCTGCCGAGCGAGAGCGCCGCGCCCAGGAGGCCGAGCGCAAGCGCCTCGAAGAACGCCAGGCCCAGCTTGCACAAAAGCGCGCAAGCGCTAAAAAACGCAGCCCGGCCAAGTCTGCTGCGAAAAAATAAGACGAAATGGGCATAAATACCCCAGGGGCGGCTATCGGCCGCCCGCATTTTTTTAATTGGGATCCGATGGCTCGTTAGATCGCGGGCGGATATGGCCGCATTCCGCCGCGCATTGCAAAAACGGCGCTTACTTGGAGATAAACGTGAGGAACGCATTCGCCTGCTTTTCTAAATAAGGCGCGCTGGTAGTCAGAGCCAGGCTGCCTTCCGCATCAAGCTGCTGCGTGGCGTTGGGGATGGTCAGGCGGGGCAGGTTCATCACCCGCATGTTCAAAAGACTCAGCAGCATCACCAGATGATCCTGGGCGCAAACGGTGCCAGCCATGCCTGGGGAAATGCCGCTGATAGCCGCGGGCTTGCCGGAAAGCACCTGCCGCTCGCCTTGGCTGATGGGCCGGGAGAGCCAATCGATGAGGTTTTTGAGCACGCCGGGGAAGAAGTGGTTGTATTCCGGCGTGAAGAACCAGATTCCATCCGCATCCTTAACGGCCTCCCGCACGCGCCGCACGGCCTCCGGAGCTGGGTATTCAATATCCTGATCCATAAAGGGCACGTCCGCATAATGAAGCAGTTCAAATTCTGCACGATCACCTATGGCCTTTTGCGCAGCCAGGGCCAGCTGGCGGTTAAAGGAACCCTTACGCAGGGAGCCGACGATGGCTACGATTTTCAGCTTTTCCATGGTATTTTCCCGATCCTTTCTTTGATATTCGCCTTAAGTATAGCATCCTTTTCCTGGAGATCCAAGCGGGAGGAACGGGCTGCCCAACGCTTGGTTTGCTACAGAAATAAGGCGATGGCGCAATAAACCAGCGCCAGAGCCATGGCTGCGTTGAGCGGCTTTGAATGGCGGGTGTAAAAGCCGCAGAAAAGCGAGCCGAAGGTAGTCCAGAGCAGGCAACTGCACAGGCCGCCCAGGGGGATGAGGGCCGCCTTGGCGGCGATGGCGGGCAGGGTGGTGAAATAGGGCAGGATATAGCTGGACATGGAGGTCAGGGCAAACAGCAGCAGCTTGGGATTGATAAATTGCAGCAGCAGGCCATTGGCAAACGTAACGGAGCCGTCCTTTTGGCCTTCTGCCGCTTGGATATCGCCGCCGCGCCAGATCTTATAGGCCAGGTACAACATATATGCGGCCCCCAGCCCCAGCATGATGGGCTTGACGCCGGGCAGATAGTCCACCAGGGCCTTGCTGAAAAGCCCGGCCAGGGCCATGATGACGGATTGGCCCAGCACCAACCCGCCTATAAAGGGTAGGGTACGGCGGAAACCAAAGCGCACGCCGTTGCTCATCACGGTGAGGGTATTGGGGCCGGGGGTGATATCCACCACGGCGATATAGGTTAAAAACTGCGGCCAGCTGAACATGACTACATCCCCACGGGGCGGATGCCCAACTTGGCAAGGGCCCGGTAAAGCCTGGGCACGGGCAGGCCGATGACCGTGAAGTAGCAGCCCTCCACCCGCTCCACGAAAATGGCCCCCTTGCCCTGCACGCCGTAGGCCCCGGCCTTGTCCATAGGGTCGCCGGTCTTGATATAGGCCCGGATCTCTTCATCCGAGAGGGGGGCGAAGGTTACCTTGGTGATATCGTGCAATACCTCGCGGCTGCCTGGTGCAAGCACGGCCAGGCCCGTGTAAACCATGTGGGTGCGGCCGCTAAGCGTGCGTAGGATGCGGTAAGCATCCGCCTCATCCCGGGGTTTGCCGATGATGCCCCCGTCCAGCCAAACGATGGTATCTGCGCCCACCACGCAATCCGCCGGGCGCTGGGCGAAAACCGCCTCCGCCTTGCGCAGGGCCAGCTTTTCCACATAAGCGCCGGGCTCCTCCAGGGGGATATCCTCATCCGCCTCGCTGACGAGGGTGGTAAAGGGCAGGCCAATCAATTCGAAAAGCTCCCGTCGTCGGGGGGATTGGGAAGCCAGGATTAAGTCCATAATAATAATACCTCGCGCGTAAATTTTGGATGCACGACACATTATAGCACATCCTGAGGCGCTAAGGTAAGGGGAGCCGAACTCCTGTGCCTGGAAACCGCCATTTTGGCGCACTCTGTTGTCATCGTCAGTCGCCGTAGAACCACTACGGCTCCCCTTACCTTAACCAATGTATAACCAACCGTAGGCTGGACATACTTCCCAACAAAGACTGCTTTTGGGGAGGTAAACCATATATGTTTTCCAAACGGCTGGTGGAGGCGCTGGGGGGCGGAATCGCCATCGACCTTGGCACCGTAAACACCCTGGTGGCCATCCGTGGCCGGGGGATCGTGCTGCGAGAGCCCACGGTAGTAGCCGTAAACGCGGGGCAAAGGCGAGATGTTCTCTGTGTGGGGAACGAGGCCATGCAGCTCTTGGGTCGCGCGCCCGGGGGCGTCAATGTGTGCTATCCCATCCGCGACGGCGTAATCTGCGACGCGCCGCTGTGCGAGGCCATGCTCAAGCATTATATCCAACGGGCTTTGGGCCGCAAGACCGGCCCGCTGGGGGTGCGGCTGATGCTTTGCCTTCCTCTTTGCATCACGGATATCGAGCGGCGCGCTATCTTGGAGGCGGCCAAAGGCGCCGGCGCGCGCACGGTGCTGCTGATGGAGGAGCCCATCGCCGCGGCCCTGGGTGCCGGCGTTTCCCCGCAGGATATGCTGGGTAATATGGTGGTAGATATCGGCGGCGGCACAACGGATGCGGCCGTACTGGCCATGGGCGGCATCGCGGCCAACCGTAGCATCCGGGTGGGCGGCACCCATATAGATGAAGCAATCGTGGAATATATGCGCCGCGAATACGAGCTAATGATCGGCAGCCGCACGGCAGAGCAGGTCAAACTCTCGTTGGGCCGCGCCCGGGTGGGCGGGGTAGAGCATTGCGAAATACGCGGCCGCAGCCTCAAAACCGGCCTGCCCACCTCCCTGATCGTCAGCCAGGGAGAGATCGGCCACGCCATTGTGGAGCCTTTGCGTAAGATCGCCCAATGCGTGCGGGAGACCTTGGCCGACACCCCGCCGGAGCTCGCCGGCGATATTTATCGCCGGGGGGTGATCCTCACCGGCGGCGGAGCGCTGCTTTCGGGCATGGACGCCCTGCTCGAGCGCGACACCGGCCTCTCTGTGCGCGTGGCGGAGGATGCGCTGGATTGCGTGGTGCTGGGCGCGCTGCGCGCCCTCAACGCGCGGGACGATATCCCCGATACCCTCTATGCGGATCTTACGGCAGAGGGGTAGAGATTAACATTATGTGACTTGTGGCCGCCCAAACTTGCTTTGAGCGGCCGTTGCTTTTATAATAAAGGCGTATACCTTGGGAGTATGGTTAAAGGGAGCAATATGCGCGAGCTTTTTAGAAGCAAAATATTCATCCTGTTGCTGGCGGTGCTGGTGGTGCTGGCTATTTTGGCCATCTCCACGGCCGGGAACCGGGCGGCCGTCAGCTGGGCTGAGGATGCGGTGAACACCGTGGCCCAGCCCTTGCAGAAGTTTTCCGTGCGCGCCTCCAATGCCATCATTAATTTTTTTGAGCGCATCTTCAAAACCACGGAGGCGGATAAGGAGAACGAGCAGCTACGGGTGCGCCTGGCCCAATATGAAACCATGGAGAGCGAGCTATCTTCGCTCCGGCAGGAGAACGAGCGGCTCAAGGCCCTGCTCAATTATGCGGACACGCTGGAAGGGTATTCCTACCTCACCGCACCAATCATCGGCCGCAGCCAGGGTGTTTGGTTCAGCGAATTTACCGTGAGCGCGGGCAGGAACCAGGGCGTGGCGGAGGATATGGCCGTGATTACCGGATTGGGCCTGGTGGGCCGGGTATCCACCGTGAGCGCCAATACCTGCAAGATCATTGGCATCATCGACGCCACCTCGGATGTGAGCGTAATGGTGGAGCGCACCCGTGATTACGGCTTTGCGCGGGGTAAGCTGGAAGCGGGCGGGGATGATACATTGGAGCTTTACTACCTGCCTGCGGGCAGCGACCTTGTGCCCGGGGACGCCATCGTCACCAGCGGCATCGACGGCGTGTTCCCCAAGGGCATCCCCGTAGGCTCCGTGCTGGAAGTTTCCAGGGCTAGCGGCGAGCAGGAGGATAAAAACGCCCTCGTACGGCCCACCGTGGATTTCCTTCGGCTGGAAGAGGTTATCATTCTTACCGAGGCCACGCAAGAGGAGGCGCAATAGCCATGCTGTATCGCACGTCCGTCGTCCTCTCCCTGCTGGCCGCCGTCTTTTTGGATAGCGTGCTTTTTGCACGGCTCAATATCATGGGCATAAGGCCGGATTGCATGCTGGCGCTTACGGTATCGCTGGGCGTGCTGCTGGGCCAGCGGGAGGGCATGCTCGTGGGCCTGTTGGGCGGGCTGCTGATGGATGTGCTCTTCGGCCGGGCCGTGGGCCTTGGGGCCATGGCATATATGCTCGCCGGCGTGGCGGGCGGCGCTTTTTATAAAAAATTCTATGCCGATAATATCATTATCCCCTCGGTTACAGCTGCGGTCTGCGCCCTAATCAAGGAGCACCTAATGGCCGTGACCGTGCTGCTGCAAGGGGGGCGCTTCAGCTATCTTGAAATGTTCTTTGCCTATATGCTGCCCTGCGCGCTGCTCACCGGCGGCCTTTGCGCATTGATGCACCTGCTGCTCAAACCCACGCTGCAGCGCCAGGTGAAAAAACATTACGACCGCAACGCGGGAGGGATTCGATGAAAAAACGCTCCGTGAGCAGATATATCCTCCTGGGCCTCGTCCTCATGGCTTTAATGGCGGCCCTGATCTACCGGCTTAGCTCCATAACCTTGGCCGCCGGCTCCGCGTATGCAGAGGAGGCGGAAAACCGCTCCAACTCCACCATCAGCATCAAGGGGAACAGGGGCCGCATACTGGATCGCAACGGCGTGGTGCTGGCCTACAGCAAGAACAGCTACAACGTAGAATTTTTGCGCAACGCGGATAACCGAACCGATTACGACAGCGCCGTTTATACGGAGGCGCTGATGAAGGCCATCTCCCTTATCGAGGAAGGCGGCGGCACCACCATCGATACCTCTTACCTGCGCATGGAGGATGGGGAGATCGTTTACGACTGGCGGGTCGAGAGCAAGGCCAACAAGGTGGCCCGCTACAAGAACTTTTGCGAGGCCATGGGCTTTACCATCGAGTTTGATGAAACCATTGAGGATAAGGCCCTCTGGGATACCTCCAAGTGGCCCACGGCCGAGGAAAGCTACAAAAAGCTGCGAGCCCTCTGGTATATCCCGGAGGAGCTCACCTTTGAGGAAGCCAACAAGATCATCTCCATCAGGCAGGAGGTCAACCTCAACAACTACCGTGCCTTTGAGCCCATCACCATCGCCTACGATGTGGATATGGAGGTAGTGGCCCAGATCAAGCTGCACGCGGCGGAGTTGCCCGGCCTGCAAACCTCGCAATCCACCGCCAGGGTCTACCCCCGTGGCACCACGGCGGCCCACCTCATAGGCTATTTAGGCCGTAGCGTGACCAAGGAGATGGTGGAGCAGCAGGGCTATTCTAACAACGATTATATCGGCGTGGCCGGCGTGGAAGCAACGATGGAAAGCTACCTCACCGGCGCCACCAACGAGCACCAGGGTAGCCGCACCGTGGAGGTCAACAAAAACGGCAGCGTCATCCGCGAGCTCGATTACGAAGCCCCCACGGACGGCAGCGACGTGATGCTCACCATCGACCTAAATTTGCAGATGGTAACCGAGCAGGCCCTGGCGGATCTGATCGAAAAGATCTCCGGCAACGAAGCTGCGGCTATCCAGGCGGCGGCTACGGAGTATGCCAAGGTCGCGCCGGATAATGACATTTCCAAGATCAACACGGCCAAGACCGGCGCTGCCGTGGTGATGGATATTAACAAGGGCCAGATATTAGCCATGGCCAGCTACCCCAGCTTCGACCCCAACTGGTTCACCGGCGGCCTTTCCACGGAGCACTACAAGGAGCTCTTTGGCAACGAGGACGACCCGCTTAACGACGCGGGTAAGACCACGCCAACCCTCAACAAGGCCATCTCTACCAAACTGGCCCCGGGCAGCATCTTCAAGATGGTTACGGGCATCGCCGGCGTGGCGGAGGGCAAGCTGGGCCTCGATGAGCGCATCAGCTGCGAGTGGCAGTATTACCTTGTAGGAGATGATGGAAAGCTGGTCGAGCAAAATCCACCTAAGTGCCATGTGGGCAGCTTGTCCAAGGCGCATGAGAAGCATAGCGACCAGAACCTGGCCACGGCCATCAAGAATTCCTGCAACTATTATTTCTCCGAGGTGGCTTACCGCATCGGTATTGAGCGGCTATATGCTTGGGCCGAGCAATTCGGCCTCACCAGCCCCACCAATGTGGAGCTGACCGGCGAGGGTACCGGCATCGTGGGCAAGCAGGATGTGCTCTTTGACAGCACCCTGCGCAATGCGGAGGGCAAACTGGAGATCGCCGGGCAAAAGACCAGCCTGCCCAGTCTCATTTACCGCAAACTAAAAGAAAAGCTGACGGAGTTTATCAACAAGCGCAGCATGGAGGTGGATGACGAGGCCATCGATAGCTGCGCCCGCAAGCTGATGGAGCTGCAGGATGGCTCTATTGTTAACAAGGGAGACCAGATCCGTCAGATCATCAGCGACGAGATCGGCATCCCTGTAGGCATCACCCAGGCGCGCACGGATTGGATCAGCGCCATTTCCTCCCTGCTCATCGAGATCCAATGGAAGCCTACGCAGACCATCCGCTCCGGCTTCGGCCAGGGCGTGACGCTGGTGACCCCCGTGGCCGTGGCCCGCTATGTTTCCGCCATTGCCAACGAGGGCACGGTATACGACGCGCACATCGTGGATCGCGTTCTCGACAGCGAGGGCAACGTGACCAAGGTGGTCGAGCCCACGGTCTATAACCAGATCGACCTGCCTAAGGAAGTGTGGTCTGCCGTAAAGGAAGGCATGAAGGGCGTGGTCTCCCCAGAGGACGGCGGCGACGCGGTGAAAAAATTCAATCAGGATTTTATCGATAAGCACCTTTCGGATACCTCTGAAAAGCAGTTGGCAGGCAAAACGGGCACAGCCCAGGTTGGCGCGGTGGAGAAGATCGACATCGAGAACACCTCCTGGTTCGTTACCTTCGCCCCCCTCAACGACCCCGAGATTGCCGTGGTGGTCTGCGTGCCCTATGGCACATCCGGTTCTTCCAGCGCCCCGGCCATTGAGGATATCTTCACCTACTATTTCGGCAAGCAGGAGGCAGCCGCGCCCGAAAACCTGGTAGAGATCGGCGCGATCGCGCCGTAAAGCATCCCCCGCAAGAGCGCGGCCCCCCTTAAACCGGGCGGGCCGCTTTTGATTGCCAAAATCTTCCGCTTGTAGAGGTGGAACATTTGTGCTATCCTATGGATAGAACATTCGTTCTATGGCGCGGAAAGGGGCATTATGATCCTACATGTGGATTTGAATTGCTTTTATGCAAGCGTAGCGGCGCTGGATAGCGGGGGTCGCTATACGTCGCAAACGCCGTTGATCGTCTCCGGCGACCCGGCCAAGCGGTGCGGCGTGGTGCTGGCGGCGACTTACCCTGTAAAAAGGCTGGGCGTGCACGCGGGCATGCCCCTGTACGAGGCCCGCTTGCTGTGCCCGCAGGCTATCGTCATGGGCACGGATTACAAACGCTATATGCAGCTTTCGGAAGCCTTTATGGCGATTATCGAGAGCTACTCCCCCCTGGTGATGCGCTATGGCATAGACGAGGCGTATCTTGATTATGGCGGCTGCGAGCATATCTTCGGTCCGGCCGATCAGGTGGCCCAAGCTATCCGCGGCCGGGTGAAGCGGGAGCTGGGCCTTACCGTATCCGTGGGGGTGGGGGATACCCTCATCAAGGCCAAAATGGGTAGCGACCATAAAAAGCCGGATGAAGTAACGGTGCTGGATGAGGAAGCCTGGCGATCCTGTATCTGGCCCAAGCCCGTGGAGGAGCTGCAATTCGTGGGCCGGGCCACCGGGCGTAAGCTGCGGGAGATGGGCATTTGCACCATCGAGCGCCTGGCCAAAACGCAGGAGCGGCTGCTCACCGCCAGGTTCGGCAAAGGGGGCCATCAGCTCTGGCTCTTTGCCAACGGCATGGACGAACGACGTATCGCCTACGAGCACGAGCCTCAAAAGGGCATCGGCCATGCCGCCACCCTGGCCGAGGATGCCTACGGCCTTTCGGCCGTGTGCCGAGCGCTGCTGTATCAAACGGAGCGGGTGGCGGCACGCCTTAGGGAGATGGGCCTAAGGGCTTCGCTGGTGGGCGTGCATATTCGCTATGCGGATTTGCACGGCGCGGGCAAGCAGGGCATGCTGGAGCGCCCCAGCGACCTGACGGATGACCTTTACGCCAAAGCCCGGCAGCTGCTCGAAGCCCTTTACGGCGGCGGTCCCGTGCGCCAAGTGGGCATGCGGGTGGGGCATTTTACAGATGCGCCGGAGCAGATCTCCCTCTTCGACGGGCCGGGGCGGGATGCGCGGTGCCGTCTTGACCGGGCCGTGGACGATATGCGGCAAAAATACGGCTCGCACGCCCTGATGCGGGGCGGCACCATGGCCTTTGAATATGACGAGCGGGAGGATTTTACGCCCTTCCAGCGCTATTGAGGCCGGCCGTTTAAAAAGGATAGCCCTTTCCATACTGGAAGGAATGGAGTATAATAAGGCCGTATGGCATGCCATACGACCTTTGTTTTTCAGGAGGCTTTTTGTATGACCAACCCAGACCGGGTGGCGTTCACCCTTTTCGGCAGGGATATATACTGGTACGGCATCCTTATGGCGGTAGGCATCCTTATCGCCATTTGGCTTGCCGATAAGGAAGAAAAGCGCAAGCGCCTGCCTCAGGATACCATATTGGACGCCTGCCTCTACATGATCCCTCTGGGCGTAATCTGCGCCCGGCTTTACTACGTGATTTTCGAGTGGCAGTATTACGGCCAGCATCCTATTGAAATCCTCTATATCTGGCAGGGCGGGCTGGCGTTCTATGGCTCGCTGCTGGGCGGCCTATTGGGCCTTTGGCTCTACAGCCGCCATAAAAAGGTACGTATACTGCGCATTATGGATTGCGTGTCGCCGGGGCTGGTGTTGGCCCAGGCCATCGGCCGCTGGGGCAATTTCTTCAATCAGGAGGCCTTCGGCCTGCCCGTGAACAACGGCAGCCTCATGTGGTTCCCGTTGACCGTGCGCATCGACGGCCCGCATTATTTCAACGGCCAGCTCTGCTCCAATCCCTATCACCTGGCCACCTTCTTTTACGAATCCGCTTGGTGCTTTTTGGTTTTCATCTTTTTGTGGGCCAACCGCAAAAAGTTCAAACACGATGGCGACGCTTTTTGGGCCTACGCCCTGCTCTATGGCTTTGAACGCATGTTCGTAGAGGGCCTAAGGGGGGATAGCCTCTATCTCCTCCAGCCCGGCGGCCTTTTTGCCGAGGGCGTGCGCGTGAGCCAGCTGGGAGCCTTCCTGGCCGTGGTGTGCATCGCCGCCTTCCTCATCATCCGCCGCAATAAGGAAAAGCGGCTCGGCAGGCTGATCTGGCCCGCGCCGGAGGCCGTGGCGGAGGAAGCGGGGGAGTCCCT
>DHOI01000124.1:20122-22187 GCA_002409725.1 Christensenella sp. UBA5394
CGACGAAGGGGAGACGCCCGACGAGGCAAAGGGCGGGGCGGAATGACCGCCAAAATGCCATCCGATAGAGTAGCCCGGCAGGGAGTCGGAACCAATAAAATGGGAGATGTTCACATGCGAAACCTGACCATGATGACCGACCTGTATCAGCTGACCATGATGTATGGCTATTACAAGCACGGCATGACCCAAAACGAAGCCGTATTTGATCTATTTTTCCGCACCTCGCGGCCCCACAGCGAATATACCGTGATGGCCGGCACGAAGTCCGCAATCGATTATATTAACGACCTGCACTTTGCACAAGAAGATATCGATTACTTGCGCACGCTGAAGCTCTTTGACGAAGACTTCTTGCAGATGCTCTTGCAGCTACGCTTCACCGGCGAGATCTACGGCATGCCCGAGGGCACGCTGGTCTTCCCCTATGAACCGCTTTTGCGGGTACGCGCGCCAATCATGGAGGCGCAGCTGGTAGAAACGGCCCTGCTGACTTTGATCAACCACCAAACGCTGATCGCCACCAAGGCCAGCCGGGTGGTGCATGCGGCCCGGGGGGACGCCGTGCTGGAATTTGGTCTGCGCCGGGCGCAGGGGCCGGATGCGGGCATTTACGGGGCACGGGCCGCCGTGGTGGGCGGCTGCGTTTCCACCTCCAATGTGCTGGCCGGCCAGTGGTTTGGCCTGGCCGTGGGCGGCACCCATGCCCACAGCTGGGTGATGAGTTTTCCGGATGAGATTTCCGCCTTTCGCGCGTATGCACAGACCTTCCCCGATTCCTGCATGTTGCTGGTAGATACGTACGATACCCTTCGAAGCGGCGTACCCAACGCCATCAAGGTATTTGACGAACTGCGCGCCAAAGGCCACGAGCCCACCGGCATCCGGCTCGACAGCGGCGACTTGGCCTACCTTTCCAAAAAGGCGCGCGTCATGCTGGATGAGGCCGGCTATCCCAACGTAAAAATCTTCGCCAGCAGCGACCTTGACGAATACGTCATCCAAGACCTTAAGACCCAAGGCGCCAGGATCGACGTATGGGGCGTGGGCACGCGCCTGATTACCAGCGCGGATTGGCCCGCCCTGGGCGGGGTCTACAAGCTGGCCGCCGAGGTGGTGAACGGGGAGATCATCCCTAAGATCAAGCTGAGCGATAACGCGGCCAAGCTCACCAACCCCGGCTATAAAAAGGTGGTCAGGTTCTATTCCAAGAGCACGGGCAAAGCCCTGGCCGATCTCATCATGCTCGACGAAGAGACCGTGGATGAAAGCAAGCCCCTGCGCATTTACCACCCCGAGCAGCCCTATAGAACCACCGTCCTCACCAATTTCACCACTCGCGAGCTGCTGGTGCCCCTGTTCATTGGCGGCAAACAGGTATATGAATGCCCGGATGTATACGCGACGCGGGAATATAACCGGCAGGAGATGGATACCTTCTGGGCGGAATACAAGCGCATGCTCAACCCCCAGGCTTATAAGGTGGATATTTCAGACAAGCTCTATGACCTTAAGCAGCGGCTGATCAAAGAGAATGCGAAAAAAGACGATGAATACCACGGCGTATAAACGGCTTTTTCCGCTGATTGCCGCCCTGTGCCTATGCCTTTCGGGCTGCGTGGTGGATACCTCCGCCGTGCTGCGGCCCGAAAGCACCCTTGCGCCGGAATCTACGCCCACGCCTGCCCCTACGCCTACGCCCGAAGCCACGTTTGCCCCTGTGCCCACACAGAGCCACGCACCCATCGCCGGGGTGGATACCCTCTACGATGCCTTGGGCGAGTATGTTTCCGGCGCGGCTCACTTCCAGCGCTACCTCACCTTTGAGAACATCCAGGTCTACGAGCAGGCGGAGGATACCTTCCTCGACGCCGTGGTAGTGAACGCCTACCCCGAAACCTTGATCTGCGCCCTGGATGTGGTCTTTACGGATGAAGAGGGGGCGGAGCTGGCCAAAGCCCGCGCGCAAACGCGGGATGGGCAGTATGTGTTGCATTTGGAGCCCGGCGAGAACGTGATCTTCGCCCAGATCGATACCGATATATCCCTCACGGATCAGCCATTC
>DHOI01000032.1:0-2680 GCA_002409725.1 Christensenella sp. UBA5394
CGGCAAAAAGGTGCGCGTGCTGGTTTTCGCTAAGGGCGAAAAGGCCACCGAGGCCACTGCTGCCGGCGCGGATTACGTAGGCGACGAGGATCTCATCAAAAAGATCCAAACCGAGAACTGGTTCGACTTTGACGTGGCCGTAGCCACCCCGGATATGATGGGCCTGGTGGGCCGCATCGCCCGCGTATTGGGCCCCAAGGGCCTCATGCCCAACCCCAAGAGCGGCACCGTGACCATGGATGTGGCCAAGGCTATCTCCGAGATAAAGGCCGGTAAGGTCGAATATCGCGTGGATAAAACTTCCATCGTGCACGTGCCCGTGGGCAAGGCTTCCTTCGGCGTGGATAAGCTGGAGGAAAACCTCAACACCTTGATGGATGCCATCATCAAGGCCAAGCCCGCAGCCTCCAAGGGCACTTACATCAAGAGCCTGGTGATTTCCAGCACCATGGGCCCGGGCGTGAAGTTCAACGCGCTCAAGTTCTAACATTTCCAGTTGACAACCGCGGGGCGGTCTGCTATACTGCCCCGTGGAAGCAAATTTTTTGCCAAAGACAGCCGGTGGCCCCTTATAGGGCGTAAATCCTGCCGAGGCGCATGAGAGAACCGATTATGGTGTATCTCGGCTCTTTGTCTTTGTGCAAAGAGCCGTTTTATTTTTCGCAAGGAGGTGAAACAACCAAATGGCAAACATCAAGAACATCGAGATGAAGGCCGAGCAGGTTGCCGTAGTCCAGGAAAAGCTGCAAAAGGCGCAGAGCGTTGTAGTATTTGATTACCGCGGCCTTACCGTAGCCCAAGTTACCGAGCTGCGCGCTGAAATGCGCAAGCAGGGCGTGGAATACCTGGTGCTAAAGAACGCAATCGTCGAGCGCGCCGCCGCGGCGGATGGGGTGGACGAACAGTTCCTCAGCTACCTCAAAGGCCCTTCCGCCTTTGCCTTCAGCTATGAGGATGCCGTGGCTCCGGCCAAGATCCTCAAAGAAAGCGTCAAGAAGTACAAAAAGTGCGAGATCAAGGGCGGTCTCATCAACGGCGTGGTGTCCGACGCCACGGCTATGAACACCTTGGCGGATCTGCCTTCCCGGGAAGTGCTTATCGCGCGGCTCTTGGGCAGCATGATGTCCCCCATCTCCGGCCTGGCCATTGCCTTGGATCAGGTCGCCAAGAAGAACGGCGGCGCGGCCGCGGAAGCTTAATCGCTTAATCCCAACCCAATATACGAATAGGAGGATATTACCATGGCATTCAATAAAGAGCAATTCATCGAAGAGATCAAGAGCATGACCGTCCTCGAGCTGGCCGAGCTGGTCAAGGCCGTTGAGGAAGAGTTCGGCGTATCCGCCGCAGCCACCGCTGTGGCCGTGGCCGCCCCCGCCGGCGCTGCCGAAGCCGTAGAAGAGAAGACCGAGTTCGACGTAATCCTCAAGGCCGTAGGCCCGGAGAAGATCAAGGTCATCAAGGCCGTACGTGAGCTGACCGGCCTGGGCCTCAAGGAAGCTAAGGACCTGGTGGATGGCGCTCCCAAGCCCGTCAAGGAAGGCGTGCCGAAGGACGAGGCCGAGAAGATCGTTGCCACTTTCAAGGAAGTCGGCGCCGAGATGGAGATCAAATAAGGTCTTGCAACCTTTCCAAAAAGCGGCTTCGGCCGCTTTTTGCCTTTCGGCGCTCGTAAGGGACCTACCCAAACCCCCTTAGGGCACGATGCCATCTATGCAGCCTGCCCTGCGTGCAACACCATTTGCAAAGGGGGGATAGGCTGTGCTATGATACTGGGGAGAAAACGAGAAGGAGTGTGGCCATGGCCCGCAATCAATACTCGGTAGCCCGCAAATCCATATGGTATGTGCTGCGCACGCTGCTGGTCATCGTGGCGCTGGTGGTAGCCGCGTTATATGTGTTCATCGGCGCCATGCACGTGAGCAATATCTATATCCTGGTGAGCGAGGGCATGGAGAAGCGGGCGGCCTGTATTTTAGAAGGAGGCTCTGTGAACGAGCTGACGGAATATTTTACAGAGGATTTCGTGGCCAAGGACGCCGCGCTGTATGATGGTGCCTACAGCGGCTTTACCATTACCAATTTCATCTATAAGCTGGATGTGAGCAGCCTGATGGTGCTGCCCTGGGATACCTCCGCCTCGATGAAGGTTACGGAGCGGATGCTCTCCCTTTCGGGCACGCCCAACGACGGCACGCCCGAGGATGAAAAGCCCCCGGCCTGGACGCCCATGCGCTACAGCGTAAAGCTCAAGCGGATTGATGAGCGCTGGTACATCAGCGATATCATCCTGCTGGAAGAAAACCCGGCGCAGGCGGTGAAGCCCACGCCGGATATGAGCCTGCTGCCCGCATCCTGATATGATGCTGTCGTTTCTGCCGGATTTCCCAATCCTGCTCGCCCCCATGGCCGGGGTGACGGATCTTTCCTATCGCGCCCTGTGCAAAGAGCTGGGGTGCGATTTTACCTATACGGAAATGGTGAGCGCCAAGGGCCTTTTTTATGGTGGCGCGGGCAGCGCGGCCCTGCTGGAAACGGATCCCCTCGAGCGGCCCTGCGGCGTGCAGATATTCGGCAGGGAGCCCGAGCTGATGGCCGAGATTGCCCGCAGACTCTGCGAAGACAGCGTGGGCGAGCTGGCCCTGATCGATATCAACATGGGCTGCCCCGCGCCCAAGAT
>DHOI01000032.1:2932-5315 GCA_002409725.1 Christensenella sp. UBA5394
GCCAAGGCCAGCACGCTGCCGGTAACGGTGAAATTCCGCAAGGGCTTTGATGAAAGCCATGTAAACGCCTTGGAATTCGGCCGCGTGGCAGAAAACAGCGGCGCGGCCATGGTAACCATCCATGGCCGTACACGTGCGCAGATGTATAGCGGCAGGGCAGATTGGGATATTATTGGCGAGGTGAAGGCAGCGCTCTCAATCCCGGTGATCGGCAATGGCGATGTGTTTACCGGGGCGGACGCGCTGGCCCTGCGGGCGCATACGGGCTGCGACGGCATTATGGTGGCCCGGGGCGCGCAGGGCAACCCCTTTATTTTTGCGGAGATCAAGGCGGCGCTGGCGGGCGAGGCTTATACACAGCCCGGGGAAGCACAGCGGCTGGCCATGGCCCGGCTACACCTCCAGCGGGCGGTAGCGCACAAAGGCCAGAGCGCTGTGATCGAAATGCGCAAGCACGTGGCTTGGTATCTCAAAGGCGTGCGGGGCGCGGCGACCCTTCGGGCCAAGGCGAACGAGGCTGCTACGCTGGAAGAAATGCTCGCTTTATTGGAGCGAGCGGAAGATTAGCCCGCGCAGTAAGGGCAGCGCTTGCCCAGGCGTTGGGCGTTGCGGCGCATATGCCGTTCGGCACCTGGCCGCCCCGACGCTCCATTTCAGAAAGGGCCTCCGGCAGATTCAATTCGCGGCCGGCATTGCGGCAGGCGGCCAGCAGGCAGGAGCCAACCAGCACATGATGCTCCGGGCCATGCATATATATGAAGGGATCCTCCATGATTTCCCGGGCAATCGCCAAGGGGTTTTTGGAAGTAGTAGCCAGGCATATTCGCCAGATGGCGGCGAGGCGCTGCTTCCGGTGGCTGGCACGGCAAACGTAGTGGCCCTGCTCGCACCTGGCATTGCTCGGGTAAAGGCCGCCGCAGAGGGCGCAGGCCATCTCCTCCTGCTTTGGCAGGTAAACGAGGGGCGCGTGGCACAGGAGGCATTCTTCTCTAGCTGGCATGGCGGGGCTCCTTTGTGGGAAAATTGGGGAATGGGGCGCATGGCCAGGCCTCAGTTTACGGCCGGGGCGCGGGTCTTGTCAAACCCTGTTTTTGCCCTATCCCACAGGCATTTCTTGACTTTAGGTAGGCATTTCATTATAATGTCTATACTTGTGTGAATGGAGGAAAAAAGTGATGGCAGAAGTACGTCTTACAGCGGAAGGCGTCGCAAAGTATGAGGATCGGCTGGAGTACCTCAAGACCACGGCCCGCAGCGAGATCGCGGAGCAAATCAAGGTGGCCCGCTCCTTTGGCGACCTGAGCGAAAATGCGGAATATGACGCGGCCAAGATCGAACAGGCCCGTATCGAATATGAGATCGTAGAGATCGAGACCATGCTGCGAAACGTGCTGCTTATCGACGAGGAGCATATCGACACGGATACCATCAGCGTGGGTGCGACCGTTACGGTAGAAAACCTGGATATCAAAAAAGAAATGAGCTTCCAGATTGTGGGCAGCGCGGAGAGCGACCCCCGAGAGAACCGCATCTCCAACGAATCCCCCGTGGGCGCGGGCCTTTTGGGCCATAAGCTGGGCGAACTGGTAGAGATCCAGGCCCCCGGCGGCATGGTACGGCTGCGGGTGGCGGCCATTGGCAAATAGCACGCAATCTGAAAGGATACACCATGGAAGAAAATAGCAGCAACGCACCTACGCAGCAGGAGCTGACGCAAGAGGAGCTTTCCGAGCTTTTACAGATACGCCTGGATAAGCTCAAGGCTATGCAAGAAGCAGGGCAGGATCCCTTCGAGCAGGTGCGCTTTGACCAACAGCATTACAGCAGCGATGTGATCGAGCGTTTTGACGAGCTGGAAAGTCAAACGGTCTCCATTGCGGGGCGCATGCTTTCCAAGCGCATCATGGGCAAGGCCAGCTTTGCGCATCTGCTGGATTACAAGGGCGGCATCCAGATCTACGCCCGGCGGGACGACCTGGGCGAAGAAGCCTACGCCGCCTTCAAAGCCTATGACATCGGCGATATCCTGGGCGTTGTGGGCACCGTGTTCAAGACGCGCACAGGCGAGGTCTCCATCCACGCCGTCTCCATCACCCTGCTCTCGAAATCCCTGCGGCCCCTGCCCGAAAAATTCCACGGCCTCAAGGACCCGGAGCTGCGTTACCGCCAGCGCTTTGTCGACCTTATCGTCAATCCCGAGGTGCGCGATACCTTTATCAAGCGCAGCCGCATCATCGCGGAAATTCGCAATCGGCTCAACGCGCAAGGCTTCATCGAGGTGGAAACGCCGGTGCTTAATACCACGGCCAGTGGCGCCACGGCCCGGCCCTTTACGACCCACCACAACGCGCTCGATCTCGATATGTACCTGCGCATCGCCACG
>DHOI01000032.1:5353-6648 GCA_002409725.1 Christensenella sp. UBA5394
GTCGACCTTATCGTCAATCCCGAGGTGCGCGATACCTTTATCAAGCGCAGCCGCATCATCGCGGAAATTCGCAATCGGCTCAACGCACAAGGCTTCATCGAGGTGGAGACGCCGGTGCTCAATACCACGGCCAGCGGCGCCACGGCCCGGCCCTTTACCACCCACCACAACGCGCTCGATCTCGATATGTACCTGCGCATCGCCACGGAGCTGCATTTGAAGATGTGCATCGTGGGCGGTTTGGAGCGGGTGTACGAGATCGGCCGCATCTTCCGCAACGAGGGCATGGACGCTACGCACAACCCCGAATTTACCACCATCGAGCTGTATCAGGCCTATACGGACTACAACGGCATGATGGCCCTTTCCGAGGACCTGATCTCCCATTGCTGCAAGGTAGTCAACGGCGATACCCGCATCACCTACCAGGGCAACGAGATCGACCTCACGGCCCCCTTTGCCCGCATTTCCATGAACGAGGCTGTGAGGCAAAAGACCGGTGCGGATTTCTACGCCTGCGCAAGCGATGAAGAAGCCCACGCCCTGGCCAAATCCCTGGGCCTTGAAATTGAGGATAAGGCGGCCACCCGGGGCAAGGTATTGGCCGAAGCCTTCGAGGCTTTTGTGGAAGACAACCTGATCCAGCCCACCTTTATCATCGACTACCCGGTCGAAATATCCCCGCTTTCCAAGCGCAAGCCGGGCGCGCCGTATGTAACGGAACGCTTCGAGCTGTTCATCGCCGGGCACGAATACGCCAACGCCTTCAGCGAGCTCAACGACCCCATCGACCAGCGCGAACGCTTTGTGCAGCAGGCGCAGGAGCGGGCCAAGGGCGACGACGAGGCCATGATGATCGACGAGGATTTCTGCACGGCGCTGGAATACGGCATGCCCCCCACCGGCGGCATCGGCATCGGCATCGACAGGCTGGTGATGCTGTTGACAGATAGCGCCACCATTCGGGATGTTTTGCTCTTTCCCACCATGAAGCCCCAGGCCAAATAGGCTGCGCCAGCTGGAAAAATATGAACATATTATGAAAAAGCCCGGTTCGCCTTTTAAAGGCGCGGCCTTTTATGATATGATACACGGTAGAAAAATACCCAAATTCAATTGCCTTTAACAGGAGGAAATACAATGCAGAAAAAGATCATTGCCATCCTGCTTGCCCTGGTGGCCCTGCTGGCCGTCGGTTGTGGCGACAGTGAAGCCGAGCAGGTAGTTATTGAAATGCCCACGGCCACACAGGCCCCTGCCGCTACCACCCCCAGCGCCGCCCCCACGGTGGAGCC
>DHOI01000032.1:6678-9276 GCA_002409725.1 Christensenella sp. UBA5394
CGACGCCATCGGTTGGATCGCCATCCCCGGCACCAACATCGATAAGGGCATCCTGTATGCCGACGGTTGGTTTTACGCCAGCCATAACGAGGAGAAGAAAGGGATCGAGTCCGGCGCGATCTATACCCACGAAGGCAAGCTTACCCAGAATATCGTAATCACCGCGCATAACGCCCGCGTGAGCAAAACCATGTTNNNNCGACGCCATCGGTTGGATCGCCATTCCCGGCACCAACATCGATAAGGCTATCATGTACGGCGATAAGTGGTACTACGCCAACCACAACGAAGAAAAGAAAGAGGTCGAGTCCGGCGCGGTCTATTCCCATTACAGCGCCCTCACGCAGAATATCGTCATCACCGCGCACAACTCCCGCGTGAGCAAAACCATGTTCCACGAGCTGCACCATGTGCAGGAAGTGAATATGGGCAAAACCAACTGCGCTTATAAAAAGTGCAACGCCGTGCTGGATAAGGCCGCCCTGCCCGATTTTTCTACGCCGGAAGGCCGCATCTGGGATGTCTCCGCCTTCGGCATAGATGCACAATGGGAGATCTTCGCCATGTATGAAACGGACGCCAAGGAATCCGGCAAAACCCTGGTTTACAACACTTGGTATACGGAGCAGAGCACCTATTATGGCCCTACCGGCGAGGCGGAAATCAAGAAATGGATCGACTATCAAATTGGGCGCAGCGATTATGACTTCGGCGTGACCGCCACCCCAAAGGATCAGTTCATGACCATCTACACCTGCGGCGATAACTCCGACAGCGATGTTAAGAACGCCCAGTCCCGCCTGTACTTCTTCCTCAAGCAGGTAAACCCCGTAAGCACCCTCTACGGCGCTTCGGCTACGCCTGCTACGTAAGAGAAAAGCGAACATACCAAAGGCCCCGGGGTTTCCCCGGGGCCTTTGGCTATGCATTAAGCTTGGTCAAGCCTCCAGCTTTTTTTTCACCCGTTGCAGGGCGTTATCCACGCTCTTTCGGCCGCAGGAGAGGGCCTCGCCGATCTGCTGGTAGCTCAGGCCGCTGAGGAAGAGGTCGACCACCTGCTTCTCAAAGGGGGAGAGCAGCTCATCCAGCTTGCGGCGCATATCGAGCTCCGCCTCCTTATGCAGGAGGGCCTCCTCCGGGTCTTCGGCCGTCGGGAGCTTGAGCAAGTCGATCAGCTCGGGGCCGCCCTCTGAAAGGCCGGCAGGGTCGCCATAAAGGGAAATATAGCTGTTGAGCGGCTGGTGCTTGTTGCGCGCGGCCATGGTGATGGCGCTGATGATCTGGCGGCCCACGCACAGCTCCGCAAAGGAGCGGAAGGCGGCGTTATGCCCGGCCTTGTAGTGCTGTATGGCCTTATAGAGGCCGATCATGCCCTCCTGCAAAAGGTCGTCCCGATCTCCGCCCAGGAGGAAATAGGGCCGGGCCATCATGCGAACCATATCCTTATAACGCTCGCAAAGCAGCTCCGCCGCATCCGGCTCCCCGGCCTGGGCCCGAAGGGCCAGTGTTTCATCGGGCAATTGAGAGAGGGCTTCCATGCGCTAGCCTTGCCTTTTCTTTTCAAACATGAGGATGGCCGCGGCTACAGCCGCGTTGAGGGAATCCAGATGGCCGAACATGGGGATGGATGCCAGGAAATCGCACTTCTCCCGCACCAGCTGGCTCAGGCCATTGCCCTCGCCGCCAATGACCAGGCCGACAGCGCCCTTCATATCCGCCTCGGCCATGGGCTTGCCTGCCATATCCGCGCCGAAAAGCCAAACGCCCTCATCCTTGATCCGCTCCATCGCGCCAACCAGGTTGCTCACCCGTGCCACTTTGATATATTCCACAGCCCCGGCTGAAGCCTTGCAAACTGCGGCCGTGACCCCGGCGCTGCGGCGCTTGGGGATGATGACCCCATGCGCGCCTGCGCATTCCGCGCTGCGCAAGATGGAGCCCAGGTTATGCGGATCCTCCACGCCGTCGAGCAGGATGATGAAAGGCGGCTCACCCTTTTCTTTCGCCGCGGCCAGGATATCGCTGATATCGCAATACTCCACGCCCGGCACTTGGGCCACGATGCCCTGGTGGTTGCCGGGCTTATTGCCATGGCCGAAGGGCATGCACATTTCATCCAGCTTGGCCTTATCTACTTCGCGTAGTTGCACGTTGCGGTCGCGGGCCATGCCCACCAGCTCCCGCAGGGAGCCGTCCTGCTCCTTGTTTACCAATATGCGGTCGATGCTGCGGCCGCTGCGCAGGGCTTCCTTTACGGCGTTGCGGCCCATGACGAGGTAGGGTAGCTCGTCCGCCAGCGGCGCGGCCTGCGGGACAGACTGGGGCTCTGCCTCTCGAGCGGGCCTGGGGTAGCCCTTTTTATAGCCCTTATCGGCATTGCCCTCGTCATCCCTGCGATAGGGCTTGTCCTGACGGTCGGCTTTATAAACGTCCTTATAGTAGGGTTTGCGATCCCCGCTGTCCCGGTTATACGGCTTGCGGTCCCCATCATAGGGCTTGCGCTCACCATCGCCTTTATAATAGGGCTTGCGCTCGCCGTCATACGGTTTGCGGTCTCCGCCGTCCCGGCTATAGGGCTTGCGCTCCCCATCATAGGGC
>DHOI01000144.1:0-2286 GCA_002409725.1 Christensenella sp. UBA5394
GACGGCATCATCAAGATCGAGATGCACTTTTTGCCCGATATCTACGTGCCCTGCGAGATTTGCAAGGGCAAGCGCTATAATAGAGAAACGCTGGAAGTCAAGTATAAGGGCAAATCCATTGCCGATGTGCTGGATATGACCGTAGAGGAAGCGCTCTCCTTCTTTTCCGCCCTGCCTAAGGTCAAGCGTAAGCTGCAAACGCTCTATGACGTGGGCCTGGGCTATGTGCGCCTGGGCCAGCCTTCCACCACCCTTTCGGGCGGCGAGGCCCAGCGCGTGAAGCTGGCCACGGAGCTATCCAGGCGCGATACCGGCCGCACCATGTATGTGCTGGATGAGCCGACCACGGGCCTGCACGTGGCGGATGTGGAAAAGCTGCTGGATATCCTGAAGCGCTTGGTGGAGAACGGCAGTACGGTGCTAGTGATCGAGCACAATTTGGATGTGATCAAAACAGCAGACCA
Source organism: Christensenella sp. UBA5394 (assembly GCA_002409725.1). Classification (GTDB taxonomy): domain Bacteria; phylum Bacillota; class Clostridia; order Christensenellales; family CAG-138; genus Pelethousia. Next base: position 465 of record DHOI01000144.1, read on the forward strand.
TATCATCGACCTGGGCCCCGAGGGCGGGGACCGGGGGGGTCTGATCGTGGCCCAGGGCACGCCGGAGCAGGTGGCGGCCTGCGCAGAAAGCTATACCGGGCAGTACCTTAAAAAAATATTGGGGGTATAACCATGACATTTAACATGGAACGCTGGCATAGCGCCACCCAGGCGCGCTTTTCCGTGCGCCGCTACCAGGCGGAGCCGGGCGAGGAGGAACTGGCCGCGCTGGAAGAAGCGGCGGCGCGCATCAGCGGCAGGGGCGTGCGCATCGTTTTGGGCCAGGATGAGCGGCTCTTCAAGCCCATGTTCCTCTGGTATGGCAAGATCGCGGGCACGAAGCGCTTCGCCGCCTTTGTGGCCAAGGCCGATGCAAGCCCCCACAGCCTGGGCTATATGGGCGAGGCTTTCATTTTGGAGGCCACGGCCCTGGGCATCGGCACCTGCTGGGTGGGCGTGAGCTACAAAAAGAAGCTCGCGCAAAGCCTTGTTCCCTTAGAGGAAGGGGAGCGTATCGTGGCGGTGACCCCGCTGGGCGTTGCCGCGGAGAGCTATATGGGTCGCCCCCGTAAAAGCCTGGAGGAGCTGACGGGCCTCTCGCAGGAGGAGCTCCAGGCCCTGCCTGAATGGCAGCAGTGCGCCCTTTCGTGTGCACGCCTCGCTCCCAGCGCGGTCAACAAGCAACCCTGGCGCTTTTTGCCAAGCGAAAAGGGCATTGAGCTGATCCAGACCGGCAGCAACTTCGGCTACGGCGGGGTGGATTTGGGCATCGCCATGCTGCACATCGAGCTGGGCGCGGCCCACGGCGGCGTGAGTGGAACCTGGCAGGAAACGGATGGCTCCGCTCTCTTCGTGCTAGACGGGCAGGCGGAAGGATAACGCAAAGAGAAAAAGTTGCCATTGCGAAAAATGAAACGGAACGATATAATTTAATTATTGTGAAATCTTTAGTGAACAAAAGCTTACATCTGTTACACGCGAAATAATGAATCTGGAGGTATATATGGAGGTTCGCAAGGTATCTGAAGCCGTTATCCGCAGGCTGCCAAAGTATTATAGGCATCTCCTGATCCTTCAAAAAACGGGGGTGGAGCGCATTTCCTCCGGCAAGCTAGCCCAGCAGATGCGGCTCAACGCATCGCAGGTGCGCCAGGATTTCAATTGCTTCGGCGGCTTTGGCCAACAGGGCTATGGCTATAACGTGAGCACGCTCCTATCCGAAATCAAGAATATTCTCTCCCTCAACCAGCCCTACAGGGCCGTGGTGGTGGGCGCCGGCAACATCGGCACGGCGCTGGCCAATTTCGAGGGCTTCGAGCGGGACTCTATCGCTATCGAGGCGCTGTTCGACATTGATCCAGCCCTTATCGGCAGCTCCATCAACGGAAAACCCGTGCTGCATACGGACGAGCTGGAAACTTACATCAAAAAGAATGGGATCAGCATCGGCATCATCGCCGCCCGGCGTAGCGCGGCCCAGAATATCGCAGACCGTATGCAGGCTGCGGGCGTTCGCGGCATTTGGAATTTTGCGCCCATGGATCTGACCGAGGTAGAGGTGCCGGTGGAAAACCTGCATATGACGGACAGCCTGCTCTGCCTCTGCTACAAAATGAACCAGAATAACCTCTATGAGGAATAACGGCCCTGTGCGAGTATGCGACATCCATGAAGGGGAAGGGCCCTTGGCCCTCTGCCCGGCATGAAAGGCCCTGGCGGAATACATCGAATCCGTAGAAGAAGAAAATTGATTGAAACAAACCATAGGGCGCGGCGCATTCATTGCGCCGCGCTCAGGCTGTCAAAAAAGCCCTTAGGGGTT
>DHOI01000144.1:2478-9522 GCA_002409725.1 Christensenella sp. UBA5394
AAACCCTGTAAACTCAAAAAAGTGGCCATAGCCACTTTTTTGACACGCTGGGCGCGGCGTATTCATTGCGCCGCGCCGATGTATTCCTGGGGGAAAACTTGCTGCCCGGAAACCTTGATCAGCCCTTTGATGGAGCGGTATTTATCCTCCGTGACCTGCTCCTTGCGGATGAACTCGCCCTCGGCGCTGTAGTATTCCTTCCAAGTTACGGCGATACAGCCGCGGCGGCTTTTGCGTACCTCCTCCGTTTGGCCCGGGGCAAGGGCAAGGTCTATCGTGTACTCCGTACCCAAATCCGCCAGCGTGGCGGTTTTTTTAGATTTGAGGGAAATGGTCATCCCCTCGGGCAGGGGCCGGCCATAGAGGCGTACGGTGATGGTTTTTGCCTTGGTATCCGCTGTTGCAGAGATTACGACGGGCACTTCCGAGCTGTTCATAAATCGGAAGTTGGGCCCACCGGTGCTGATGGTGGCGTCCCGCCCGGCGGCCACGTAACCTAGCGGCCAGGAATGATGGTAGCGTTCGATCACGGTGAGATCGGCCATCAGCACGGCGTTGTAGAGGGTGGTGGATACCTGGCAGACGCCGCCGCCGTATTCCTGCACATAGGCCCCGTCGAAGATGCCCGTGGCGATCTTCCAGCCGCCTTCCTCATTGCGTGGCCCCAGCGCGGCGTTCATATCGAATTCCTCGCCTGGGGCCAGGAGGGTACCGTCGATGATCGAGGCGGCTTTTTTGATGTTGAACACCCGATCCTTCACGCCATAGGTGCTGCCCGCAAAGGAGGTGGAGAATTTCGAAACAAGCTGCGTATCCAGCCGGGCCTGATCCGCCGTATAGGCGGGGAGCAGCGGCAAGAAAGCGGCCTCCAGCGGCGCGGTATCGCCGGATTGGATGCGGCCCTGCAAAGCCTGCGCGAGGCCGTGCACATCCGCCTGGCGGCCCGCGGCATCCTCTGTAATGATAAAGCGGTCCTCCACCGCGGGATCATAGGAAGCGGTCGCGTCCAGCGGCTGCACGTTCAGGGATGCGGTGTGCAGGCTGAGAGCGGCCCGGAGGGGCTCAAGCTCCGCATAGGGGGTGCAGGAAAGAGAGCGTGCCTCGCTCGGCAGGGCGTAGCGGGGCAGGGCAAGGGCGCGAAGCAGCACGGCCTCCGTATCGAAGGCAATGGGCAGGCTGGCTGCGGGGATATCCAGGGTTCCCTCGCTTGCCAAAATATGATAGCTTTGGGCGGAAAGCGCGGTCTGATGGGCTTCATCCAGCAAAGCCTTAGCATCGCCAGGCGTGAGGCCGGATACGTCCACCCCGTCTATGCGGATGTTCTCACCCAGGCGCGCACCACTTTCCGCCGCCTCGGCAAGGCTGCCGTAGGCGGGGGCTGCGCAGGCGCAAAAAAGAAAGGCGAAGGCTGCATAAAGCAAAACAAGGCTACGTTTCATGGCGACTTCCTTTGCGGGTGATATCTATCAGTATGCGTAGCGCGCATCTTTTTCTTGCAACATAGTAGGGGATGGACTACAATATCAATAGACACTATAAGTATGCATAGGAGCAGAACGTTCGTATGTTTTTTGATATGAGCGATAAACAATCGCTGACTACTAAGGTATATAACCATATACGGGACGGCATTCTGGACGGCAGCTATAAGATCGGCGACTATCTGGTTGAAACCAGGCTGGCCGACGAGCTGGAAGTGAGCCGCACGCCCATTCGGGAGGCGCTTAAGCAGCTGGAGCTGGAGGGCCTTGTGCTGAGTATCCCTAACCGGGGCATGCTGGTGCAGGGTATCAGCGACGACGATTTAAACGACATCTATACCATCCGCCTCTTGCTCGAAGGCCAGGCGGCCTGGTGGGCAGCCGAGCGCATCGAGCCGGATCAATTGGATAAGCTGGCCGAAACGCTGGAATTGATGGAGATGTATACCCGTCGCAACGATGTGGCCCAGTTGGCCCGGCTGGATACCGAATTCCACGACGTGCTCTACAGCGCCGCCAACAGCCGCATGCTCAAGCATGTGCTCGCCTCCCTGCATCAAAATGCCCGCAGAGCCCGCAGATCCAGCCTCACCAGCCCGGATCGGCCCCATGATTCCCTGCTGGAGCACAGGGCGATCTTCCAGGCGCTGGAAGGCCGCAGGCCGGCGGAAGCCAAAGCCGCCATGGAAAAGCACGTGACAAACGCCCACCTCAAATACGATACGGAATGATGCGGCCCCGGTGCGCTCGCATCGGGTTTTCTTGCCCAAGTTTTTTGAAATACGCTTTGGCGGGGAGCTTTGCTTCCCGCTTGGCCGGTTTACGCGGGCGGAGAAGGAGGAACGCATGGATCGCATACCCTGTTTGGGAGAAAGGCTGACGGTGGTGGGCAGTGGTCGCTTCCTGCTCGAGCGGGCGCAGGATGCGGCTGAGGCGCTGCTTGGCGATTATGCGGGCCGGGCGCAGCTGATCTACCTGGATCCGCCCTTTGGCACGGGGGATACCTTTACCGCCCGCCTGGGGCAGGGCAGGGAGAAGATCCAGGTTCCCGCCTATGCGGACGATTTGGGCCAGGCGGATTACCTGTTCATGATGCGGCAGGTGCTGGCGTTGTGCCATGTCCTGCTTGCGCCCACGGGATGCCTATACCTGCACATCGACCACCGCATGAGCGCCCATTTGCGGCTGCTGCTGGATGAGATTTTCGGGCCGGCGAATTTTGTTAACGAGATCATCTGGGCTTATCGTTCGGGGGGGCGCTCCACCCGCCATTTTTCCCGCAAGCATGATAACATCCTGCTCTACCGCAAAAGCAAGAGCATGTATTTCGATATCCGCGCCGTGGGCAAGCCGCGCGGGCCACAGCGGCGCAACCACATGAAGCGCCTGGTGGATGCGGAGGGTAAGATCAGCTATTCCATCCGTGCCGGGGGCAGGGAATATATCTACCATGAGGATGAGCTCATCTACCCTGGAGATGTATGGGACGATATCGAGCACCTGCACCAGCGGGATCCGGAGCGCACAGGCTACAGCACCCAAAAGCCCGAGGCGCTGCTTGCGCGCATCATCAAGGCCTCCAGCAGGCCGGGCGATCTGGTGATGGATCTCTTCTCGGGCAGCGGCACCACCGCAGCCGCAGCCGCCCGCTTGGGGCGGCCCTTCGTAGCGGTCGATGCTTCGCCCGTGTCTCTGCTGGTGCTGCGAAAAAGACTGCTCCTGGCCCAGCAGGAGATCGACCTTTTCTCCCGGCCGGGCGAGGCGTTGCTCAGCTACAGCCTTCAGCCCCCGGAGCTCCCCGCGCCTGCGCTGACGATTGAGCGGCGGGACCGGGAGGTGCGCGTTTCGCCCCGCGAAGGGGGCCTTGCTTACCTGGCCCTGGGCGAGGTGCGGGAGGGAATCTTCCACCCCCTGGCCTACGACCTCGAGCCCACGCCGGGCCGCGCCCTTGCAGCCCCGGCCTATGCCGTGCAGGCTGCGGATATCTTTGGCTCCAGCGGTGTGTGGGCGTTATAGCGGTATATGGACCCTGCCTTATGGTTACCGTAGGGAAGCGTACTGCAAACCATGGGCTCTACACGACCACCCCGGCGCTCCGCGCCATCCCTCCTAGGAGAGTTGCCACGCCAGAGATTCCCATCCCTAGGGGGTATCCAGAAGGGATGTGGCGGCCTGCCTTAAAAAATCGAGAAGGGACGGTGTAAACCGTCCCTTCCCTTTTGAACCACGATCCGCTTCCGAAGAAGCCCGAACCTTGGTCATTTGTAGTTTAACGGGCGTTGTATTGGGCGATGCCCATCTTGAGCAGATCCATGGAGCGCTCGAGATCCTGGCAGTTGAGCACGTAGGCGAAGCGGACTTCATCCACACCCATGCCTGGGGCGCTGTAGAAGCCGGCGCCAGGGGCAAACATCAACGTTTCGTTATTATCCTGGAACTCGGTGAGCAGCCAGGTCTGGAACTTATCGGTATCGTCGACCGGCAGCTTGGCCATAAGGTAGAAAGCGCCCTGGGGCTCTTTGCAGACCACGCCGGGGATCTCCAGCAGCTTGCGATAGATGGTATCGCGGCGGTTTTTATATTCCGTGCGCACCGCGTCGAAATAGGTGCGATCCACCTCGTAGAGGGCGGCGGAGGCGAGCTGATCAAGCGTAGCCACGGAAAGGCGGGCTTGGCAGATCTTTAGCGCGTGCAGCAGCAGCTCTTGATTTTTGGTGATGATCGCGCCGATACGCGCACCGCAGGCGCTGAAGCGCTTGGATACGGAATCAATGATAACGGCGTTCTCAGCAATATCCGCATATTGGCCAATGCTTTGGAGCTGCTCGCCACCGTAAACGAACTCGCGGTAGACCTCGTCGCCAATGAGGAAGAGATTGTGCGCTTTGGCGATATCCGCCATAAGGCGCATTTCTCCGGGGGTGAGTACCACGCCCGTGGGGTTGCCCGGGTTGGTGATTATGATGGCCTTGGTCCTGGCGGTGATCAGCGGCTCAATCTTTTCGCGGGAGGCAAAGTGATAGCCTTCCTCGGGGGTGGTGTGGATAGGTACGATCTTGGCGCCGGTACAGTTGACGAAGGTGTTGTAGTTGGGGTAGAAGGGCTCGGGGATGATAACTTCGTCGCCTTCATCGAGGATGCAGGTGCATACGATCTGCAGCGCCTCGCTTCCGCCCGTGGTGATGAGGATATCCTCCGTTTCATAAGCGATGCCGATGCGGGCAAAGTAATCCCTTGTCGCCTGGATCAGCGCAGGGATGCCGGGGCTGGGGGCATATTCGAGCACGGGCTGCTCAAAATTGCGGATCGCCTCGAAGTAGGCGGGCGGCGTCTCGATATCGGGCTGGCCTATGTTGAGATGGTAGATTTTGATACCCTTTTTATCGTATTCCACCTGATAGGGATAGAATTTGCGGATCGGGGAAAGTCGGCACCGCTCAATCTTGCCGGAAAAGTCCATGGGCAAGCTTACCTCCTGGTCGTTGATTTATAGGAAGCATGCCGAGCGCAAAGGTTAACGCAACAAATACCGTGATATATATAAATACAGCACGGCTGCTGGGCTTTCGTATGGCGAAAGCGCTATATAAACCCCGAAGGAGAAGCGATCGGCCTTTTTCTTAGCTTTATTATATCACTATTTTTGCAAGAAATAAAGACATTTAATGCAAAATAACCACAAAGGTAGGCATATGCTTTTGCTAAAACCGGTCAAAAGTGAAGCGCGCGGGATTTTTTCCACCAAAAAGTCTCCGGGCTGAAATTGCCGGAGGCTTCGGTTTCAGCCGGGCTTGCCGGCTGCGCAAACCCGGAAAAGGGAAAAATGCGCCTGTGCTTTCCGGGCGGCTTATTGCGCCGCTGCGGCCGTGGGTGTGGGCAGAGAGGCATCCCCTGTGCCGCGGATGATCTTTTGGGGCACGGCGCGGTAGCGGTCGGTATAGATCAGGTCGCGGGAAATCAGCTCCTCGCCCTGGTAGGTGTTGATGTAGACCTCGGCGATATAGCCCTCGCGGGCCTTGGCATCCAGCTGCTCGTAGCCCGTGGGCCAGTCCGGGTTGTCCGTATACTCGGTTTCGCCGGGTTCGAGCACCTCCACCGTTACGCCCTCGGGCACATAGCGCAGGCCCTCGGGCAGGGGCGCGCCGTAGATGTAGATGGTCATCTTATAGTTTTCCTGGTCGCAATCGGCAAAGATATAGAGCGGCGTTGCCATTTGGTTGGTGAAGACCAGGTTTTTGCCGCCCGTGGTGACCGTGGCGTCGAGGCCTCGATCCGCATAGGCGCTGGGCCAGGAGTGTTTGTTACGCTCGGTGATGTTGATGGGGGCTGCGGGTGCTTTGGCAACTGTGGTATCCGCATCGCTACGCACGGCCCCGGATTCGAGAAGGGCGATATAGAGCGTGGTGGAAACCTGGCAGATGCCGCCGCCCGCCTGCATCTCATAACGGTCGCCATTGACGATGCCGGGGGCTAGCGGCCAGCCGCCAGCCTCGGTACGGGGGCCCATAAACTCGTTGAAATCCAGCGTTTCGCCAGGCTTGACGATGACCCCGTTGAGCAGAGTCGTGGCCTTTTGGATGTTGCCTACGCGGTTCTTATCCCTGCCGCTGCGGCTCGAGAAATCCGTTTGGTAGGTGGAACGCAGCTGGGTATTGGCCTTGATCTCCTCTAGCGTAGTGCTGGGGCGGGTGAGCACCAGATCTGGATCCAGCACGGCCTGATAGTCGCCCGCCTGCAGGCGTTCAATGATCTGCCCGGCCAGGGCTTCTTCATCCAACATATAGCCGTCCACACCCTCGGCATAGGTAAAGGAGGGCATTTTGCTCTCGCTGGAGGCCCAAAATTCATAGGGTTCGGCGGAAGGCTCTACAGGCAGGGTGTCGATGGCCTGGCCGATAGCGGCCAGGCGGGCCGAAAGGGTGCCGGCGTCTGCCTCAAAGGAAGAGACGAACGAATGCCCGTTCTCGGAAAGATCACGGATGGTCTTTTTGTTTTCTGCGCGGGTGCCGCTTCTGCCCCAAAGCATGGCCTCGGCCAGCACGGCGTCCAAATCGCTCGTGGCCTTAAGATCCGCCGTGGTGAAAAGCCAAAGCGAGCGCTCATGCCGCACACCGATGTTGATGGCTGCCGCGGATTCCTCTACGCCGGGTAAAAGGGCCGCACGGGCCTCTTCGATCGTCATGCCGGCCACGTTTTTGCCATTGACGATGACGCCGTTGAGGAAGGTGCCTTGATTTAAATATTTTTGCAGCTTCTTTTCGCTGGGGAGCGCAAAAAACTGGCCCTGCACCAAGAGGCCCGCCGTAAAGAGCAGCACGAATAGGATGAGGGCGCGGCCTGTCAGAACCCGAAGGCGGGGCAGGCGGGAGCGGGGGCGTATTTTGGTTTGAACCGCCTGCTGAGGCCGCCGGGTTTGGGCGGCGGGGCGGGGTGCGGGGGCAACGGGCATCGAACATTCTCCTTTAATACCGGCGCGTCATCGGCGCATCGTACCCCTCATTATATCGCAGCCGGCCCCGCCGTTCAACCTAAAAACATAGGGGACGGGCACGAAAAAGACCGG
>DHOI01000144.1:9743-14621 GCA_002409725.1 Christensenella sp. UBA5394
GCTTTGGTTTAACGATTGTTTACATATCTTTGCGGCGGCAAAGAACCTTCCCCGCTTGTGAACGGGAAAAACTGATAGTATAATAAGATCGAGTTAAAATGGCAATACGTATATAAGCCGCTTAGAGCGGCTCTTGAATAAGAACGAAAGCCAGACGATAAAGAAAGTGAGAACAGCACATTGGCATCCAAATTAAAAATCATCCCCTTAGGCGGGGTGAGCGAGATCGGCAAGAACATGACCGTCATCGAATACGGCAAGGATATGGTGGTGGTGGATTGCGGCCTCAGCTTCCCCGATGACGACATGCCGGGCATCGACCTGGTGATCCCGGATATGACCTACCTCGAGAAGAACGTGGAAAAGCTGCGCGGCTTCCTCATTACCCATGGCCATGAGGATCATATCGGCGCGCTGCCCTTTGCCTTGCAAAAGCTGGATGTGCCCGTGTACGGCACCAAGCTTACGATCGCCCTGATCGAGCACAAGCTGGAGGAGGCCAAGGTAAGCGGCGCGCGGCTCAACTGTGTGAGCCCCGGCGATACCATTCGCCTAGGCTGCTTCAGCGTGGAGTTCATCAAAACCAGCCACTCCATCGCCGGGGCCTGCTCGCTGGCCATCAATACCCCCATCGGCACCGTGATCCACACCGGCGATTTCAAGGTGGATTACACCCCCATCGACGGCGAGCCCATCGATATCCGCCGCCTGGCCCATTACGGTACCAAGGGCGTGCTGGCCCTTTTAAGCGACAGCACCAACGTGGAGCAATCCGGCCACACCCAATCCGAGCGGGAGATCGGCAAAACCTTTGAATCCTGCTTCGAAAAGGCCAAGGGCCGGGTGATCGTGGCTACCTTCGCCTCCAACATCTACCGCATCCAGCAGATTGCGGATATGGCCATCGCCTATGGCCGGGTGGTCTGCTTCCAGGGCCGCAGCGTCGAGAACATCGCCGCCATTGCCCGGGAGCTGGGCTATCTCAACCTGCCGGAGGAGAGCGTGGTGGCCGTGGATAAGCTCAAAAAATACCGCGATGACCAGGTTTGCGTAATCACCACCGGCTCGCAGGGCGAGCCGATGAGCGGCCTGTTCCGCATGGCCAATTCCTCGCACCGGCTCAATGTGGGCAAGGGGGATATGATCATCATCTCCGCCTCCAGCATCCCGGGCAACGAGCGCAGCGTAGGCCGCATGATCAACCAGCTCTACCAGATCGGCGCGTCGGTGGTCTACAACCGCATGGCAGATGTGCACGTTTCCGGCCACGCCCGCAAGGAGGAGCTCAAGCTGATGTTCCGCCTTACCAACCCGCAGTATTTCATCCCTGTCCACGGCGAGGTGCGCCACCTGCACCAGCACGCGGAGCTGGCCAAGGAAATGGGCGTGCCGGAGGATAACGTGTTCGTGACGGAAATGGGCGACGTGGTGGAGCTCACCCGCAACCGCGGCAAGATCGCGGGCAGCGTGCAGGCGGGCGGCATCATGGTGGATGGCAGCGGCGTGGGCGATATCGGCAACGTGGTGCTCAGAGACCGCAAGCTTTTGAGCGAGGACGGCCTCTTTACCGTGGTGGTCACCATCAACAGGCAAACGGGCGCCCTGCTCGCCAGCCCCGAGATCCTCTCGCGCGGCTTCGTTTACGTGCGCAGCAGCGAGGAACTGATCAACGAGGCCCGGGAGCTTGTGCGTAAGGACGCGCTGAAATTCGAATCCAGCCACAAGAGCGAGTGGAGCGGCATTAAAAACAACATGCGCAACGAATTGAAGAACTACCTCTATGAGCAGACCAAGCGCAGGCCTATGATCCTGCCCATCATCATAGAGATATAGATAGCCTAAGGAGGAAGCATGGTATACGATAGCGCCAGGCAGCTGGCTAAAGAAATAACCGATAGCCAGGAATATAAAGATTATCGACAGCATAAAGAAAAGGCCATGGCCAACGAGACCACGGCGGGCCTGATTAAACAATATCACCAGCTCCAGCTCAAGGCCCAGGCGGCCCAGCTTGGCGGGCAAAAGGACGAGACCCTTTTGCAGCAGCTGCAAAAGCTGGGCGAGGTGCTGCTTTTAAATCCCGATGCCTCAGCCTTTTTGATGAGCGAATTCCGCCTCAACCAGATGGTGGGGGATGTATACAAAATTCTGGCCCAGGCCATCGACGTGGACTTGGACATGCTGGAGGAAGCTTAGCGGCTCCCCAGCCCTGCAAAGGTGGTGTAATAAGTGGAAGATAAATGGATGCGCGAGGAGGCGGAGGAAGAAGCCCGCCAGGAAAGCAGGCGCAAGCGGGGCAAGCGGCGCAAGTCATGGAAGGCCGTCCGCCCGCTGCTTATCGCGCTGCTTAGCGTGGGCCTGTGCCTCTTAGTATTTTGGACGGGCATTCGCATATTGCTCAGGGAATATATCTACCCGGTGGATGCGGGGGACGCCACGCCCGTTACCGTTTACATCGAAAAGGGTAGCGGCGCTTCCACCATCGCTAAAACGCTATATGAGGCCTGCGGCGAAGGGGAGGAGGGGCTGATCCGTTCCAAGGCGGCCTTTAAGATCTACGTGGATTTCACCGGAAAATCCAGCACCTTGCAGGCCGGCACCTACGTGCTGAGCAAAAATATGGACATCCCCCAGATCGTGGACGTGATCTGCCTGGGCAACCCGCCCCGCCAGATCGTGAAATTCCGCGTGACCGAGGGCATGGATATCGAGACCATCGCCGAAAAGCTGGTCAAGGAAGGGCTGTTGGCGGATTCTACCAAATTTCTCGCCCTGTGCAAAAGCGGGGAGGAATTCAGGGAATATAACTTTGTGGCCGCCGTTTTGGATGGCGGGGACGCGGCGCAGCGGGATTATGCCCTGGAGGGCTACCTCTTCCCCGCTACCTACGAATTTTACGCCGATTCCTCAGAAAAGACCATTATCACCAAGATGCTGCTCAGGTTTAACGATGTATTCACCGATGAATACCTGGCCCGCGCCCAGGAGCTGGGCTTGAGCATGGATCAGGTGGTTACCCTGGCCTCCATCATCGAAAAGGAGGCTGCCCAGGCGGAGGATTTTGCCAAGGTATCCGCCGTGTTCTACAACCGGTTGGAGCAGGGCAAGCGCCTGGAGAGCGATGCGCCCCTGCGCTACATCTTCAAAACCAAGGGCGTGCTGGATTTCACCAGCGAACAGATGCAGTCCGATTCGCCCTACAATACCTACACCCATGACGGCCTGCCCGTCGGCCCCATCGACAACCCCGGGGATCAGGCCATCAACGCCGCCCTCTGGCCCAACGAGGAATATCAGAAGGATGGTTACCTCTATTTCGTGTTGAAGACCCGCACCTCCACGGAGCTAATCTTCTCCAAGGATTATGACGACTTCCTCAAAAACAAGGAAGTCTACCAGGCCAGCCCCACAGCCACCCCGGCGCCGGCAAACCCAAGCCCCACCCCGGCAGGCGCAACGCCCACCCCGGCCGCGTAAGGCGTGCGCGGCTTGATGCAACAACAAAATACGCAAGCGGGCGGCCTTGTGCTGCCCGAGCTGCTGGCGCCCGCGGGCAACCCCGAGCGCCTTCGCGTTGCCCTTAATTTTGGGGCGGACGCCGTCTACGTGGGCCTTAAGGCCATGAGCCTGCGCAATTTTGCCGATAATTTCACGCCACGAGAGCTTGCCGAGGGCTGCGCCCTGGCCCACGGCCTGGGTAGGCGGGTCTACGTGACCCTCAACGCCTTTGCCCACGATGAAGATTTGGACGGCCTGCCCGCTCTGCTCGATCAGGCGGCGGAGGCCGGGGCGGACGCGCTGATCGTCAACGACCCGGGCGTCATCCGCCTGGCCCGGCGCTTGCTGCCTGCTATGCCCCTGCATTTGAGCACCCAGGCCAATACCCTAAACGCCGAGACTGCCGCCTTCTGGCAGGAGCAGGGCATCAGCCGCATCGTGCTGGCGCGGGAGCTTTCCATTGAGCAGATGAAAGCCCTGCGGGCGCGCGGCCCGGCGGGCCTGGAATACGAAGCCTTCGTGCACGGGGCCATGTGCGTATCTTACTCCGGTCGCTGCCTGCTCAGCGCCTATATCGCCGGTCGGGATCCCAATAAGGGCGAATGCGCCCAGCCCTGCCGCTGGTCCTACGAGCTAAAGGAGCAGGGGCCTTCCGAGGGTTCCTATCCCATCGAGCAGGATGAACAGGGCACCTATGTGCTCAATTCTAAAGACCTGCGCCTCATCGAGCACCTCCCGGCCCTGATCGACGCGGGGCTACACAGCCTCAAGATCGAGGGCCGCATGAAATCCATCGCCTATGTGGCCACGGTGGTCAACGCCTACCGCATGGCCTTGGATGCGTACGCGGAAAGCATGGCCAAAGGCCGGCCCTACGCCCTGCCGGCCATCCTCGTGGATGAGCTGGACAAGGCCTCCCATCGGCCCTATACGACCGGCTTTGCCCTGGGCACCGCCCCTGCCGATATCCAGGCTACGGCCAGCGCTGATTACAGCACGGACGCGGCCATCGGCGCGGTGGTGCTGGCCTATGACGAAAAAAAGGGCCTGGCCCAGATCGAACAGAGGAACAAATTCCTGGATGGGGACCTGCTTTCGATCCTCTCCCCGGGCGATGTGGGCCGCGTCTTTGCCGTGGCCGGCATTTGGAACGAAGAGGGAGAGAAGCGCCAAAGCACGCCCCACCCCCGCGAAAAGCTTTTCATCGGCTGCGCCGAGCCGCTCCGGCCCGGCGACATCCTGCGCATAATCCCCAAAAAGTAAGAAAAGGGGAGCCGAGCCCCGCAGGGGTTGGTTCCCCTTACCTTAGGCATATCAACCGCCGATCTGCGCCTGGATTCCCGCTTCCTGCAAGATGGCCGCAAAGCCGGCCAGATCCTC
>DHOI01000144.1:14919-15041 GCA_002409725.1 Christensenella sp. UBA5394
GCGCCCAAGTCCTTCAAGAGCGCCGCAAAGCCCCGCATGTCCTCTGGCGAATCATTGTACCCGGGAATCACCGGGATGCGCAGGATGGTACGCACATCCGAGGCGAGCGCCAGGCGGATATT
>DHOI01000144.1:15259-18197 GCA_002409725.1 Christensenella sp. UBA5394
TCATAATGCTTAAGGTCGATATGTAGTAGATCAAATTTGGGCAGCAGCGCCATAAAGGCGGCGGGTGCGATGTTTGTAGCCGTTTCCGCGGCTATCGTAACCCCTTTTTCGTGCAGCGCGTCGCATAGTGCGGAAACGAACGGGCCCCGGAGCAGCGGTTCCCCGCCGGTCAGGGTCACGCCGCCGCCGCTCTTATCATAAAAGGCCTTGTCCTTAAGCAGTTCCGCAACCAGCGCGTCCACTGTGTAGGGACGGATCTCGCCGTTCCCTTCCGCTTCCATGGGCTGGGATTCCGGGTTGGCGCACCATTTGCAGCGTAGGTTGCACCCCTGAAAGAACACATTCGTGCGAATGCCGTTGCCATCGTGCAGGGAAAAGCGCTGTATGTTAAAAATAAGAGCGGTTTGTTCCATGAATGCCTCCAGTTGCCTATTCTCTGCTTCATTGTATACGATGGGGGAAACACAGGCAATCTCTTTATTGAAAATAAAATATCTTACGAATGAAATTAAAATATGTTTCGTATGTTGACTTTCCCGGGATATGGTCATATGATAAAAACAAGTACAAAGCGCGGAGGACTGTCACATGCAGGAAAATTATGTGATCGGCATCGACGCGGGCGGCACCAAGGTCGCCTATGGGCTTTTCGATGGCAGCGGCCGCCTTATCGATCGAATCCAGCACCCCACGGACGCGGGAACGGATGGCCCGGCCTTTGCGGGGACCGTGATTGAAAGCGTGCATGCCTTTACCGCCAAGCACGGTTTAGCGCCGGCGGATTTGTGGGGCATCGGGCTATGCATGCCTTCTTTCATCCTCTGGGAGGAGGGGCGCATCCTCATGACCTCGGCTATGCCGGGCATCAAGGATTTCCCCATGCGCGATTACCTCCGGCAGCGCCTGGGCACTAGGGTGGCGCTGGATAACGACAGCAACGCCGCCGCCCTGGCGGAATACCGCCACGGCGCGGGCCGGGGCGGCCGGCACATGGTGTATGTGGCCCTGGGTACGGGCATCGGCAGCGGCATCATCATCGACGGAAAGCTGTTCCAGGGTTCTTACGGCTGGGCCGGGGAATGCGGGCACATGCTGGCCACGCCGGATGAGGGCCTGCTTTGCGGCTGTGAGAACCGGGGCTGCTTCATGTCCTACGCTTCCGGCCGCCATCTGCCCGACCGGGTACGGGAAAAGCTTCGCTGCGGGGCGAAAAGCTGCCTTGAAGGCTGCGATTGCAGCGGCGAGAGCGTTCTAGCGGCTTATGAAAAGGGCGATAAGCTGGCCATGGAGATCGTGGCGCAAACGGCCCATTACATAGCGGTGTGCGTGTTCAATATGTACCAGCTGCTCAATATCAACACCTTCGTGTTCGGCGGTGGCCTGGTGCATTTCGGGGAGGCCCTCTTCGGCCCCCTGCGCAGGGAATTTGACGCATACAACCATATCCCCCTGCCGGTATACTTTAAAACGGCCGAGCTCAAGCAGGATTTCGGCATCATCGGCGCAGCCGAGCTTATCAGAGAGGTGGTTTAGCAATATGGAAAGTTATTTCGGTTCCCTTCATGCCCGCAACGCAGCCATGCGCAATCGGCTTTTGGATACGCAGCCCACCGTATGCGTGGAGCGCGCCGTGCTCACGACCGACGCCTACAAGGCCCACGAGCAGGAGCAGGTGGCGCTCAAGCGGGCCTACATGCTGGATAACGTTCTTCGCAACATGACCCTCTATATCGACCCGGATACCCTGCTGCTTGGCAACCAGGCCGGCGCGGACCGCGCAGCCCCCATCTTCCCCGAATATGCCATGGACTGGGTGATCAACGAGCTGGACGCCTTTGACCGGCGGGATGGGGACCGCTTCACCATCAGTGAAGAGAACAAGCGTATCCTTCGGGAGGATATCTACCCCTATTGGAAGGGCCGTACCCTGCAGGATAAGGGCTACGCCGCCTTCCCTGAAAGCGCGCGCTTGTTTTACGACCTGGGCATCATCAAGACCGAGGGGAACATCACCTCGGGCGATGCGCATATCGCCGTGGATTATGGGCGCGTTTTGCGGGAGGGCCTGGCGAATGTGCGTAGCCGTGTGCTGGCAGCGCAGGACGCCCTCAAGCTCTACCAGTTCGAAGACTTGAAGAAAAGCTATTTCTACCGCGCCATCCTCATCGTGCTGGATGCGGTGGAAGTCTATGCCCTGCGACTGGCTGAGCTGGCGGAGCAAGAGGCACAAAAGGCCACGCCCGGCCGTAAGGTGGAGCTGCTCGAAATGGCGCGCATTTGCCGCAAGGTGCCCATGGAGCCGGCTGTAACCTTCCACGAGGCCGTGCAGAGCGTGTGGATGCTGCACTGCGTTTTGCAGATCGAATCCAACGGCCACTCCCTTTCCTATGGCCGCTTCGATCAATACATGCTACCCTATTATGAAACGAGCAGGGCCGCGGGGATGGGGGAAGAGCAGGCTGCGCAGTTGCTGGAAAACCTCTGGCTGCGCACCTTTACCATCAACAAGATCCGCAGCTGGTCCCACACCCGCTTCTCTGCGGGTAGCCCGCTTTATCAGAACGTGACCGTGGGCGGCCAGACCCCGGATGGCAAGGACGCAGTCAACCCCCTGAGCTACCTGGTGCTGCGCACGGTGGCCCGCTGTCACCTGCCCCAGCCCAACCTCACGGTGCGCTATCACAAGGGCCTCTCGGACGAATTTATGCGGGAGGCCGTCGAGCTGATCCGTTGCGGCTTTGGCATGCCCGCCTTCAACAACGACGAGATCATCATCCCTTCCTTCCTCGAGTTAGGGGTCAAAAAGGAGGATGCCTATAACTACAGCGCCATCGGCTGCGTGGAGGTAGCGGTGCCGGGCAAGTGGGGGTACCGCTGCACGGGCATGAGCTTTATCAACTTCCCCAAAACGCTGATGATCGCCCTCAACGACGGGGCG
>DHOI01000114.1:0-700 GCA_002409725.1 Christensenella sp. UBA5394
CGCGGAGAGCGAAGCCCTCCAAAAAAAGGCCAGGGTCGATATGGAAACCGCTACTGCCGAAATGAGCGAACTACAAGAAGAAGTATTTCGGGTTATACGGGGTGAGAGCGCCCTTCCCCAAAGCGTCCTGGCAGAAATGCTTAAAGTATCCGAAAACAAGGTTGCAGAGGCTTCTAAACGGTATATGGATGCCTGTGAGAGCATTCGGGATGTGGATAGGATGTGTAGCGATATGAGCAAGCAGATTGGCAAGCTTCAAAGCTGGAGCACCCTATACAACGATGCGGAGCCTGCGGTTAAGAAGATGATTGCATCCTCCCTGATCTCGCGGGTGACAGTATCCAAGGACTATTCCCTTGACATTCAATTCAATATCTCTTATGAACAGTTTTTTGATGAATCTGAAAAAAACATAATAGCTAACCTGGCCTAG
Organism: Christensenella sp. UBA5394; assembly: GCA_002409725.1. Taxonomy (GTDB): domain Bacteria; phylum Bacillota; class Clostridia; order Christensenellales; family CAG-138; genus Pelethousia. Next base: position 434 of record DHOI01000114.1, read on the forward strand.
ACTGGCAGTTAGCGGTAGACTGGCCCGACTCACCGGGGCACGGCTCGCTGGACTAGCCCGCGGGAGTCGCAGCACGGGTCACGCCTGTCTTTAGACATAAAAAAACCGCCTAACCCTAGAAGATTAGGCGATTTTTGGTGGAGCATAGCGGACTCGAACCGCTGACATCCACACTGCCAGTGTGGCACTCTACCAACTGAGCTAATGCCCCACGCATGTTGGTAATTTACGTTTCCTGTGTTCTACGGTCACTCGCTCTACCAACTG
>DHOI01000114.1:859-2964 GCA_002409725.1 Christensenella sp. UBA5394
ACCAACTGAGCTAATGCCCCACGCGTTCCTTGTTTTTTCGGAACATTGTTATTATAGCGGATGCGGGGGGATTTGTAAAGAGGTTATTCGCGAAAAAACTGATAAAGGGTGCAGGGCATGCCGCCGTTGGACAATTTTCGCCGGTTGTCCGCCCGCTTGCCATAGACCTTTTCAAAATCCCGGTGCGAGGTGATGATGCTTTGTCGCCAGCCGGGCAAAGCGTCCGACAGGGCACGCAGGCCGCGGTATAGGGACTCGGCTTCCTTGCGTTCGCCCAGGCGCTCGCCATAGGGCGGATTGCAGACCAGGAGGCCGGCTTGGCCATTGGCAAAGGAAAGGAGGGACGGATCCTTTTGATAATCATGGAAATCCCGTACGGCCCACTGGAGCATCACGCCCGCCTTTTTGGCGTGCTTTTTGCACAGGTCGATGCTGCGACCGTCGATATCGCTGCCCAGGATGGCCAAGGGTCTGGAGGTAGCACTATCCTGCGCCTCTTCACGGGCCTTGGTGAAGGTATCCGGCGGCAGGAAGTTCCATTCCTCCGCCGCAAAGGCGCGGCCGAGGCCGGGTGCGCGGTTTTGGGCGATCATAGCCGCCTCTATGGGGAAGGTGCCGCTGCCGCACATGGGATCCAGCAAGGGCTGATCGCCATGAAAGCGGGAGAGCAGCAAAATGCCGGCGCCCAGGCTTTCGCTTAGGGGCGCGGCCACGTTATACGTGCGGTAGCCGCGGCGGGAAAGGCCCGCGCCGCACGGATCGAGCGCCAGGGTGACGACATCGCGCAAAATACCCACCTCGATCACCACTCTTTTACCGCTCTCGGGCAGCACGATGGTATGGTAGGCGGCCTTTAGGTTTTCCACGATGGCCTTTTTGGCGATACTCTGGCAATCAGATACGCTGAAGAGGGTGCTCTTGGCGCTTTTGCCGTTCACGTGGATAAAGCTGTCTTTTTGCAAATACGCCTTCCAGCTTTGCGCTTTCACACCCTCAAAAAGCTCGTCAAAGGTCCGGGCCTCAAAGCTCGCCACCTCCTGCAGCACCCGCTCGGCGCTTCGCAGCCAAAGGCAGGCCCGGGCCATCTCTATCGGCCCGCCCAGGAAAAGTACGCGCGCATCCTCGACTTTTTCCACCTCGATGGAAAGCCGCCGCAGTTCCCCAGCGACCACGCTCTCCAGGCCCAGTTTGCAGGTGGCGATATATCTCATCCTTCATGCTCCTTCTCGCCAAGCTTCGCCAGCGCCCCATTGAAGCGCAGCATGGATACCCCGTATTTGCGGCAGACCTCCAGCTTGGTTACCGTGATCTCTTCCGCCTGGCAGGCGGCGTATTCGAGGGCTGCTGCCAGCGCGTTCACCTGGGCGCTGGTCAGGTGCGGATAGTGCGCGCCGGAGGCCAAATAATCGCTCCAGATCGTCCCAGCCCGCAGGATGGCCTTTTCCGGCCGTTCGCTGCGCATGCCTTCCGCACAAAGCTTAAGTACGTCGCCATAGGAAGCGGGCAGGTTCCCGGGCAGGCCGGGAAGCAGGCTTACGTGGCTCTCCAGCATGTTGTCGCCGATATAGGTAAGATAAGGCTCCTTGGCGCCGATATGCTTTAAAAGGCCCAGCGCCTTGTGCTTAATCTCCTCCCCGGGCTCGCGCCGTAGGGCGAAATCACGCAAAATGCGCTCGCTCCAGATATCCCCAAAGGAGGCTACGAGGTTCAGCGCAGCTTGGCGCACCGTATCATCCCCCAGAGTGAGGCACCATTGAATCAGATCCATCATTTCCCCGCCCAAGCGCCATTCCGCACGCTGGCTCTCTATGGGCTTGCCGATGAAGGCGTTGAGCTTGCGCACCCGCTGCACCACCTCGTCCATGGGCACCTGGTACTGGGCGGGTAACTCCCGCCGCTTCCTCCCTCCGCCGGCAGTTTTGCGGCAGAGGCGGCGGTAATAGCGGGCAATGGAATCCAAAGCGTTGATGCGTAAAAGCGTATCGTAATAATGCGCCGCGCGATTATAATCCTCCAGGGCATAGGCGCATACGCCCAGCCTATGTAGCACGCCCGTATCATAGGGGGCGTATTGGCTCATGGTTTGCAATATGGTCTGCGCATGC
>DHOI01000114.1:3354-11200 GCA_002409725.1 Christensenella sp. UBA5394
AGGTCGCATTGGGCGGCCACATGGCCTGGCCGCTCTTTCAGCTCGCTTTGCAGGATCTCCGACGCCTCGTCAAAGCGGGCCTCGGATAAAAGATCCCGTGCCCTTTCCAGCACCCGGCGCTTTTGCAGCTCGCTCAAATCTTCGAGGTTGCCGTCTCCATATTCGTCCAAGGCGTCTAGCATGTCGTAGGCGTCGTAGATGAAGCTGCCCTCGGGGTCGGCATGTAGATAGCGCTCCAGGCTGGCGCGGGCGGCGTCGTATTCCATCAGGCCGTAAAAATTGCAGCCCATGCCAAAATAGCACTCGGCCGGGCGGCTGCGCTTATCCGGAAAGAAGCAGAGCAGCGCGCGGTTGGAATCATCAAAGCGGCCCATGCCGGTGAGCATTTCGGCATAGCCCAGGATATAATCCGCATGATCCGGTTCGTTGAACAGGGCCAGCTGGTAGCTGGCGCAAGCCCCCAAAAGGTTGTTATTTTCTGCTTTGGAAAGAGCCCGGCGAAAATACCGCTCCCCTGTTATCTCAAAGGGCAGGATGCGGCCCGCCGGCTTGATCCGCTCGTTTTCGTTCATTCTATGGTTTCCTTATCCTCCGTAGCCTCCCGCAAAAGTTTGCGCAGGTCCTCCTCGCTAAAGCTGTATTTCGCATTGCAAAAGTGGCAGGTAAGCTCCGCCCCATGCTCTTTGTCGATCATATCCGTAAGCTCCTCTTTCCCCAGGGAAATGAGGGCCTTTTCCAGCCGCGGCCGGTCGCAATCGCAGCGGTAGGCAGGCTCCGATTCCGCCGTAATGCGCCAATTCAGCCCATCGAAGAGCTTGGCGAGCGCAGCCGAGAGTTGCGTACCCTCATCCAGCATGCCCGCCAGGGCCTTGATTCCCTCCGCCCGCGCCTGCAATTCGTCCAGCGCTTCTTCCGGGCATTGGGGCAGGGGCTGGATGAGCAGGCCGCCGCCCGCATGCACCTCACCCGTGTGCGGATCCACCCGTACGCCCAGGTAAACCAGCGAGGGTTGCTGCTCGCTTATGGCGAAATAACGGGCAAAATCCTCCGCGATCTCGCCGGAGGCCATATCGCAACGGCCCACGTAGGGCTCCTTCATGCCCAAATCCCGCACCACGGTCAGCTCACCGAACCAACCCACGGCCATGGATACGTCCAGCTTGCCATCCGGCCCCAAGGGCAGCTCCACCTGCGGGTTTTCGATATAGCCCTTTACGGCGCCGCTATTGCCAGCCGTGCAAACGATATTGCCGGCCGGGCCGCCGCCTTTGATGATGGCAGTCAACCGATCCTTTTCATTTTTCAGCTCCGCCCCCATCATACAGGTGACGAGCAAAGTCCGGCCCAGAGCCGCTGTACAGACCCGGGAAAGGTTGTGGGTGGCGCGGGCCGCCTCGCAAAGGGCCCGCCCGGATATGGCCGTAAAGCGGGCCGCATCGTTGCAGACGAGGCCGCGCAGCATCGTATCGCGCATGTGTTTCTCCTAATGTTCCATTCTATATTATAGCCGCCGGGCCGCGAATTGTAGCCTTTCGCTTTCCGCTTGGGGCGGTTCCCTGGTGAAGGCATCGTAGACTTCGGCCGCAAAGCCCGCCTGCGTAAGCCCTTCCAGCAGCTCTTCCTGCTTATGCGCCCGCTGGATATGCCGCTCCGTAAAGCGGAGGTAGAGGCCGCCTTCTTCTTTTTGGAAGAAGGTCAGTTCCATTTCCAACAGGCGGCTTTTTTCATCGTAGATATTGTGCCAGATGTAAGCACAGCCTTCTTCCTCCTCAGCAAATGTGTTGCAGCCCAGCACCTGGGCCAGCTTATAGGCCGAGGAGATATCAAAGAGCAGCAGCCCGCCCGGCATAAGCGCCCTGTGGGCCGCCTGAAAAAAGCGCTGCACAGCGCCCCGGCTATCCAGATAATTTACCCCGTCGCAGGCGCAAACCACGGCCCCGCATGGCTTATGCAAGGCAAGGCGTTGCATATCCTGCTGGATGAAGGGGATTGAGAGCCCGGCCTTGCGGGCTTTGGCGGCAGCCACTTCCAACATGGCAGGCGAAATATCGACCCCCGTCATCCGAAAGCCCAATCGGGCCAACCGCACCGTGATTTCCCCGGTGCCGCAAGCGCAATCCGCCACGGCTATTCCCGCGGGCAGAAAAGAGGCCAGGTAGACAGCCCAGCCGTCATAATCCACCTCCCGCATAAGCGGGTCGTACAGGGCGGCAAACTGCCCATAGGCCTCCCGCATGACAAACGCTCCCGTATCCCGCCCAATGGCGATCTTTCGTATTGTATTATACTACAACAAGATCGCGACTAGCGCAAGTCCGGCCGCGTTGACAGCCCCTCTCCCGCGTTGTATACTGATTTTTAGGCTGCGATTTTGATCGTTTTCAGCCGGAAAGAGGCCAAAGATATCGCCATGGAGAAAAAGCAAACGCCCGTCGCGGCGTCAAAATCTAAATACAAGAAAAAAAAGAAGGGACGGGGCCTATCCAAGGCGCTGCTCATCGCGGCCTGCGCGCTGCTGGTCGTGGTTTTGATCGGGGTCTTTGGGGTTATGAACCTGCTGGGTAAACTGGATCGTACGGCGGATACGGTATTTGAAGATGAAAACGCCGTAACCTATACCCCCACGCCCGCGCCCACGCTTACGCCGACCCCCGCGCCCAGCGCCACCCCGGCGCCCACGCCGGAGCCTACCCCCCTGCCCATGAGCGACCTCTACGAGCAGACCCGGCTGGATGCGGATACCCTGGCCTATATGGACGCGAACCTTAGCGACAGCCGCTTCATCCACGTGCTGCTCATCGGTGTGGACCGCCGCGGCTCCAGCGGTAACAGCCGGGCGGATACGGTGATGATCGCCACCATCGACCAGAAAAACGGCCGCCTTAAGCTCACCTCCCTCATGCGGGATATGCTGGTGAACACCCCCGGCTATGGCTACGGAAAGATGAACACCGCCGCGGCCCGGGGCGGCGTGGAGCTGCTGATGCAGACCATCAACGAGAACTTGCATCTCAACATCAGCGAATATGTGCTGGTGGATTTCAATATGTTCGAGGATGTGATCGACGCCGTGGGCGGCGTGACCATCAACATGACTGCGGAGGAGATCAGCGCCGCCAACGACTGCATCGCCGGCCTCAACAAGCAGCGCGGCGTTTCCTACCTTTGGGATGGCTTCATCTTCGCCAATGCGGGCAATGTAAAACTCACGGGCAAGCAGGCCCTGGGCTATGCCCGCATCCGCAAGATCGATAGCGATTTTTCCCGCGGCAAGCGGCAGTTCAAGGTGCTCAACGCAGCCTTCGCCAAGTTCCGTAGCCTCGATCTCACCAAGCAATATAAGCTGCTGGATCAGCTTCTTCCCCTGGTGGAAACCAACATCACCAACGCCCGCATCGTGGAGTGCGCCACCAGCGCCCTGGCCCTCAATGCAAACGGCCTGCTCTACAGCCGCGTGCCCATGGAGAGCCTCTATAAGAGCGGCAGTTGGAACCGGTCCTTTGTGTTTTTAACGGATATGCCAGCCAACGCCCTGGCCCTGCACCAATTTCTTTTCGATTCCAACGAGGTGGCGGATGAGGCCAAGGTGCTGACCCCGGGCGCCTCCCTGCCCCCCCGCACCCCTAGCATCTACCAGGGCGAGGACGGCAATTACTACTATTACGCCACCGGCCAATTGGTGGCGGGCCAAACGCCCGACCCGGCAGCGGCCGGCCAGGCACAGCCCGGGCAGACCTACGACCTTAACGGCATAATCGTAACGGTGGATGAATCCGGCAATTTGGTGGATGCAAACGGCAACATCGTGGCGGCCGCGGGCAGCTGGCATTTCGAATAGTACACACATACAAAAGCATTGCCATATGCTGTCATATGGCAATGCTTTTTATTTATGACCATATGACCGGCGCGTTTCGCTGCACTAAAGCCGCGCCCGGCGGGCCAATGGAAATGCGCGCCCTCTGGCAGGGCCACGACGGCTTCCCCGCCTGGACGGACGCGCGGCTTCTGACCGCCTATGAATCCGTATGCGCGGCCCTGGGGCCGGTGTGGATCGGCGCCTGCTTCAAACGGGCCGTGCAAGGGCAATCCGCCCATTACGCGGGCCTGGCGCTGGACATGGGCCAGGGGATGTCAGCGGAAGGCCGCGCCGCCCTGCGCCGATTCTGCGTGCAAAGTCCGCTGTTCTCCTATGTGGAGCCAAGCTACCTGACTCCCACATGGGTGCATGCGGAGATCACCATCGCCCCGGCCTGTACGCCGGGGCGGGGCTATCCTTTCCTTCGCCCCGGCGATTCGGGGCCACATGTGTTCCTTTTGCAGGAACTACTCTGCAGGCAGGGATTCCACTGCCTGCTCACGGGCCATTTCAGCGAGAGCACTCGCGCCGCCCTGCTGCGCTGCCAGCAGGGCCGGGGGTTGGACGCCAACGGCTATGTGGACGGGGCGGTATGGGGTTTGCTTACTGCATAAGCGGCCCGGCGCATCCAAATCTGCACCCGGGCCGCTATTCATGCCTATAAGGTTCTAACGCTGTTCTGCTTACGCTTTTAAGAGCAAGTCAGGGGCTGGAGTCGGATAGACCCCGGAAAGCCTTATGCCTGCTTCTCGGCTTTGCGCTTCTCGTAATCCTCTACGGCGGCCTTCACGGCCTCCTCAGCGAGCACGGAGCAGTGTATCTTCTGGGGCGGCAGGCCCTCGAGGGCTTCGACCACGGCGGAATTGGAAAGTTTTAACGCGTCCTCCACCTTTTTGCCCTTGATCATCTCCGTGGCCATGGAGCTGGTGGCGATAGCAGCACCGCAGCCAAAGGTTTTGAAGCCCACATCCTCGATGATCCCGTCGTCATTAACCTTGATGAACATCTGCATGATATCACCGCACTTGGCGTTGCCGACCATACCTATGCCGTTCGCGCCCTCGATCTCGCCCAGGTTGCGCGGGTTGTTGAAATGATCCAATACTTTTTCGGTATACATAGGCTTCTCCTTTATCCTTTATATAGGGGACTCATGGCGCGCAGATAGGCTACGATCTCCTTGAGCTGTTCGATGGTGTAATCTATATCTTCTTGTGTGGTGTCATCCCCCAGGGTGAGGCGCACGGAGCCGTGGGCGATCTCGTGGGGCAGGCCCATAGCTAGGAGCACGTGGGAAGGATCCAGCGAGCCGCTGGTGCAGGCGGAGCCGCTGCTGGCGGCGATGCCGCTCAGATCGAGCTTGAGAAGGATGGACTCGCCCTCGATATATTTCATGCTATAATTCACATTGTTGGGCAACCGCTCTGTGGGGTGGCCATTGAGCTTGACCTCGGGTATCTCGGCCAGGCCCCGCATGAGCCGATCCCGCAGGATGGCCATTTTTGCCGCGTTTTCGCTTAGATTGTCGCAGGCGAGCTTGATGGCCGCGCCCAGGCCCACGATGCCGGCCACGTTTTCCGTGCCGGCGCGGCGGCCCTTCTCCTGCGCGCCGCCCATGATGTAGCTGGGCAGCTTGATCCCTTTGCGACAATAGAGCGCGCCCACACCCTTGGGGCCATGGAATTTATGGGCAGAAAGGGAGAGCATGTCTATGTCCATGGCCTTTACATCCACCGGCACATGGCCGATGGCCTGCACAGCGTCCGTATGGAAGAGCACGCTCTTTTCATGGCACACGGCGGCGATCTCGGGAATGGGCATGATGGTGCCCACCTCGTTGTTGGCGAACATGATGGTGACCAGGATGGTATCCTCGCGGAGGGCCTCCCTTACCTGCTCTGCGGTGACCCGCCCGTATTCATCCACGGGCAGGTAAGTCACATCGTAGCCCTGCTTTTGCAGGTGCTCGCAGGTATGCAGCACGGCGTGATGCTCCACGCTGGAGGTAATGATGTGCTTGCCCTTGTTTTTATACTTTTCCGCCACGCCCAGGATGGCCGTGTTGTCGCTCTCTGTGCCGCAGCCTGTGAAGATGACTTCGCCGGGCGTGCAATTGAGGGCCGCCGCCACTTGATCCCGCGCCGCGTCCAGGCCCTTTTTGGCCTCCTGGCCAAAGGCATGTACGCTGGAAGGGTTGCCGTATACGGTGGTGAGGTAGGGCATCATGGCCTCGAGCACCTTGGGGGAAAGGGCTGTGGTGGCCGCGTTATCCAAATAGATCTTTCGCATGGCGTTTCCTCTTATTTTAATTGATTTTGTTCGCTTCGCTCCTGCGCGGCCTGCAAGCGGCTGCGCTGGAACACATAATCCTCGGCCATATCCGCCAAGGTGGTGGAATCCAGCACCTCGTCGATGCGGCTTTGCAGCTTGAGCCAAAGGGGCCGGGCGCTGCAGGCGCAGGCGTTGTCGCAGGCCGCGCCTTCGGTGCTCACGCAATCCATCACGGCTGTGCTGCCTTCCAGCACGCGGAGCACCTCGTTCACGCTGATCTCGCCCGGCGGCCTGGCCAGGGAATAGCCCCCCTGCGCCCCCCGCACGGAATTAACCAGCCCCGCCTTGCGCAGCGCCGCGATGAGCTGCTCCAAATAAGCGTCGCTGATGCCCTGCATGGCGGCTAGGGAAGCGGTGCTCACCATGCCGCCGCCGTAATTCACGGCTAAATCCACCATGGCCTTTAAGCCATAACGACCCCGTGTCGATAGCTTCATGGGCTGCGCCTCCAATTCCGAGTAGTTCACTCTGATTTTCCATCGATACTGTACCACACCGCCTGACCCCTTGTCAATAATTCATAGCCGTTTGCTTGGAATTATTTTATCCCAAAACAAAAAAAACCGGCCTGGAAAACCATGCCGGTCAAGATGCCGCACGGGCGGTTAGGCTTCCAAAATAAGCTTGGGGGCGAATTCCAAATGGTCTGCGGAGCATAGGGTATATTCCACACCGTTTCGTATGCCCTCAAAGGCATTCCTGCAGGCTTTGCCGTGCAGGTGGCCGTAGACGGCACGCTCTACGCCGTAGGCCTCCAAAAGCTCGGTAAAGCCGCTCTGCTGCCGCCGCTCGTTGAAGGGAGGGTAATGCAGCATGCAGAGCTTAGGCATGCCGGCTGGGGCGGATTTAAGGGAAAGCTCCAAGCGGATCAGTTCGCGTTCGTAAAGCTTCTGATCAACAGCCGGGTCAAAGAGGGTGCTACCCGGGCAAACCCAGCCCCGTGTGCCCAACACAGCCACGCCGCCTAGGACGAGGCTGTCGTTCTGCACGGCGTGCATACCGCCCGGGAGGGCCGCGCGCACCTTGGAGATGGAATTCCACCAATAATCGTGGTTGCCCCTAAGCAGCACCTTCGTGCCGGGCAGGGCAGCCAGAAATGCCAGATCGGCTTTGGCCTCATCGAGGCTCATGCCCCAGCTGATATCGCCGGGCAGGAGCACCGCATCCTCCGGCTGGACGGCGGCGCGCCAGGCGGCTTCCAGGCGCGCAGCATGGTTATCCCAATTGGGGCCGAAGATATCCATGGGCTTATCCGTGGATAAAGAAAGATGCGGGTCTCCCAGGGCAAAAATCCGCATGGCCCGCACCTCCTATCTTGTGGCGTTGCCAAAAGGCCCGCCTTAATCTTCGTCTTCCTCCTCGGAGAAGGGATCCGCGTCCTCATCCTCCTCGTCGAGGTCGCCGCCCAGCTCCCGGTCGATCTCCTCCAGCTCCCGCTCGGGGATATCGTCCGAGCCGCCCAGCGGCACCTCCATATCGTCCATATCGGCCTCGCCCATAGCCACATCCTCCGGCAGGTCGTCCGCCAGCTTAGCCAGTCCGGCCTGGCGGCGCACCTCCCTAAGACAAATGGCGCAGAGCTCGTTCCCCCGTACAGCAGGGCGCTCCCCGCACTCCACGCAGGTGGCGGCTACCGAGTCCGCATCGGCCTCGCCC
>DHOI01000109.1:0-9714 GCA_002409725.1 Christensenella sp. UBA5394
GGTTGTTGGTATCCAGCGTGCCCAGGCGACGGCTCACGCTGCTGAAGGCCCCCCGTATCTCCCCAGGCAGGCCGCTTGCTCCCTGGGCCACCCCCACCACGCTGGAATGTATGATAGTGCCCTCCTTCACCGAGAGCAGGGAGCCGGTATCCGCATCCGTGATAGGGTGACCCAGCGCACCATAGCGCATGCTTGTCATGGAGTAAAAGCTTAGGGTACCGATGCCCGCCGTGCTGTCCCGCACCCACATACCCATTTTATATACGCCATCCACCGAATCCGCTACGGGCCGTAAGGTGGCGTCAAGGTGCTGGCCGTCCCGCGCAAGCGTCAGATCGATATCCCCCTCTGTTTCGTTGCATAGCGTTACCAGGTGTGCGGCGTCCTTCACCTCTTCGCCCTCGATGGCCAAGATCACATCCCCCACCTTGACGCCCGCGGCCTGCGCCGGGCAGACCTTTTCTCCGGCTTCGTTTTCAAAGCTGCCAAAGCCTACCACCAGCGCTCCCTTAGTATAGAGCGTGACCCCTACGGACTGCCCGCCTGGCATCACCCATATTTGATCTTCTGCATGGAAGCTTACCCGCTTGACGGGGATCAGGCCGAACAGATCTACACGAACGGAATAGCCCGCCTTCCGCCCGCTGGCACCTTCATCCAGGCTTTCCGCCAGGTTTTGCGAAACGGCCTGCCCTTCCTCCCCATCATAGCGCAGGCTAAAGGGCGCGCCGATGGAGGCAAGCAAGGCTTCACTCTCCGAATCGAGATAGGCAGCCTTGGGCAAGGAGCGGATAAGCCGCATCTGCGCCCCGTAGTTGAAGCTAAGGAGCAGCAGGCAAAGGATAAGGCCTAGGCAGCGAAGTAGGCTCGCGCCGCGTTTCATCATGAAATTCACCTCAAAACAAATAAAAACACTACGGCCATTTGTACCGTAGTGTTATATTCGGCGCGGGGTCGGCGGGCTATACTGACATTTCAAGGCAAAGTTTTTTATTGCCCCCGGCGAGTGGCTTTGACTGCCTCATAGCCGTTGATCAGCTCTTTAGCATGTTCGAGAGCCGCGCTGGATTGCGCGGCGCCGCTCATCATGGCGGCGATCTGCTCATAGCGCTCCGCCTTGGAGAGTAGCCGTACAGAGGTAGTGGTCTTACCCTTTTCTTCCGTTTTTTCGACCAGATAATGCGCGTCAGCCAGGGCGGCGATCTGCGGCAGGTGGGTCACGCAGAGCACCTGGTGCGAATCGGAGATTCGTACCATCTTATCCCCCACCACGGCAGCCACTCGGCCGCTGATGCCGGTGTCGATCTCGTCGAAGATCAGGGTGGGGATGGCGTCCCCCTGGGCAAAGATGGCCTTCATGGCCAGCATGATGCGGCTCATTTCACCGCCGGAAGCTACTTTTTCCAGCGGCTTTAAGGGTTCGCCCGCATTGGCGCTGAGCATAAACTCCGCCCGCTCGGCTCCCAGGGGGGAAATAGACTCTTCGCTTTGGAACTGCACGGAGAAATCAGCGTGGCTAAAGCCCAGTTCCGAAAGCTCCTGGCGCATACCTTCTTCCAGCCGCTTGGCTGTGGCTTCCCGGGCCTGGGTGAGACGGGCGGCGCAGGCCGCATATTCCGCCTGTGCTTGCGCAAGCTCCCCGTGGAGCTGCGCCCGGCGCTCCGCGGCGCCTTCGAGGGCCGCGAGGCGTTCCGCTGCCTTTTGCCTGTAGGCCAGGATGGCGGCATAGTCCGCGCCGTATTTGCGTTTAAGGCCGCGGTATAGCTCCAGCCGTTCTTCAATGGCATCGATTCGCCGGGGGTCGTATTCAAAGCCCGCGCGCAAATCGCGCAGGGTGAAGCCAATATCCTCTAAGGTATAATAGGTTTCCTCCAGCCGCTTCGCCAGGGCAGCGTAATCCTCTGATAAAGGGCCGATGCCCTGCATCAGCCGCAGGGCCCCGCCCAGCAGGGAAAGGGCCGCATCCTCGCCCGAAAGGGCCTCACCGCTTTGGGAAAGGGCCTCGAGAATATGCTCGGCGTTGTGCAAGAGGGTGCGCTCCGCCAAGAGCGCCTCTTCCTCCCCCTCCTTGAGGCCGGAGCGCTCGATCTCTGCGATTTGGTAGCGCAATACGTCCATTTCGCGCGCCCGCTCATCCTCGGAGCCAAAGCCCCCCAAAAGCTCGCTTTGCAGGGCCCTGCAGCGCCGCGCGGCTTCGCCTGTAGCCTGCCGCGCATTCGATACGGCCTCGCTGCCGAAGGCATCGAGGTATTCCATGTGCCGGGCCTTGGAAAGCAGGGATTGATGCTCATGCTGGCCGTGCACATCTACCAAATGATCGGTGATGGATTTAAGCACGGAAAGGGTGATCAAAGCGCCATTGGCGCGGCAAACGTTCTTGCCGGCTGCCGAAAGCTCGCGGGAAAGCAGCAGCTCCCCATCCTCGCATGCTAGGCCCTGCTCCTCCAAAATAGAGGCAAGGCCAGGCTGGTCGCCGATATCGAAAATGGCGTCCACCCGGGCTTTATCCGCCCCGTGCTTGATCAGCTCGCGGCTGCCTCGCTCCCCCAGCACCAGGTTTACCGAGTCGATAACGATGGATTTGCCCGCGCCAGTCTCGCCCGTGAGAACATTGAAGCCCGCTGAAAAGCTAATATCCAGCTCCTCGATCAGGGCAACGTTTTTGACAAAAAGCCTTTGCAGCATAGATCGATTGATTCCCTCTATACCCGTAGGATGGTTTGGAAGCGGCGGATCAAATCGTTTGCGTCCTCTCCCTCTTTTACGGCGATGAAAATGGTGTTGTCCCCGGCTAGGGTACCTGCGATTTCCTCCCAGCGGAGGTTATCGATGGCCTCGGCGGCGGCCCCGGCCGTGCCGGAGATGGTGCGGATGATGAGCAGGTTGCCCGTAGCCAGCATGGAGATGACCGAATGGGCGAAGATGCTGATAAAGCGATCCTTAAGCCCGGCCTCGGCCTTATCCACCGTGGCGTACTTGTAACCCCCGTCCTCCGCGAGCACCTTGATGAGCCGCAGCTCCTTGATATCCCGGGATACGGTGGCCTGGGTCACGTTCATGCCCTGCTCCCGCAGCCGGGAAGCCAGCTCCTCCTGGGTATCGATGTTGTAGCGCTCGATAATGTCCAAAATGACAGCGTGCCGTGCAGACTTCACGTGATCGAGACCTCCCATTCGAAAAATCAAAAAGCTTGGGGCAAAAGCTGCGGGTCAGGAAAGCTTGGTGCGGATCAGCTCGTAGATATTTTGCTGCCCAAACTGAATGAACTTAGCGCTGTTTTGGCTACGGGTAAGGGTGATAACATCCTTTTCGCTGATATCCCGGGTAAGGATGCCGTCTATGGCCAAATAGCCGTCGCTATGCATGCTCAGACGGATGTCCGCATCCGCCTGGGCCACGATGGGCCGAAAGCAGAGCGTGTGCGGGCAGATAGGCGTTACGATGGCCACATCCAGACCCTGGGCCACCACGGGCCCGCCCGCGGAAATGGAATAGCCGGTCGCCCCATTGGGTGTGCTGACGATCAGGCCGTCGCAAAAAACGCTGCCCGCATCGACGCCATTGATCGAGACATGGATATCCGCCACGCCGGAAAAGCGCTTTTTGTACAGGATGGCGTCGTTTATGCAATCGTGCGTCTCCCCGCCGTTCACGGCGCAGGAGAGTAGCATGCGTGCATCTACCAGATAGTCCCCCTCTGCCAGCCGCCGGAGCGCCAGGGGCGCTTCTTGGGAATTCACAGCGCTCATAAAGCCCACCCGGCCAAAGTTTACGCCCAGTACGGGCACATCGAGGGGTACGGCAATGGTGGCGGCCCGCAGGATGGTGCCGTCGCCTCCCAGGGCTATGATGGCCTCGGGCGGCGCTTCTTCGAAAGAAGGAAAAGCCGAATATTCGGGCAGGCAGCGGCGGATGGAAGCATCCAGCGCGCAGGAAAAAGACACGGCCATCGCGGCGTCTATTATGCTCTGCACAGCGGAAAGGGCGCTGGGATTAGTGGGGTTCGCAAAAATGCCAATATGACGCATGAATTCACCTGATGATCTTTATTTATTCATTATATGCATATATATCGCTTTTTTCAAGCTTATTTCGGGAAAAATACAGAATGATTATACATCAATCCAGAGCTTTATGGGCCTCGGCTACTACGTGCTGTATGTGGGCGGCCACCTCGTCCCACTCCATGGCGGCTGGGGCCGCTTTTTGCAGAATCAGCAAAAATTCGATATTGCCCTTGGGGCCGGTGATAGGCGAATAATCCACGGCCTTGATATTAAAGCCGATCTCCATCGCGGCACGCGCAGATTCGCGTAGCACGGATACATGGGTATCCTGATCGCGTACAACGCCGTTCTTGCCTACCTTATCCCGCCCGGCCTCGAATTGCGGCTTGACCAGCGAAACGGCCAGCGCACCCTCGCGCAGGCAGGCGTAGAGGGCGGGCAGAATCAGCCGGATGGAGATAAAGCTCACGTCCATGCCGGCAAAATCCAATGGCTGGCTAAACCAGCCCGGCTCCATAGCCCGGGCATTGCGGCGCTCCATCACGCATACGCGTTCATCGTTGCGCAGCCGCCAATCCAACTGGCCATAGCCCACATCAATGGCATATACGTAGCTTGCGCCGTTTTGCAGCATGCAATCCGTGAAGCCGCCTGTGGATGCGCCTACATCCGCAGCCACGACCCCTGCGAGGGGGATATCATAGGCCCTTATGGCCTTATCCAGCTTGAGGCCGCCCCGGCTCACGAAGGGGATGGGGTTCTCCTTGACGGTTACTTTTTGCTCCGGCCCCAGGGCCTGTCCGGCTTTCTCCACTCTTTGCCCATCCGCAAAAACCACACCGGCCAAAATGAGCGAACGGGCTTTCTCCCGGCTCTCCGCTAGGCCGAGCTCTACCAGATACGTATCCGCACGGGGGCCCTTCATAACGCCTCGCCCTCCTTTTCCAGCAAGATTTTTCGCAGGGAAGCGGCGTCCAGACCGCACATCTCATATTGCCGTGCAACCTTGGCATGTGGCACGGGCATATCGCCCACGCCCAGGCGTATCACCTCCGAGCCGCTGCCCGCAAGCGCCTCGCAGACCCTGCTGCCCAGGCCTCCCTCTTTGACACCATCCTCGATTGTGACGACGCAGCGGCACTTTGCGCACAACGCATCCAGCATCGTTTCATCCAGCGGGCGGATGCAGCGGGCATTTACCAGGCCCACATCCAGGCCCTCTGCCGCTTCCAGCGCGGTCTGCACCATGCGGCCCACAGCCACCACCGTGAGGGGCCGGATAGGCCGTAAAACAGCCCATTTGCCACGCTCTACCGGTGCTTCCGTAAGCGCGTCCATCAGTGCGCCCCTTGGGTAGCGTACGGCTGCAGGCCGCCCGGAAGCGATGGCCAGCTTGAGGGTATCCGCCAGTTCCGCCATGGTGGCCGGGGCATAGATATCCACGCCGGGGATGCTTTGCAGGTAAGCCAGATCGTAAACACCCTGGTGGGTTTCCCCATCCTCGCCCACCAGCCCCGCCCGATCAACCGCAAAAACAACGGGCAGTCCCTGCAGGGCGACATCATGCAGCACCTGGTCATAGGCCCGCTGCAAAAAGGTGGAATATACGGCCACCACCGGCCGCATACCGCCTGCGGCCAGACCAGCGGCCATGGTCACGGCGTGCTGCTCGGCAATGCCCACATCGAAAAAGCGCGCCGGATATTGGAGCGAAAACTCCCGCAGCCCGGTACCCTCGGTCATAGCGGCCGTGATGGCCACTATCTTGGGATCGTCCTCGGCCAGGTCGCACAAAACCATGCCCAGCACATCGGAATTCGTACAGGAGGAACCGCACTTGGCGTAGCCCGTGCTGGGGTCGAACGCGCTCACGCCGTGGAATTTATCCGGGCTGGATTCGGCAAAGCCATAGCCCTTGCCCTTTTGTGTTACAGCATGGATCAGCACGGGGCCATCCAGCTGCTTGGCGTTTTCCAACACGTGGATCAGGGCGTTTAGGTCGTGCCCGTCGATGGGCCCGAGATAGGTGAAGCCAAGCTCTTCGAACCATACGTTGGGGAGCAGGAAGTATTTGACGCGCGCCTTGAGGCGGGAAATACGGCTGTATACCCGGCGGCCGATGCGTGGGATGTGCTCCACCAGGTGCACGGCGCCGCGCTTGATATCATTATAGCGCTTGCTGGCGCGGATATCGCTCAAATGCCTGGTCATGGCCCCCACGTTGCGGGCGATGGACATGCCGTTGTCGTTGAGCAGCACGATCAGGGGCAGGCCGCTCTGGCCCGCGTCGTTGATGGCTTCAAAGGCCATGCCGCCGGTCAGTGCACCGTCGCCGATCAGGGCCACTGCATGGTGCGTTGTATCCCCCTTTAGGCGCATGGCCCTTAAGAGGCCCAGCGTGGCGGAAATCGAGGTGCTGGAGTGGCCGGTATTAAAGGCGTCGTGGGCGCTTTCCGCCCGCTTGGGGAAGCCGGATGCGCCGCCCTCCTGGCGCAGGGAGCGCAGCGCCTCTTTCCTGCCCGTGAGCAGCTTGTGCACATAGCATTGATGGCCCACATCGAACACCAGCTTATCCGCCGGGGAGTCGAACACCCTGTGCAGGGCCATGGTCAATTCCACAGCCCCCAAGTTGGAAGCCAGGTGCCCGCCGGTTTTGGATACCGTATCTACCAGATAAAGGCGTATCTCCTGCGCCAGTTCTTCAAGCTGTTCGCGGGGGATACGCTTATAATCTTCTAAGGTATGAATGCTGTCAAGCAGCCGCGTCTCCTGCATGAATCCCTTGTCCTTTTTTTAGTGATCGCGCTGAAGGGTGGCCTCTGTCAGCTCTATAAAATATTCGGCCGCCTGGCCGAATATGGCCAGCGCTTCCTTGGCCCGCCTGGCCGTATCCGCTGCCACCCGCCGGGCCGCCTCCAGGCCGTAGAGGCTCACATAGGTGAGCTTGTGCGCGGCCTGATCCTTGCCCAGGGTCTTTCCCATTCCGGCAAAGCTGCCCGATACATCCAGCACGTCATCCGTGATCTGAAACAGCAGGCCGTAGAGGGAACCGAATGCACCGATGGCACTTAGCTGCGCAGCATCCGCGTGCGCGATGTGCGCCCCGGCCACCACGGCGGCTTTGATCATGGCCCCGGTCTTATGGGCGTGGATGTATTCGAGCGTGTCCGCATCCACTTTGGCCTCCCGCTCGGCTTCTAAGTCTACAGCTTGGCCGGCCACCATGCCGCCCACGCCAGCGCCCTCGGCCACGGCCTGCACGGCGCAGAGGTACCCCACATCGCCCCCATGCGCAGCCAAAGCGGCCAGCATGGTTTCAAAGGCATAGGAAAGCAGGCCGTCGCCTGCCAGGACGGCCATGCCCTCGCCAAACACCTTGTGGTTGGAGGGCTTGCCGCGTCGGTAATCGTCGTCGTCCATGGCCGGGAGGTCGTCATGGATCAGGGAATAGGTATGGATCATTTCCAGCCCGCAGGCGATGGGAAGGGCATCCGCCGCCCTGCCGCCCAGCATCTCGCAGGAAGCCAGGGCTAGGCAAGGCCGAAGCAGCTTGCCGCCGCTGCCCAAGCTATATGCCATGGCCTCTTGCAGCCGCGCCGGGATGCGCGGCTCGCGCAGATAAGCATCCAGCGCCTGGGCCACCATCTCCCGGTAGCGCTCCGCATCCGCGCGGCAGCTCATAGCTCTCCCTCCGCTTGATCCAGCTCATCCACCCGCATCAGACGCTCTTCGTAGGCATCCAGCAGCTTTTTGCAATAGGCGGAAAGTTCCGCGCCCTGTTCATACAATTTAACCACCTCGTCGAGCGGTAAGCTGCCGCCGCCCAGCTTTTCTACGATAGCCTCCAACTCGGCCTTTGCCTGCTCGAAGGTAAGCTCCTTTTTCTTTGCCGCTGCCATCCTAGCCCTCCGCCTTTACTTTGTCGATCGTAATTTGGGCGCTGCCGCCCCGCATGATAAGCTCCGCCTCCGTTTGCGGGGCCAGCTCCCCGATGCTGCCCGCGTAGCCGCGCGGTAGCTTGACCATGGCGTAGCCACGATTTAGCACACGTTCCGGGCTCATTTCCTCCAGCCTGGCGCCCGCCTGTTCCAAGGCCCCATAAGCGCCCAAAAGCTCCGTCCTCAGGCTACTTTGCATGGAGAGCCGCGCGCCATGTAACGCATGGCGCAAAAGCGCTATGCGGTGCTTGGGTAACGTAAAAGCCGCTGCGCGTCGAAAACCTTCGACCTCTTGCCGCAGAGCCGCAAGCCGACCATTGCAGAGGCCGCGCAGGGCCGCCTCGGCCACTTCGACTTCATCAAAAAGCCGCTCATATTCCGGAACGCATAGCTCCGCAGCCGCGCTGGGGGTGGGCGCGCGCAAATCCGCCGCAAAATCCGCAATGGTAAAATCCGTTTCATGGCCTACGGCGCTGACGATGGGGATTTTGCAATCGTAGATGGCACGGGCTACCGCCGCCTCGTTAAAAGCCCACAGGTCTTCCAAGCTGCCGCCGCCCCGGCCCACGATCAGCACATCGGCCAGCCCCAGCTTGTCCATCTCGCGAATGGCCCGGGCAATCTCTTCCGCCGCACCCTCGCCCTGCACCCGCACTGGGTAAAGCAGCATGTTCATCCTGGGGAACCTGCGGCGGGCGACGTGGGCGATATCCTGGATCACGGCCCCCGTAGGCGAGGTAACGATACCCACGCATTTGGGCAAGAGCGGCAGGGGCTTTTTATGCGCCTGCTCGAAGAGGCCCTGGGCCGCCAGCGCTTCCTTAAGCTCCAAAAAACGGCGGTAAAGCTCCCCTTCCCCCTCCTGCTCCAAGGCCGTAACGTAAAGCTGATATTGTCCATCCTTGGCATACAGGGAAACGCTGCCCCGGGCTATCACGCTCTGCCCATCCCTGGGCAGGCTGGATAACGAGAGGGCGTTTTGGCGGAACATCACGCACCGCACCAACGCCCCTTCATCTTTAATGGAAAAATAAAGGTGGCCCGAGCTGTGCCTCTTGAAGCCGCTCACCTCGCCCCGCACCCGCAAGCCCTGCAAAAGCAGATCCCGCTTGAGGAGGCCCGCCACATATTCGTTGAGCTGGGTCACGCTCAGGGTATAACCGTTATCGCGCTCCATCATCCATGCGAGCGCACATGCTGCGCTCCCCCACCTCTATGGTATTGAATCTATCCATTTAGTTCAGTTCCTTCCCGCCCTTGTCCATCGCCAGCAGGGCAGCACCTACGGCATTGTCGCTGCTAAGCTCGGGCAAGCCAAAAAATAGCTGTATGTTCTTATCCGCCAGCCGCTCCAAAAGCATGTGCCGAAGCAGGGCGCTCGAGGCGACGCCCCCGGCCAGCAGCACCCGGCTATGGCCGGTCTCGGTTGCTGCGCGCAGAATCATCTTGGCAAAGGTATGGGCCATGCTTTCATAAGCCGCCAGGGCCAGTTCGCTCTCCTGCACCCGGCCGATGAGGGAACGGGCCGCGGTTTCCACCCCGGAGAAGGAGCAATGGAGGCCATTCACGCTGGCCGGGAGCTTGATGTTGGTCTCCCCGGCCCGTTGTGCCAGTTCTTCGAGGCGCTTGCCGCAGGGGAAGGGCAGGCCCATGGCCACACCAAGCCTGTCTACGAACTGGCCGGCGTGCAGATCCTTCGTGCCGCCCAACAGGCGGATGGAAAGCCCCTCGCCGATGATGAAGATCTCGGTGGTGCCGCCGGATATATG
>DHOI01000109.1:9852-12826 GCA_002409725.1 Christensenella sp. UBA5394
CCCGCCGGATATATGCATGCCCAGCATGGGCAGCTCCTCCATTAAAAATTCATTCCTATAAAGCGCGGCCCTAAGATGGCCCTGCTGATGCGAGGTATGTATGGGCGTGAGGCCCAGGCCTGCACAGAGGGCGCTGGCAGCCATGCGCCCGGCCAAAAACACGGGCATGTAGGAATCCGGCTCGGGTCTGGGGCGGCTGCTCACGGCCATGCCCCGGATATCCGGCCGGTTCAAATGCGCGAGGGCTTCGGGCAGCATGGCATCCAAATTGCGGGTGTGCTGGAAAAGCCCCTCGCTCTGGCGCAGGCCCCTTTCCCCCAACTTTACAGAGAGCACCGTCCGTTTATCATAGACGATGCCCTTTTCATCCACGCAGGCCACGGATGTGGTATAGCAGCTCGTATCGATCCCCAGATAAAGGTCCATTAGGATGGCTCCCCGCCTTCCAGTTTTTTTGCCAGCGTGCCCAACATACCGTTGATATAGGCGGAGGAATGATCCCCGCCAAAGGCTTTGGCCAATTCCACAGCCTCGTTGATGGATACGCTATAAGGGATATCGTCCCGATATAGCATTTCATAAATGGCCACACGCAGGATGGAAAGATCTACCCTGGGCATGCGGCCGATGCGCCAGCCGATGGCCATCTCGTCGATCGCGGCGTCGATCTCTTCCTGGTGGGCTCCG
This sequence comes from Christensenella sp. UBA5394, assembly GCA_002409725.1. Taxonomy (GTDB): domain Bacteria; phylum Bacillota; class Clostridia; order Christensenellales; family CAG-138; genus Pelethousia. Next base: position 10,540 of record DHOI01000109.1, read on the forward strand.
ATACCTTGGAGAACCTCCTCTGAAAAGGCGGTGTCCTCCGCTGTAGGCGCTTCGCTGATGCCGGATTTATCCAGCACCGATTCATAAGTATCTTCACCGCCCAAAAGGCTGGCAAAGGCAAGTTTCATGGCCACCTCGCGGGCCGTTTTTCTGCTCATGCTCCCAGTTCCCCTTATTTCCTGCCGAACAGCCGGTCGAAGAAATCGCTAAGCCGCCCGCCTTCATCCAGCTGCGTGCCGATCAGATAGCCCACAAAGACCACGGCGCTAAGCAGCAAGGTACGCCAGAAGTTGATGGTAAAAACGAGGATGCAAAAGAGCATCCCACCGAGAACGCCTAGAATGCGCCACTTATATTTCTTGCAAAAGGCTACGAATTCTTCCATTATTTTGCCCTTCCGGCCTTTCTTTACTTTTGCAGCGCCTGCTGGCTAGGCGCGCTGATGACCATTATGCTTATATCATTCACCACGATGCCTGTCAACCCCTCGATATATTCTTTAAGGGATTTTTGCAGCTCCGCCGTGACCTCGGGCACGTTCGCATCGCTCAAAAGCACCAGCTTGAGGCTGATGGCCACGCCCCCATCCCGGGTGCTGACCATGCTTGTGGTCTCGCGCACTTTGTTATTGGTGCGGCAATGGCGTTGTACCATGGCGTCAATCGCGGCCAAGGAGATCTGCACCGTGCCGTAATCGCCGGTGGCGATGGTGGCGGCTGTAGCCGTGGGTTCCTTCTGGGCCTTGGACCGCTTGTTGAAGCCGATGATCAGCCGAAGAGATACCAGGAAAACCAGCAGCCCCACGCAGCCGACGAGCAGGCGGAAATTCAGGCTACCGGCCTGCGCCGCGTAAGCATCTACCATAAGGCGGGCGGCCTCCAACGAAAAGAAGCCCGCGGCCACTAGCAACAGGGCAAGGCCAGCCACCATACCTAGAAGGGCGCATATAACCAGCAGGAACCTATCGAAATAGCTTGGTTTCATAGGAGGGTCGAACCTACCTTTCTTTTGAATAAACACGGCAAAGGGCGACCAGGCAGAACCCGATCGCCTTAGCGGCGCACGCTGTACTATGCCTCGGGCTGCTCCGCTTCCGCCACGGCGTCCGCCGCCTTGGATTCGCCCTTATCGAAGCTGATGGACTGCACGGAAACGTTGATGGCGGCCACGCTCAGCCCAGTCATGGTTTCGATGGTGGTTTTGACCTTTCTCTGGATATTCTGGCAGACCTCGTGGATTTTGAAGCCATATTTGACGATCACGGCCACGTCGATGGTGGCCGTTTCTTCGGCGATCTCGACCTTGACGCCCTTGGTGAGGTTTTTCTTGCCGCCCAGCATGCCGGTGATGCCCTCGACCATGGAGCCGCTCAGGCTAGCCACGCCTTCTACCTCGCCCGCGGCCAGGTTGGCGATGGTGGCGATCACATCCGGCGCAAAAACGATCTTGCCGCCTTCGATGGCCTTTACATCTGCGCTGATGGATTTATCAGGTGCCATGATACATGCCTCCTTGCGTTCGCTTTGTATGATAGGCATATTATATCAGATTTTTCCACACCTGCAAATCAAATTGCCCTTGTTGGGATTTTATTTTCACTTTGGCCATCTTTTCATCCATTTTCGTTGATGATCTTAATATTATCCGCCCTCTCACCCGTTTCCCGCTGGACGATATCCAAGACCTGCGCCACCTTTTCGCTCGTGAGCTCCTCGCTATCCACCACCACGTTCACCGAGCCCTTGTGGAAGGTGACCGCAGCATCCGCAAAGCCCTTGGCCTTGAGCAGGCTTTCGATGGTGAATTCCGCCTCCATGTTTTCGATCAACGCAAGCTTTTGGGCCTGTGCGTCCGCTAATGTCTCGGCGTCGCTGTAGGATACGGCGATCACCTCGTCCAGGTAGCCGATCTCAGACGTCCGCACGGCATTGCGCTCCTCCCGGAAGGATTCGAAATAATCCGTGCCCGCATCCCCGGCCGATTCCAGCGCGATCTCCGGCTCCTCCGCCTCCAGGGCGGCCTGCTCCGTATCCCCTGCCTTGGCGCCGCTGTTGAGGCGCACGTTCACATATACGGCCCCCGCGAGCAGGATGCCCGCCACCAGCAGCACCGCATACTTTTTGATAAACGCCATCATATTCATTCCCCCTTATTCATATTCCGCCAAGCTCATCTCAAACACCTCGATCTGGTCGATCTCCACGCCCAGCACCGTTTGCACGGCGCTTTGCAGCTTCAGCTTCACGCCGATATCCGCGGCCCCCTCGGCAATGACGATCACCCCCCG
>DHOI01000128.1:0-158 GCA_002409725.1 Christensenella sp. UBA5394
TTGAGGTCGTCGTTGCCCTTGGCGATGGCGATGGCATACTGCTCGGGCTCGTCGGTAGCCGGGGTCTCCAGCACCACCAGGCCCGCGTTGGCCTTGGCAATCTGGGCGGCGGGGCCCGCATCGATCACCACGGCGTCCAGCTTGCCGGCGGCCAGCTC
>DHOI01000128.1:460-3756 GCA_002409725.1 Christensenella sp. UBA5394
CCGGTGGTGCCCATCTGCACGCCTACGCTCTTGCCCGCAAGATCCGCAGGGCCCGTGATGGCGCTGCCCTCGGGCACGATGATCATCTGCAGGGAATCCACATAGTTGATGGAGAAATCCACCGTCTGCCTGCGCTCCTCGGTGTTGGTCATACCGGCGATACCCAGATCGCCCTTGCCGGACTGGATGGCTAAGATGATGCTGTCAAAGTCCATATCCACGACTTCGAGCTCCACGCCCAGCTCCTCTGCGATGGCGGTGGCGATCTCCACATCCACGCCGATGACGCTGTTGTCTTCTCCCAGGAATTCATAGGGCGCAAAGCCGGCATTGGTGAGCATGGTCAGCTTGCCTGCGGCCTTGATCTTATCGATGGTGGGCGTACCTTCCTTGGCGGCGGGTTCAGAAGCGGGGGCGCAGCCCATACACAGCAACGCGATAGCCAGCACGATCGCCAGGATCACTTTCAGATTCTTCATAGCAATATCCTCCAAAAAATTTTAGCAATTGCAGCTTTGCCGGGCTTCCCCGGCTGACGAAATTTATTATAATACATACTATATGCATAAATCAAGCCCTTTTTGAAAAATTTATTCGTTTTTTCGCCTTTTTTATGCATAAATCAGCTGTATATAGGAATGTTTATTCATCTTGGCCATAAGCAACCCCAGGGCGGCGCGAGAGGCTGCAGCAACAGGGGTCAAATTCCAAAAGCGCGCGCCCTTTACTTTGGCCAGCGGAAATATTACAATAGGTATGGTTTAAAGCGGCGGGTGGCAGAATAAACCGGCTTGCCTTGCCTCGCGTGGGCGCTCGCCCGGCGAACAACATAAAATGGAGGATTTGGACTTGTGTTTGAGATTTTGCAAAACGAACCGCTGAACCCCACGGTGTTCCGCATGAAGGTACGCGCACCACGGGTGGCCGCCAAGGCCCTGCCCGGGCAGTTCATCATCTTGCGTGTAGATGAGGAAGGCGAGCGCATCCCGCTGACCGTGGCCGATTTCGATCGGGAGAATGGCATCGTCACCATCATCTATCAGCTGGTTGGTGCAACGACCATCAAGCTGGCCCATAAAAAAGCGGGCGAGTTTTTGCAGGATTTTGTGGGCCCCTTGGGTACGCCCACCCATACTGCGGGCCTGAAGAAGGTGGCCGTGGTGGGCGGCGGCGTGGGCTGCGCCATCGCTTATCCCGTGGCCAAGCGCCTGCACGAGCAGGGCTGTGAGGTGCACTCCATCATCGGCTTCCGCTGCAAGGATCTGGTCATATTAGAAAAAGAATTTGAGGCCGCCAGCACCCTGGTCAAAAAGATGAGCGACGATGGCACCTGGGGCGCCAAGGGCCTGGTAACGGACGCGCTAAAAGAGCTGATCGAGAGCGGCGAAAAATACGACCAGGTTATCGCCATCGGCCCCTTGATCATGATGAAATTCGTCTGCAAGCTCACCAAGGAATACGGCATTAAGACCGTGGTAAGCATGAACCCCATCATGATCGACGGCACGGGCATGTGCGGCTGCTGCCGCCTCACCGTGGGCGGGGAAACCAAGTTCGCCTGCGTGGATGGTCCGGATTTTGACGGCCATCTGGTCGATTTCGACGAGGCTATGCAGCGGAGCGGCGCTTATAAAGAATTCGAGGCCCATGCCCGCGAGGAGGCCTGCAACCTGTTCGCCAAGGAGGTAATCTGATTATGCCAAACATGCGCGTTGATAAAAACTCCATGCCGGCCCAGGAGCCGGGCGTTCGCAATAAGAATTTCCAAGAGGTGGCCCTCGGCTACCCCGAGGATGTAGCTCTCGACGAAGCCGCCCGCTGCCTCAACTGCAAACACAAGCCCTGCGTACAGGGCTGCCCCGTGCGCATCGATATCCCCGCCTTTATAAAAAAGATCAACGAGGGCGATTTTGAGGCGGCCTACCAGGTCATCTCGGAGGCAAGCTCCCTCCCCGCGGTCTGCGGCCGCGTTTGCCCGCAGGAATCCCAATGCGAAAAGGTCTGCGTGCGCGGCATCAAGAACGAGCCCGTAGGCATTGGCCGTTTGGAGCGCTTCGTGGCGGATTGGCATTTTGAGCATACCGACGGCGCTGTGGAAGCACCCCAAAAGAACGGCCACAGGGTAGCCGTGATCGGCAGCGGCCCGGCCGGCCTGGCCTGCGCGGGCGAGCTGGCCCGCCGCGGCTACGAGGTTACCATCTTCGAGGCCCTGCATACGGCGGGCGGCGTGCTGATGTACGGCATTCCGGAATTCCGTCTGCCCAAGCGCATCGTGCAGGCCGAGATCTCTACCCTCAAAAAGCTGGGCGTTACCATCGAAACCGACGTGGTGGTGGGCAAAACCCAATCCGTGGACGAGCTGTTTGAAGAGGGGTTCGAGGCCGTGTTCATCGGCAGCGGCGCGGGCCTGCCCAGCTTTATGAACATCCCCGGCGAAAACCTCGACGGCGTCTATTCCGCCAACGAGTTTCTCACCCGCATCAACCTGATGAAGGCTTATAGGCCCGATTCCCCCACCCCCATCCGACAGGTGCACAAGGTGGCTGTAGTAGGCGGCGGCAACGTGGCCATGGACGCGGCGCGCTGCGCCAAGCGCCTGGGCGCGGAGGAGGTCTATATCGTCTACCGTCGCAGCGACGCCGAGCTGCCCGCCCGCGCCGAAGAAGTGGAGCACGCCAAGGAGGAGGGCATCATCTTCAAAACCCTCACCAACCCCGTGGCCATCCTGCCAGGCGAAAACAAGGGCGTGGCCGCTATCCGCTGCCTCAAGATGGAGCTGGGCGAGCCGGATGAGAGCGGCCGCCGCCGCCCCGTGCCCGTAGAGGGCAGCGAGTTCGAGATCCCCGTGGATACGGTGGTGATGAGCATCGGCACCTCCCCCAATCCCTTGATCAAATCCACCACGAAAGGCCTTGAGACCACCCGCAAGGGCGGCATCGTGACCGACGAAGGCGGCAAGACCACCCGCGAGGGCGTATATGCAGGCGGCGACGCCGTAACCGGCTCCGCCACCGTCATCCTGGCCATGGGCGCGGGCAAGGAAGCCGCTCACAGCATCGACGAATATATTAAGGCGAAAAACGCCTAAAACCTAACCTTACAGCACAGCGGCCCGGTGCATTTCCGCGCCGGGCCGTTTCTGTATGTGAAAAAAGTGGCCATGCCCACTTTTTTGAGTTTATAGGGTTTGCTTGTGCCTGTGGGCACGGCCAGCAAACCCCGCGGGGAAAGCCTTGCTACGCAAGGCCCTTCGCCGCCACCGCGCCTATCGCTGGCGGCGATTAAAGCCTCCGGGG
>DHOI01000128.1:3972-4651 GCA_002409725.1 Christensenella sp. UBA5394
AGCCTGCGGCGGCCAGGCAAATTTACGCGCAGGGCCGCTTCGTTTACGCCGGGTTCTCCATGATCCCCATGAATAGCGGCAGGCCGGTTTCCAAATCCACGATGGCATAGAGGAAGGGCCGGTCAAAGGACAGGACTTCCGCCATCGAGCCGCCCGCGTCCATGATCACAGCCGTGGCGGCGGCAGCCTCCGTGCCCAGCTCGTGCACATCGAGGCGCACCTTTTGCAGCACGTCACCGATATAGACCGGCCCGGCCGCATCGCTCACCATGGCCGGGAATTTGGCGGTGGCCGCGTCAAAGGCAACGGAGAGGCCCATATCGCTTAATGCATCCTTAAAGGATTTCAAGCCGTATTCCACGCTGAACTTGGGCAGGATCACAAATACGGATTCTTTTTCCCCGGCAGCCAGGTATGCGCTAAGCGGCGTTCGCCGCAGCCCCTGCGCCAGCTCCCGCACGCTCTCGCCTTCCGCAGGTAGCAGGGCCAGGAAACCCAGCCGCCCATCGTCATAGGGCAGGACGACGCCCTGTACGCCCTCCTTTTCGATATAGGTCAGCTCCTGCGCTCGGCCCCACATGAAATCGGCTTGCACGCTCTCCGTAGCCGAAAGATGGAATTCGCCAGCCGAAGTAGCCACATCCAGCGGGTATTGCCACTTGGCGCTAAGGTAGAGGGC
>DHOI01000128.1:4907-16664 GCA_002409725.1 Christensenella sp. UBA5394
GGATCATGCCCTTGGTCTCCTCCTTTACCCAGTGGTTCATGGCCCGCATGGCAGCCTCCGAGGTCAGCGCGGCCTGGAACATATCCGCGCCGTAGGCGCTTTCCAGCGTATCGAGGAAGGGCTTTTGCACCGTAAGCCCCTCGTTCACCCAGGCGGAGTTGGCCAGGGATAGCTCCATGCCGCCCTTGGCCTGCTCTAAACTTTGGGCCAGTACCAGGCAAATGCCGTTGCGTTTCGCTGTAGAGAGGCCTAGGACGCTGTCAAAAGCGGCCTCGGTTTCCCCGGCTGCGCCATTCGCCACCATGGCTAGGGCGAAATAAGCCGAGGCCGGGGAAATAACCGGGTTCTGCGCCCCTTCCGCCGCAATACGGGCAAACAGCTCCATGCTAAAGCCCTCATAATCGGCCCGGCTTTGCAGGAGGCTTTCCCCCTGAGCGGGCGTATAGGCCGGCTTTTCCGCAGCCACATCAGCCAGCCGGGGCCGCAAAGATGATTGTCCACATCCTACGGATAGGGTCAGAACCAGCGCCAAAATCAAAATCAACCATCGCCTCATCTTTTCTTCTCCCCCTCATATGCTTTATTATCAATAGAACGAACCGCAGGCGCTGCAGGTTGCAAAACGCTTTTTGTTGTGGCATAATACTGGATGGGTTCCCGGTATTGCCAGTGAGGTGAATGGAAATGGATTTTTTGAATAGGCTGGGTGGTTTCGCCAAAAATATGGGCAATAAGACCAACGACCTCTTGGAGATCGGCAGGCTCAACTCACGCATTCATGCCGAGGAGGATGCCATCGACCAGCATAAATTCGATCTGGGTGATTATACGTGGGATAAATTCCAAACCGGCGTAGCCATGGATGAACGCTCTACCGTGATTTGCCTGGCCATCCGCGAACGGGAGCAAAAAATCCAGGCCATGCGCGAGGAAATCGACGCCATTAAGCGCGATAAGCAGGCAGGCCAAAAGGAACAGAGCGCCCAGGCCGAGGGCGCTGCACAGCTATGCCCGGTCTGCGGCGGCGAGATCGAGGCCGGCTGCAAATTCTGCGGCGATTGCGGCACGCAGCTGCGCTAAAAGCGCAGCTCCCTCCTAAGCTTTTTGCTCCCGAGGGAGCATTTTTTTGTACGCGAAAAGCCGCCTAAAAATTTTTTTGAATTACTGATTAATTTTGCTTTTTACAGTTGCGCTGCCGTTTCCGCTGGTATATAATTTATCCGTAAAACCTGTCTCCAAGGCAGGGCTTCCCGGTGCTTTTCCTATGCCGCCCGCCGGTTGGGCGGTTGACGTCAGCTTGCATATCCACATAATCTACAATGATGAAGGAGAGAAAAACGATGAAGTATGACCGTATCTACAACTTTTCCGCCGGCCCCAGCATGTTGCCCGAACCCGTGCTTGAGGAGATCGCAGCGGAAGTGCTCAATTACCGCGGCAGCGGCATGAGCGTGATGGAAATGAGCCACCGCTCCAAAGTCTTCCAGACCATCATTGATGAGGCCGAGGCAGACCTGCGTGAGCTGATGGGCATTCCCGACAATTACAAGGTACTCTTCATCCAGGGCGGCGCCACTTTGCAGTTCGCCATGATCCCCATGAATTTGATGAAGAACGGCGTGGCGGATTATATCGTCACCGGTGCATGGAGTAAGAAGGCCTATAAAGAAGCCAAAAAGTACGGCAAGATCAACCTGGTGGCCACCAGTGAAGACCGCAATTACAGCTACATTCCCGATGTAACCGACCTAGCCATCAGCCCCGATGCGGATTATGTTTACATCTGCGAAAACGAAACCATCCACGGCACCACCTACCGCCAGCTGCCCAACACCAAGGGCAAGGTTCTGGTCTCCGACCAATCCTCCATGTTCCTCTCCAAGCCCTGCAAGGTGAGCGATTACGGCCTTATCTACGGCGGTGTGCAAAAGAACATCGGCCCTGCCGGCATGGTGATCGCCATCATTCGCGAAGATCTCATCCGCACGGACCTAGACGACAAGATTCCCACCTACATGCGCTACGACACCCACGCAGAGAACGGCTCCATGTATAACACCCCCAACACCTGGTGCATTTACGTTTGCGGCAAGGTGTTCAAATACCTCAAGAGCATCGGCGGCCTGGAGGCCATGGCCAAGCGCAACGAGGAAAAGGCCAAGCTCATGTATGATTTCCTCGATAGCTCCAAGATGTTCAAGGGCACTGTAGATAAAGAATTCCGCTCCTTAATGAACATCCCCTTCGTTACCGAGAGCAAGGAGCTGGACGCCGAGGTAGTGGCCGCCACCAAGGCCGCGGGCTACGATAACCTCAAGGGCCACAAGAGCGTAGGGGGGCTTCGCGCCTCCATCTACAACGCCATGCCCAAGGATGGCGTAGAGGCCCTGGTCGATTTCCTCACCAAATTCGAAGCCGAGCATAAATAAGCAAGGGGGTACAAAAGCATGCGTATTCTTGTAACAGACGGTATGGATAAAAGCGCCCTGGCCCAGTTGAAGGCCAACGGCCATGAAGTGGTAGAGCAGTTCTACGAGCCCGATGCTTTGGGCGCTGCCCTTAAGGATTTCGACGTCTGCGTGGTGCGTTCCGCTACCAAGGTGCGTGCCCAGCACATCGACGCGGCCAAGGGCGGCAAGCTTAAGCTGATCATCCGCGGCGGCGTGGGTGTGGATAACATCGACGTCAAATATGCAGAAGCCAACGGCATCGCCGTGAAGAACACCCCCAAGGCAAGCAGCGCATCCGTGGCCGAGCTGGCGCTGGCCCACATGCTCTCCTGCGCACGCTTTATCTCCATTTGCGGCCATACCATGCGCGAAGATAAATGGGAAAAGAAGGCCTGCGGCAAGGGCATCGAAATCGGCGGCAAAACCCTGGGCGTGATCGGCTACGGCCGCATCGGCCAGGCACTGGGCAAGATGGCGCAGGCACTGGGCATGAAGGTGCTGGCTTATGATATCTTCCATGTGGACGGCCTGGAGTGCGACACCATGCGTTATGTGGAGATGGACGAGCTGCTAGCGAACTCCGATTTCATCTCCCTGCATACCCCCTCCATCGACGGCAAACCCCTGATCAGCGCCGAGAACATCGCCAAGATGAAGGACGGCGTGGTCTTTGTCAACACCAGCCGGGGCAACAACGTGGATGAGGATGCCCTCCTCGAGGCCCTGGGCAGCGGCAAGATCCGCTCCGCCGGCCTGGATGTTTACGCCTCTGAGCCCGCCAACAACCACGCCCTCTATTCCCACCCCGCCGTCTCCTGCACCCCGCACATCGGGGCTGCGACCGTGGAGGCCCAGAAGCGCATCGGTGCGGAAATTGTAGATATCATCGAGACATTTGGCAAGTAAATCAAACGGTATAAAAAAGCGGTGTTGCCGTTTGGGGCAATGCCGCTTTTTGTGTTTTTTGCTCCTATCCTTTGAGCAGTTCGTCATAGCTGGTATCCAGCACATCCCGCAGGGCCCGCAGCTGCGACGCATACAAATGCTGCCTGCCACCCTCGATCTTTACCAGGCTTTCCCGGGTTATGGGCTGACCCGCCAGTTGAAGCAACCGCACCAGATCCGTTTGCCCAAGGCCCTTTTGCAGACGGAGAACGCGGATATTTTTACCGATGGGTATCGCGCTATCCTGTTTTATCTTCTGTTCACTCATATTTTCCCCTAAAGTGAACCCTTTTGGGTTCTTTTATGCTTTATTTTAGGGGGAATAGCATGCTACAATGGGACTAGAACAAGTCCAACCTTTAGGAGGCAAGTTTTGTATGGATTTTGAGAGATTCTATGGCACTATGACCGGCCAGATCGAGCCTGAGGAAGGGTATCCGGTAGAGGATTGCTACGCTGGGGCCTGCGAAGAGCTATACAGCCAGGTTTCGGATGCGCGGCGGTATATCAGCGCCAAATTGCAGGGCAACTTAAATGGGGAGAGCCCGCAAGTCCTTTCCATCATAAATGCATATGAGGCCATGCAGCGGATTTTCTGCGAGCGGGCTTTTGAATATGGGGCGCGCTATGGGCGCGGGGAAATCGATCTATAAGCCGGCATAGAAAAAGGACGGCAAACGCCGTCCCTTTTTTGTTTGGTTTCGATATTGCCGCGCCTTATCTTTCTTCGCGGAAGTAGGGTAAACCCAGGCCTGCCGGGGGCTGGTTTTCACGGCTGCGCCGCAGGGAGACCACCACCAGCACGATCACCGTCACCAGATAGGGCAGCATCTTGAAGAGCTCCATGGATCTGCGGGTGAGGCCGGGCAGGTAGAAATAGAGCCAGGAGAGCATGCCGAACAGGTATGCACCCCAGATGCCGCGCTTGGGCTTCCAGCTGGAGAAGATGACCAGGGCCACGGCCAGCCAGCCCAGCCGCTCGATGCCGCCGTCGCTATCCCAGGTGCCCTTGGTGTAGTCCATCACGTAGTAGAGGCCGCCCAGGCCGGAGATGCCAGCGCCGATGCAGGTGGCGAGATATTTATAGCGGGTCACGTTGATACCGGCCGCGTCCGCGGTGGCGGGGTTTTCGCCCACGGCTCTGAGGTTAAGGCCCACGCTGGTGCGGTTGATGACCCAATTGGTTACAAAGGCGAGCACCACAGCCAGGTACACCATAAAGCCATAGCCCAGCAGCATGCTCAAGATGGGGTGCAGATCCTGCGCAAAGGGCAGGCTGGCCCGGAAGGCGGCGCTGGTGGTTGCAACGGAGATCTGGCCCACGCCGCCGGCCAGCTTGTTGAGCGAGCCGCCAAAGAAATTGGCAAAGCCGCTGGCGAAGATGGTGAGGGTGAGGCCCGTTACGTTTTGGTTGGCTCGGAGGCTAATGGTGAGTATGCTGTAAATCAGCCCACCCAGCACCGAAGCGGCGAATGCGCAGCCCATGGCGATGAGGATGCACAGCAGCTTATTGGGCGCGGGGTTGTTCATTTCGTAGAAGAACACGCTCATCAGGCCCACGATGCCGCCCATATACATGATGCCGGGCACGCCCAAGTTGAGGTTGCCGGATTTTTCGGTGAGGATCTCGCCCGTGGCGCCATAGAGGATTACGGTTCCGAACATGATGCCGCCTTGGAAAAGGGATATGAGCTGGGTCATGCCTGTACCTCCTTCTGCTTGCCGCCCCGGAAGCGGACCTGATAGTTGATGAAGAACTCGCTTCCCAGGATGAAGAACAGGATGATGCCCGTCAGCATGTTGGAAACGTGGTTACTGAGGTTGTAACGCGAGGCGATCTCGATCGCGCCCTTGTCGAGAAAGACCAGCAGCGCGGCGATGGGGATCATCACAAAGGAATTGAATTTGGCCAGCCAGGCCACGATGATGGCCGTAAAGCCGCGACCGCCCGCGGTGCTGGTGGAAATCGTATGGCTCGCGCCGGATACGGCGAGGAAGCCAGCGATGCCGCACAGCGCGCCCGAAAGGAACATGGTGCGCATGATTACCTTGGGCACGTTGATGGCCGCGTAGCGGGCCGTGTTCTCGCTCTCGCCCACCACGGCCACCTCATAGCCGTGCTTGCTGTAGCGCAGATATATGAACATACCCACGGCCAGGGCCAGCACCAAGATCACATTGAGCGCATAGTCCTGGCCAAAGATCTCAGGGAACCAGCCGATCTTTGTTTTGGAGTTGATCACGCCCACGCTATTGGAGCCAACGGGGTTTTCCCACAGGGCCACGAAATAAGCGGTGATCTGGATGGCGATGTAGTTCATCATCAGGGTAAAAAGGGTTTCGTTTGTATTCCACTTGGCCTTGAACCAGCCCGGAATGAAGCCCCATATGCCGCCCGCTACAACGCTTAGCGCCAGCATCAGGATCATCATCGGAATGGTAGCCATGGATTTGCTCAGGTAGATCATGCAGGCCGCAGAAACGATGCCGCCCGCCAGAATCTGGCCTTCCGCGCCGATGTTCCAAAAGCGCATCCGGAAAGCCGGGGCCAGGCCTATGGCAATGCACAGCAGCATCATCATATCCCGGATGGTGACCCACATGCGCTTATTGGTGCCGAAAGCGCCCTCAAACATGGCGCCGTAGACCTTTATAGGGTTGAGCTTAACGATGGCGAAGATGACGATGGCGCAAACGATCAGCGCCGCAGCCAGCGCGATGGCGCGTATGCCCAGGGATTTCCACAGGGGCATCACCACGCCCCGCTTGGAAATGCGCATAAAAGGCTCGGGGTTGCAGGTGCGTTCTTTGTTTTTCATGCCTTTGCCTCCTCTTCCAGGTGCGTCATCAGCAGGCCGACCTCTTCCTTTTTGGCCGCGCGGCCGTCTACGATGCCGCTCACCTTGCCTGCGCACAGTACGAGGATCCGGTCGCACAGCTCCAGCAGCACGTCTAAATCTTCGCCCACGTACATCACGGCCGCGCCCCGCGCCTTTTGCTCGTTCAAAAGGCGGTAGATGGTGTAGGAGGTGTTGATATCCAGGCCACGCACAGCGTAGGCGCTCATCAGCAGTGAAGGCTCGGAGGCGATCTCCCGACCCACCAGCACCTTTTGCACATTACCGCCCGAGAGACGGCGCAGAGGGATGTTGAGGCTGGGGGTGACCACTTCAAGCTCATCCACGATCTTTTGCGCCAGGGCTCTCGGGGTCTTACGGTCTGTAAAGGCGGATTTGCCGCACTTGTAGCTGCGCAGCATCACGTTATCGGATAAGTCCATAGAGCCCACCAGGCCCATGCCGAAGCGATCCTCAGGCACGAAGGCTAGGCCTACGCCCAACTTATAGATGTCCAGGGGACTCTTGCCCACCAGCTCCACCTCTTCTTTGCCGGGCGGCATAAAACGGATGGAGCTGCCGGCCTCCATCGTTTGCAGGCCGGCGATAGCCTCGAGCAGCTCTCTTTGCCCGCTGCCCGTGATGCCGGCGATGCCCAGTATCTCCCCGCCGTAGGCGGTGAAGGATACGTTGTCCAGCCGCTTGACGCCGTCCGCATCCACCACGGTGAGGTTTTGCACCATCAGGCGCTCAACCGGCTCTTTCGGCTCGGGCCGGTCGATATTGAGGGAGACCGCGCGGCCCACCATCATATCGGTGAGCTGCTGGGGATTGGTATCCGCCGTGTTGATATCGCCGATGAATTTGCCCCGGCGTAAAACCGCCACCCGGTCGGATATCTCCATCACCTCGTGTAGCTTGTGGGTGATGATAACGATGGATTTGCCATCTGCTTTCATATTTCGCATCACGGCAAAAAGCTTTTCCGTTTCCTGCGGCGTAAGCACGGCCGTGGGTTCATCTAAGATCAGGATGTCCGCCCCGCGGTAAAGCACCTTGACGATTTCAAGGGTTTGCTTTTCCGAAACGGACATATCGTAAACCTTTTTATCCGGCTCCACAACGAAGCCGTAGCGGTCGCATATCGCCTTCACCTGGGTACGCACGTTTTTCAGGTCGATAAGCTTATGCTCGTTTAGGCCCAGCACGATGTTTTCCGCGGCGGTGAGCACATCCACCAGCTTGAAGTGCTGATGGATCATGCCGATGCCCAGGTTGTAAGCATCGCGGGGGCAGCGGATCACCTCGGTATTGTCGTTCACGCAGATGCGGCCGCCTTCCGGCAGATAGATGCCGGAGAGCATGTTCATGAGGGTGGTCTTGCCGCTGCCGTTTTCCCCCAGCAGCGCCAGGATCTCGCCCGGACGGATATCCAGGCAGACCTTATCGTTGGCCACAACCTCGCCAAATGTTTTGGTAATATCCACCATGTGAATCGCTTTTCGGGTTTCCAAAGCAAGCGTCCTTTCTGATGATGCGCGCAACCTCGGCCGCGGCATGTCGTTGTACAGAATTGATATGGAGAAGCTGCTCCCGGCCGTGAGAAAGGGGAGCCAACCGGAAGGCCGAACATTTTGAAAGGAGGGGAGAAACGGCAAGCCGTTTCTCCCCTGGGGGTATGTGCTTAGTTTAGTTCGGTAATGCCGTCGATGCGCAGGCCAAAATACGGCGCGCTGCGGAATACGGACTCCTGGAAGATGCCGTCCACGATGGCTTCGCCGCTATCGCCCACGAAGTCGCCGTCAGTATCCTGCCAGAGATAGCTGGTGACCTTCTCGCCCTTCACGGTGAAGTTGGCGGTATCAAACACCTGCAGGGAACCATCCTTGAGGCCGGCGATAACCTCGGCCACCTTCTCGGCGGTACCGGCCGCGCAGCTCTCGCCCAGGGCGGAGATCATCACGGCGTCGTCGGCATAGCCCAGGGCCAGATCCTTGGGGATGGCTTCGCCCTTGAGGAACTTGTCGAGGGTAGCGGTGTAGAGGGCGGCCCAGTTGTTCTGGGAGGAAGTCAGCGCGGCCTTGGGAGCCACGGAGAGCATGTCGATGTTATAGCCCACGCTGTAGGCGACCTTACCGGCATCCATCTGAGCCTGGACCTCGGAGGGCGCGCCGGTGGAGTCGGCGTGCTGGCCAATGATGACGCAGCCCTTACCGATCAGCGCACGGGCGGCTTCGCCCTCGGCGACCGGATCATACCAAGAGTTGGTATACTGCACATCCATGTAGGCTTCCGGCACGATGCTACGGATGCCAAGGAAGAAGGCGGTGTAGCCGGAGACCACTTCCGCATAGGGATAAGCGCCGACATAACCTACGTGGGGGTCTTTCACGGTGCCAGCATCCATCAGCTCCTTGAGCTTCATGCCGGCCACAACACCGGAAACATAGCGGCTCTGGAAGGTGAAGGGGAACATATTGGCCACGTTATCCACAGGCTCGAGGGCGGCGGTATCGCCGGTGCAAGCCACGAAGGTGACGTCGGGATATTCGGCGGCGGCAGCCATCATGTGGGACTGATGGCCATAACTGACCGAGAAGATGATCTCGCAGCCCTGCTCGGCAAGATCCACGGCGGTATCGTAGCAGGTCTCATCCTCGGGGATGTTATACTTAAAAACGACCTCGCTATCCGCGATGCCCAGGGTGGCCATAGCACCCTTAACGCCTTCGATATGCGCCAGATCGTAGCCCGAGTTCTCATCGTGAATCAGGATGACGCCGATTCTCGGCTGGCCTTCTGCGGCGGGCTCGGCTGCGGGCTCAGCAGGAGCGGGCTCGGCATCGGCGGCGGGGGCTGCGGGCTCGGCAGCCGGCTCTGCGGCGGGCGTGCTGGCGCAGGCTACCATGGTGAGAACCATTACAAGCGTCAATGCGATTGCAAGATACTTCTTCATTTGGTAATCCTCCTTTGATTTTTGTTGCGTTATTTTTACGCCTTTGCAGGCATAGCAACCACTGATTTCCGCTGGGGCCGAAGGGGATCCGAATATACCGCTCAGCAGAACGAAGCTTATCGTATCACAAATGGCGGCCGTTGACAAGGCCGGCCGGTATCATGCACCACGTAAAGAAATTACAGAATTCCGCTTTTCTCCAGCGCCGCAAGGGACGGCTCGCAGGGTGTGGGCCTGCCCGCAGCCTTCAGCGCATTCTTGACATCCTTAAGCCCGCTGCCCGTGCTGATGGTGGTTACGGACTCCCCGGGCTTGATGATGCCCTGTGCCACGGCCTGGCGCACGCCCGCCGTAGCCGTAACGCCCGCGGGTTCGCCAAATACGCCCTCGGTGCGGCCTAACAAGCGCATCACATCCAGAATCTGCTCGTCGCTAACGGCGATCCAAGCGCCGCCCGAGGCGGATACAGCCCTGAGAGCTTTGCGTGGGTTACGCGGCACACCCACGGCGATGGAATCCGCCAGGGTGTTTTCGTCTGCGGGTATGAGCTCACGGCCCTCGCGCGCCGCGTCCACAAAGGGGCAGCAACCGGTGGACTGCACGCCCAGAATCTTGGGGATACGCTCGATGAAACCCAATTCATAAAGATCGTGGAAGCCGTTATACACGCCGCCGATGGTGCAGCCATCGCCTACGGAGCAGGCCACCCAGTCCGTCGGCTGCCAAGCGAGCTGCTCGGCGATCTCCAGCGCCACGGTCTTTTTACCCTCGGTGAGGATGGGGTTGATGCCGGCGTTGCGGTTATACCAGCCGTATTTATCGATAGCGGCCTTGCTCAGATCGAAGGTGGCTTTATAATCCCCTTGCACGGAAACCACCTTGGCCCCGAAAATCATCAGCTGGGCCACCTTGCCCTCCGGCGCGCGGCCGGGTACGAAGATCACCGTTTTCACCCCCATGCGGGCGGCGTTGCCCGCGCAGGAGGAAGCCGCGTTGCCTGTGGAGGAGCAGGCAATGGTATCGTAGCCCAGCTCCACTGCCTTGGCCACGGCCACGCCGCTGGCCCGGTCCTTCAGGGAGGCGGTGGGATTGAGCCCGTCGTCTTTGATATAGAGCTTTATGCCCAGCTCTTCGCCCAGCTTATTGGAGGGATAAAGCGGCGTCCAGCCGACGCGCAAAAAAGGCGAAAAGTCGCGATCCTTGAGGGGCATCAGCGCTTTGTAGCGCCACATGCTGTTATCCCGGCAGTTCGCCAGGCCCTCGCGGGAGAGCAGGTGCTTTTTGATATACGCATAATCAAAAATGATATCCAGAATGCCCTTTTCTCCGCAATGGGGACAGGTCATTCGTTCCGTATAAGGTAGTTCCGCACCGCAGATGGTGCACGTATAGCCCAAAATATGTTGCATCTCAAGACCTCTTACAAAAAATTAGCAGTAGACAAAAACTTTTTGCTGTGTTGGTATCATCATACTATATTAAAACGGATTTGTACAGATATCTAACACAAAAAAGTGGCTTGTTTTTATCAAAAAGAGTCTGTCCGTCACATTCATTTCACATTGTGCATTATGTGGAAACATGTTAGAATAACCATAAGGAAGCGGAATCTACGGAGGTATCATGTCTTTATGAAGCAATATTTCAAGTACGGTATTTTCGACCGCTATGACGGCTGGCGCATCCGCAATGTGGACGCCGTGTATAACGTGATCCCCTTTATCATGCGCACCCGCATGGATTCGCAAAATTTATTTGAAGAGAATATCTCCCTCGAGCCTGTGGAGGAATTCATTCGCGAGCACCGCGAAGATATGCCGGATCTTTCGTTTATGCACGTGCTGATGGCGGCCATGGTGCGCATGTTTGCGGAAAAGCCTTATCTCAACCGCTTCGTTGTGTGGAATAAGATCTATGCCCGCAGCCATATCAATATTTCGCTGATGATCAAGCGTAAGCTCTCCAATGAAGAAACCATGATCAAGCCCGAGTTCGAGCCGGAGGACACCCTCGTCGAGGTGATGAACAAGGTAAACGCCCTGGTGAACGTGAACATCATGGACGAGGCCAAGAACGGAATGGACGCCCTGGCCCGCTTCTTCGGCTACATCCCCGCCTGGATCATGCGCTTTACCATCTGGTTCATGTTTAGGCTGGACAGCATCGGCCTCCTACCCAAGGCCATTAACAGGGTAAGCCCCTTCCATTGCAGCGCCTTCCTTACCAATGTAGGTTCGCTGGGCATCGGCCCCATCTACCACCACCTGTACGAATTCGGCACCTGCTCCATGTTCCTGGCCATGGGCAACAAGCACAAGGTGCGCATGAGCAACCGCGAGGGTGAGCACCTCGAAAGGCGCTTCATCGGTCTCAAATTCGTCACTGACGAGCGCATTTGCGACGGCCAGTATTACGCCAGCGCCATGAAGCACCTGCGCCGCCTGCTGAATAACCCTGCCCTCCTGCTCGAACCGCCCGCCCGCATCCTCATCGACGACGGCGTGCCCAAGGGCAAGCGCATCCTCGCCAATTGCCCCCCTGAAGACTAGCATACCAGCAAAACGCAACG
>DHOI01000026.1:0-8185 GCA_002409725.1 Christensenella sp. UBA5394
ACAGGGTTTGCTTGTGCCTGTGGGTATGGCCAGCAAACCCTGCAGGGAAACCCTTGCTACGCAAGTCCTTTCGCCGCCACCGCGCCTGTCGCTGGCGGCGAATAGAGCCTCCGGGGGTTACGGCCCCCGAACCCCTAAGGATTTTTTTGACAGTCTGGGGGCGGGCCATACGGCCCGCCCCTTTGTGTGCGTGAAATTTCGAGCGGTAACCCGCAGTTCCCCCCAAAAAGAGAATCAGGGGAAAAAACGGGTATTTTGCTGCCTAAAATTAATAATTTGGTCATAAAAGTGGCGATAAGTGTTGCGGAGTGGTGGAGCAAATGGTATAATACGGGCATAGTGAAGTCCTGTATCCGGGCTGTGGGAGGGCAGAGGCGTGGGAACCTCGGCCGGGTCCGGTTGCAGAAGGCAGAAAGGCGGCTCCGCGTGCTCATAAGTTCTTTTGAACATAGCGTGGACGCCAAGGGCAGGGTTTTCATACCCGCCAAATGGCGCGACGATCTGGGAGACACCATCGTCATTACCCGGGATCTGCCGGGGGAGGGCGATACGAGGTGTCTTTTCGGCATGTCGCTGCAAGTTTGGAACGAAATGCTCGAGCGCTTCAAGCGCATCGCCATCTCGGATGCGCCTGCGCAAAACGCCATGCGCATGCTCTTCGCGGGCGCTACGGATTGCGAGCTGGACAAGCAGGGTCGCGCCCTTTTAAGTGCCAATCTGCGCCAGTATGCCGGTATCGATAAGGACGCGGTGCTCATCGGCATGGGCAACCGCATCGAGATATGGAGCGCACAGCGCTGGAATAAACATTGCGAGGAAAACGACAAGGTGAGCGCCGAGACCCTCCGCTACCTGACGGAGCTTGGCATATGATAGAATTCCGCCACACGCCCATTATGGTAGAGCAAGTGCTCTCGCTGCTGGAACCGCAGCGCGGCGGTGTGTTCGTGGATGGAACCTTGGGCGGCGGAGGCCACGCACAGGCCGTACTCTCCCTCTTGCCCACCGGCGCGAAGCTCTACGGCATCGACCGGGACGCGGCCGCCATTGCGGCGGCCACGGAGCGGCTCAAGCCTTTTGGGATGCGCTTCATTCCTATCAGAGGCAATTTCCACCGTATGGCGGAACTGCTCCGGGAGCAGGGCGAAACGGGCGCGGACGGCATTTTGCTTGACCTCGGTGTTTCCTCCCACCAACTGGATACCCCCGAGCGCGGGTTCTCGTATCACGATGACGCGCCGCTCGATATGCGCATGGATGCATCGGCCCCCTTTTCCGCTTACGACGTGGTCAACGGTTACAGCGCGGACGATCTTTGCCGTATCATCCGAGATTATGGCGAGGAGCGCTACGCTTCCCGGGTAGCCCGGGCCATCGTGCGGGTACGGGAAACACAAGGCCCCATCGCGGGTACCGTGCGCCTGGCGGAGATCGTCAAAAGCGCCATCCCCGCGGCCAACCGGCGGGAGGGGCCGCACCCGGCCCGGCGCACCTTCCAGGCCCTGCGCATCGAGGTGAACGGGGAGCTGGAAGGGCTAGAAGCGGCCATCGAGAGCGCCCATAACCTTTTGCGTAGCGGCGGCCGCATGGCGGTGATCACCTTCCATTCACTGGAAGACCGTATCGTTAAGCAGGCTTTTAAGCGCTTTGAAAACCCCTGCACCTGCGACCCGCGCGCGCCCATCTGCACCTGCGGCCGCAGGCCCACGGTTCGCATCCTCACCAAAAAGCCGATCGAGGCCGGTGAGGCGGAGCTGAATGAGAACCCCCGCGCCCGCAGCGCCAAGCTAAGGGCGATCGAGAAGTTATAACCAACAAAGGCGGAGAATACAAATGGCAGTAGCGGCAAAAAAGCTGGATAACGAGTTGCGGTATGCGCCCGCTACGCGGGTGTATACCCAAGACTCCGCCGCGCCTGCCCTGGAGCCGCAGGAGCGGCAAAGGCCGCAGGTGAAGCCCGGGCGGCAGGTTTCGCCCGCGCAGGCCACCCGTATCGCCCGATCCGCCCGCCCCCGCCCCAAAGTCAGCCCGGGGCGGCTGATGTTCGTAACGCTGGCCATCATGACAGGCTCGGCGCTGATGATTATCACGCTGGTGCGTTATGCCATGATTACACAGGAATACGCCGTGGTCAACGAGACAAGGGAGCAGATCGAAGAGAGTGGCCGCGAGATCGCGGCGCTTAAGGTGCAGCTAAACGCCGCCGTCAGCCTGGAGGAGGCCCGCGCCGCCGCCTTGGAGGCGGGGATGGGATACCCCACGGCGGAACAAATCATCCGCATACAGGGCGGGCAGCAGGCGCAATCCGGAGGCCGAACGGCCCCCGAGTAAGGGCCGTGGAGGTGAAAGGCTTTGGGCGGAACGGGCGTTGCGGCTAAAAAGCGGTTGGCCATCACGCTTGCGGGCGTGGCCGTGGCGTTTTTGCTGCTGATCGTGCGCTTGTTCTGGATCATGATCGTGCAGGGGCCGGAGCTGAGCGAAAAGGCCCTGCTCCAGCAGACCCAGGATACCTCCCTCACAGCCTACAGGGGCTCCATTACGGACGCGGGCGGCGTGGTGCTGGCCCAGAGCGGCACTGCCTACAAGGTGATGCTCAACCCCTCCCAACTATGCTCGGCAAAGTATAAAGACGACAACGACCGCGTGGCCCTGGAGCTTTCCGAAATCCTGCA
The DNA here is from genome assembly GCA_002409725.1 of Christensenella sp. UBA5394. GTDB lineage: Bacteria > Bacillota > Clostridia > Christensenellales > CAG-138 > Pelethousia. The sequence goes on from DHOI01000026.1 coordinate 2,673, forward strand.
AATGGATTATGACTATGTTTATAGCCAGGTGCAAAAGCAGAACAGCAAGGGTGAATACTATAGAGAGGTCATCCTCAAGCGCCAGGTGGAGCGCGAGGCTGTAGACGCCATCAATAACCGCCAGCTGGGTCCCGGCGTCTACATGACCATCGATTCCAAACGCTACTACCCCAACGGCAGTCTCTTCTCTCAGCTTTTGGGCTTCACCACCATCGACGGGGTGGGCCAGAGCGGGCTGGAGCAGAAGTATGATAAATATCTTGCGGGCGAGGATGGCCGCATGATCACCGAAACCGACGCCGTGGGCAGCGCCCTGGCATATGGCGCGCAGGAAATCATTGAACCCGTGAACGGCTACGACGTGGTCTTGACCACGGATAGCGCCATCCAGTCCTTTTTGGAAAAGGCCCTTAAGGAGGCGCTGGTGGTCAACCAAGCCGAAACGGCTCAGGGCGTCGTAATCAACTGCAAAACCGGGGCCATCGCGGCCCTCTCCAGCCAGCCCGATTACGACCCCAACAGCCCCCCGCGCGATGATATCGCCACCCTCAACGCCCTGAGCCGCAACCGCGTGGTTTCCGATAACTATGAGCCCGGCTCAACCTTCAAGATCGTCACCCTTGCCTCCGTGCTGGATAGCGGGGCCGTAGATCTGAACACTGGATACTATTGCCCGGGCTACCACATGGTGAACGGGGAAAGGATCAAGTGCTGGAAGTCGGGCGGCCATGGCAGCGAAACGCTGAAGAAGGCGGTGCAGAACTCCTGCAACCCGGCGTTTATGCAAATGGCACTTGCCATGGGCGCGGATACGTTTTATGATTATATCTATGCCTTCGGCTTCGGCACCACCACGGCCAGCGGCATCTCGGGCGAGACCAGCGGCATCGTGACGCACCAGAAATACATGACCGAGAACACCCTCGCCCGCATCGGCTTCGGCCAGAGCATCGCAGTATCCCCCATCCAGCTGGCGACCGCGGCCGCGGCCGCCGTGAACGGCGGCGAGCTGATGCAGCCCTACATTGTGGATCGCATCGTCAGCCAGAGCGGCGAGGTTATTTTACAGAATTCGCCCACAGCCGTGCGTCGGGTGATCTCTAGCGAGACCAGCGCCAAGGTGCGGGATCTGCTCGAAAGCGTAGTGGCTGAGGGCAGCGGCAGAAACGCCGCCATCCCCGGATACCGCGTGGGCGGCAAAACCGGCACGGCCCAGAAGTATGAGGACGGAAAGGTGGCCGAGGGTAAGCTAATCGCTTCCTTCATCGGCTTCGCCCCTGCGGACGACCCGGAGTATGTTTGCCTGATCCTGGTGGATGAGCCCAAGGTGGGCACCATTTTCGGCAGCACCGTGGCTGCACCCTTTGTCAAACAGGTGATGGAGGAGACCTTGCGGCACTATGGCTACCTGCCCACCGAAAGCGTAGAAACGGTGAGCGTGCCCGACCTGGTGGGTATGACCATAGACGAGGCCAAGGCGGCTCTCAAGGCCAACGGTCTTAGCGCAGTTTACCAGGACGACGGGGCCGATATCGTTACCGCGCAGGTATCCGCGGCCAACGAGATCGTGCAAAAAGGCAGCGAGGTATTGCTCTACACGGATCATACCGGCATCGAGATCACCGAGGCCGAGGCGGAGATGGTCACCGTGCCCAATGTGATAGGACGTACGCGCCTTTCGGCCAACGACGAGCTGGCCAAGTATGGGCTGAAGATACTCATAGACCCGCCGGATCAAAGCGGGGTGGCCTTCCGGCAATACCCGGAAGCGGGTACCAAAGTAGAGATCGGTACAGAGGTGCTGGTAGAATTTGAAAACGCCGCTACGGCTTCCATAGGTGGAACCGAATAGCGTAGGTCAGGAACGGAGCGGAGGCGCGCTGCGCCCGCAGAGGAGAAAAAACATGTTATTGAGCGAATTGGCAAAGCCGACTGCCCACGAGCTGCTGGGCCGGGACGTCGAGGCCGGGGAATTACAGTATAATTCCCGCAAGGTCAACAAAGGGGATGTGTTCTGCTGTATCGTCGGCACTTTTGCCGATGGGCACGAATACGCGGCCCAGGCCGTAGAAAAGGGCGCGGCTGCGCTGGTGGTCGAGCGGCGGCTGCCCCTCGATGTGCCGCAGCTATTGGTGCCCAACACCCGCGTGGCCATGGCGGAAATGGCCGCCGGCTACTACGGCTACCCTACAAAGGGCATGACCATCCTTGGCGTAACCGGCACCAACGGCAAAACCAGCACCACCTATATGCTCAAAGCCATTGCCGAGCGCATGGGCAAGAAGGTGGGCCTCATCGGCACCATTCGCAACATGATAGGCGATATCATCATCGACACCGAACGCACCACTCCCGAGAGTGTGGATTTGCAGCGCATATTCCGCCAGATGAAGGATGAGAATGTGGATGTGGTGATCATGGAGGTATCCAGCCATTCGCTCGATCAAAAGCGGGTGCACGGCATCGAGTTCGACGTGGGCGAATTTACCAACCTTACCCAGGATCATCTCGATTACCACAAAACCTTTGCCAATTATCTCGCGGCCAAGAAACAGCTTTTTTACCAGAGCAAAAAGGCCGTGATCAACCTAGATGACCCCCACGCGGCCGAACTTATGGAAGGGCTCGATATGCCCACCATAACCTTTGGCATCCGCGAGCAGGCCGATATCACAGCCAGCGAGATCGATATCACCACCCGGGGCGTACAGTTCGATATGCATTATAAAAACATCACCTCCCGGCTCAACATCCCCATCCCCGGCCTCTTCTCCGTGTTCAACGCCATGGGCACGGCCGCCGTGGCCCTCTCCATGGGCTGGACGCTGGATTCCATCAAGGGGGGCCTGGAGAACATGATGAGCGTGAGCGGGCGGCTGGAACCGCTGCCCACGGGCAAGCACGAATTCACCGTGCTGCTGGATTACGCCCACACGCCGGATGCTTTGGAGAACATCCTGAAAACCGTGCGTAGCTTTGCCATGGGGCGGGTGGTCACCCTCTTCGGCTGCGGCGGCGACCGGGACCATGCCAAGCGCCCTATCATGGGCGAGATCGGCGGCAGGTACAGCGATTTTCTGGTGGTCACCTCGGATAACCCGCGCACGGAGCAGCCCATGGCCATCATCGACGATATCCTTGAGGGCGTAAAAAAGAGCGGCTGCGAGCATGTGGTGATCGAGAACCGGCGCGAGGCCATCCGCTATGTGCTGGAGCACGCGCACAAAAACGACGTGATCATCCTGGCCGGCAAGGGCCATGAAAACTACCAGGAGATCAACGGCGGCAAGCATCACTTTGACGAGAAGGAGATCGTGGCGGAGATACTGGGGACGAATTGATCCCTTACGCCACGAATCGGAGGTAATCCATGCGCTACATGATATACGCCCTGCTCCTGAGCGCGGCGGTGACCATCGCCCTGGGGCCCGTGCTTATCCCGCTGCTCAAGCGGCTCAAATTCGGCCAAACGGAGCGGGAGCTGGGACCTAAAAGTCACCTCACCAAGCAAGGAACGCCAACCATGGGCGGCCTCATGTTCATCGCCGGCATCCTGGCGGGCACGCTCGCCTTTTCCCTTTCGGCCACGGAGCTGGCGCTGCCCGCGCTGCTCTGCACAGCCGGTTTCGCGCTGGTAGGTTTCCTGGATGATTTCCTAAAGGTCCGCATCAAGAATACCGTGGGCCTTCGGGCATACCAAAAGATTTTGGTCCAGTTCCTCATCGCGGGAATATTGGCCGTATACGCCTACAGGAGCCCCTTCATCGGCTCCAAGATCTACCTGGCCTTTTTCGATCTGGAGTGGGATCTCGGCGTTTTCTACATCCCGGCCATGATGTTCATCATCATCGGCACGGTGAACAGCGTCAACCTCACCGACGGGCTGGACGGGCTGGCCTCGGGCGTTTCCCTGGTCTACGCCCTCACCATGAGCGTGATTTTCTTCTATATGTCCGTGGTGATGAAATCCCCCGCGGATATGGGACAAGCCCAGCAGACCCAATATGCGGCCGAGCTCAATTCCATGGCGATCTTCGCCGCGGCCGTAGCCGGCGGGTGCCTGGGGTTCCTCCGGTATAACAGCTTTCCCGCGCGGGTGTTCATGGGCGATACGGGTTCGCTGGCCCTGGGCGGCGCCATCGCTGCGATGGCCATCTTTTCCCGGGCCGTGCTGCTGCTCCCCATCATGGGGGCCTGTTTCGTAGCCAGCGCCATTTCCGTCATCTTGCAGGTGGGCAGCTACAAGCTTAGGCGCAAGCGCATTTTCAAAATGGCGCCCCTGCACCATCACTTTGAATTGCTGGGCTACAGCGAGACCCGCATCGTATCCATGTATATGATCATGACCACGGTGCTCTGCCTCGTTTCGCTGCTGGCCTTCCAATAAAGGCGCTTGGGCGGACAAGCCCATTCCTTATATCGTTTCCGTTTTGCCGCTCGGTGGCAGGTACCGTATGGCCGTGGTTCTTTGGCGCTTGGCACGGCAGGCGGGTTCAAGGCGTTTGAGAGAGGACGCGGCTCCTTGTCTCAAACTCCCTGAGACTAAAACCGAGCGGCTTTTTTATCCGATTGCAGGGGACGCCATCCTCGGCGTCCCGCATAATACGATAGGCCCGGGAGGTTCACGATGAAAAGGCAAAAAAAAGCTCTCATCTGCGGCATGGCCAAAAGCGGCGTGGCCAGCGCCCGGCTGCTGGCCAAAGACGGCTACGTTGTGACCATAAACGACATAAAGGCCGAGATCCCCGGTCTAATGGACGCGCTTTGCGGCATAGAGTATACAGACGCCCTTGGGCAAGATCCGATGGAGCTGGTGGAAGGGCAGGACTTGGTCGTCCTTAGCCCCGTAATTCCCATCTTCGCTCCCTTTGCTAAAAAGGCCAGGGAACTGGGCGCCGAGGTGATCGGTGAGATCGAGCTGGGCTACCGCTACTGCGCGCCGGGTACGCGCTTCGTCTGCATCAGCGGCACCAATGGCAAAACCACCACTACGGCCCTCACGGGCGAGCTTTTCAAGGCTGCCGGAGTCAGAACCTTCGTGCTGGGCAATATCGGCGTCCCCATCGCTAAGGAGGCCCCCAATACCCGGCCTGGGGATTACGTGGTGGCGGAGGTGGCCGCCCTGCAATTGGAGAGCATCGCGCACTTTCGGCCCAATGCCATGGGCATGCTCAATATTTCCGAGGATCATCTCAACCGCTTTGAAAACAGCATGGAAAACTACGTGGCGGCCAAGTGCCGCGCCTTTGAAAACCAGCGGGCGGAGGATTTCGCCGCGCTCAATTTCGATGACCCCGTGGTGCGGGAGATGGCGACGCTCACCAAGGCCAGGGTGGTCTATTTTTCCCGGGAGCATGAGTTGAGCGAGGGCCTAAGTCTCTCGGCGGGCTATATGACCTGGCGGATGGGCGGTGAGGAAGTGCGGCTGATCCGGCCCGATGAATTGCGCATCCCCGGCTGGCATAACCTACAAAACGCCATGTGCGCCGCCACGTTGGCCCTGTGCATTGGCC
>DHOI01000026.1:8368-12667 GCA_002409725.1 Christensenella sp. UBA5394
CCGTTGGCCCTGTGCATTGGCCTTGCGCCGGAGGCGGTGCGAGCGGGGTTGTGCAGTTTCTCCGGGGTGGAGCACCGCATCGAATTCGTACGGGAGGTTGGGGGCGTGCGCTATGTGAACGATTCCAAGGGCACAAACCCGGATTCTACCATCCAAGCCGTGCGGGCCATGGATCGGCCCACGGTGCTGATGCTGGGCGTGGGCGATTACGACAAGCACAGCGATTTCACCCCCCTGTTCGAGGCGTTCGGGGACCGCATCAAGGCGGTGATCGCCTCTGGCTGCAACATCCCCGCCATCGAGCGGGCCGCCAAGGCCACAGGTTACGAAGCCCTGCATACCTACGAGGGCGACTTCGAGGGCATGATCCGGGCCGCAGGCGCGCTGGCGGGGCCGGGGGAGACAGTGCTGCTATCCCCGGCGGCGGCCAGCTGGGGCCAGTTCGACAATTACGAGCAGCGGGGCGAGATGTTCAAACAGATTGTGAACCGTCTCTAGGGCGGGCGGAAAGGAGGGGCGTATGGAGCGGCGGCGGTCACTAAGAACGGGCCAGATGGATTACTGGCTCTATTCCGCCGTGATGATTACCTGCGCCTTCGGACTGGTGATGATGTTCTCCGCCAGCTATTATTACGCGCAGACCAGCGCCAGCTTCCATAATGACGGCCTGCATTTTCTGCGAAGCCAGGCCATCTATCTGGCCGTGGGCATCGCGGCGATGTATGCTGTATCCCGGCTGGATTACCACCTGCTGGAAAAGGTCAAGGTCGTAGCGCTGGTTGTGACCATGGGCCTGATGCTGGCGGTGGTATTCTGGGGCAAGGAGATCAACGGCGCCAAACGCTGGATCGAGATATCGCCCCTGCCCGCCTTCCAGCCCTCGGAGCTGGCCAAATTCGTACTCATCCTCTACATGGCCTCCTTCATGGCCGCCCGGCCCAATTTGATGAAGGATTTCGTTAGGGGCGTGGTGCCCATGTTGATCATCATGGGCGCTCTCGCGGTGCTGCTGCTTTTGCAGCGCAATATGTCCATGGCCATGATTGTAATGCTGATCGGCGCTGTGATGCTCTATATCGGCGGGGCTGATTTTAAGCACCTATTCGGCCTGGGCATGCTGGCGGTTCCCCTGTTTTTCCTGCTGGCATATGTGGAGACATACCGCTGGAACCGGCTGATTATCTTTACAGACCCTTGGAAAGACCCGCTGGGTAGCGGTTACCAGCTGATCCAATCCCTCTATGCGCTGGGCAGCGGCGGCCTCTTTGGCAAGGGGCTGAATTTTTCCGTGCAGAAGCTGCGCTTCCTCACCTATGGCGAGAGCGATTTCATCTTTGCCATCATCGGGGAGGAACTGGGCCTGATGGGCTGCATCCTGCTCTTGGGCATGTATTTCTTCATCATCTGGCGGGGTATCCGCATCGCGGCCAAATGCAAAGATCGGTTCGGCAGCCTGCTGGCCGGGGGCGTGACCGCCGTGCTGGCTATGCAGGTGGCCATCAACGTTGGGGTGGTTACCAGCTCCGTGCCGCCCACCGGGCAAACGCTACCCTTTGTGAGCCAAGGCGGCACCTCGCTGGTTATCTTCATGTCCGCTGTGGGCATTTTGCTCAATATCTCCCGCAACATCGAGCTGGAATAAGGCTCGGGCAGGGCGAAAGTAACACATGGCCCTTCACGCTGCATAAGATGGAATGAGCCGCTATGGAAGGCGCGCGCGGCGGGAGGGAGCGTTGAATGGCAGCATTTATCGTGGAGGGAGGATACCGGCTGACAGGGGAGCAGCGGGTATCCGGTGCAAAAAACGCGGCCCTACCAATTTTGGCGGCTTGTTTGATCTGCCCGGGCCAGGTGCGCCTGTATGATTGCCCCAAGCTTAGGGATGTGGAGAATATGCTCGCAATCCTCACGGCGCTGGGCGCATCTTGGCGCCAGGATGAGGACGGCGCGCTGTTCCTCGATATGTCCACGGCCACGGGCCATACCATGCCCCAACGCATCTCCAAAGAGATCCGCTCCTCAATCTTCATGCTGGGGCCGCTGCTGGCCCGTTTTGGCCGGGCCGTATGCACCTACCCCGGCGGCTGCGAGATCGGCAACCGGCCCATCGACCTACACTTGAGCGGGCTTAGCGCGCTGGGCGTACGCATCCGTGAGGAAAGCGGCCTGATCCTATGCGAGGGCGACGCCATGCGCGGGGCGGATATCCATTTGGACTACCCCAGCGTAGGGGCCACAGAGAATATCATGATGGCTGCTGTGGCGGCTTCGGGTGTAACCTACATCCGAAACGCCGCCAGGGAGCCCGAAACGGAGGATTTGCAGGCCTTTTTGAATGTCCTGGGCTGCGATGTAAGCGGCGCGGGCACCTCCAACATCCGTATCGCCGGGGGCGGGTGGCGCGCGCGGTCCGCAGTCCATTCCATTATGCCGGATCGCATTGTGGCCGGCACGTTGCTATGCGCGGCCGCTATCACCGGCGGCGAGGTGCGCCTAAGCAACGTGGTGCCCCAGCATGTGGGCAGCACGCTGAGCAAGCTACGGGAGGGTGGGTGCGCTATCGATTGCGGGGAGGGCATGGTGCACCTCAGCGCGCCGCCTCGGCTCTCAGAGATCAAGCTGATCGAAACGCTGCCCTATCCGGGCTTCCCCACGGATATGCAGGCCCCCTTTTTTGCTCTGGCGACGGTGGCGGAGGGCACTTGCGTGGTGGTGGAGAATGTGTTTGAGAACCGGTTTAAGCACGGGCCGGAGCTGATGCGCATGGGTGCGGTCTATACGCAAAAGGATAGGACAGCCGTTATCCGCGGGGTCGAGAACCTTACAGGCACGCAGGTTACGGCGCGGGATCTTCGTGGCGGCGCTGCGCTGACCATCGCCGGGCTCAAGGCCCGGGGTGTAACCACCGTGTACGGCGCGGAGCTGATTGACCGGGGCTACGAAGCGCTGGACGCGCAGCTAAGGGCCTTAGGCGCGCATATTACCAGGGAGGAAAGCTTATAGCCAAATGGCGAAGCGGGGGAAAACCAGGATCGAACGGGAAAAGGAGAGGGCTAGCAGCGCCCCCTCCGAGCCGTTGCGCCCGGCCATAGATCTCAAGCAGATCAAGGCGCGCTATAGCGCCCGGCCTCTGCCCGGCGCTGTAGCGACGGCGGGGGAGGAGGAAGGCATCCGGTTCGTGGATGCGGAGACCCTTTCCCCGGAGGAACTCGAGCAGGAGCTGGAAGCCCAGGCGGAAACCGATATTGAGGGGGAGGAAACGGGATTCAGCGAGGAGGCCCTTTCCCTTTTTGAAGACGAGGCGGACAGGCCCGGCCATAAGCGCAAAAAGAAAGGCAAAAAGAAGAAAAAGCGCCCCGTGCACGCAGAGGAAGAGGATGGGTTAGATTTTGTCGACCTCTCCAAACCCCGCCCGGCCCCGCCCCAGATTGAGAAGGGCGTGCTGGAAAAGGCCGTGATCTTCAGCACCGTGGTGCTGATGGTGGGCATTCTGCTGATCCTCTACTATTGGCTGCTGATCGAGCGCATCGAGGTCAAGGGCAACGAAACGCTGGAGCGGGCGGATGTGCTCACCGCAGCCGGCATCAACGTGGGCGAGCATATTTTGCTGGTCAATACAGGGGAAGCGCAGCGCAAGCTGCTGGAAAACCCCCGCATAAAATCCGTTAAGGTAAGCCGGGTCTATCCGGATCAGTTGGTGATCGCGCTGGAGGAGCGCCGGCCGCTGGCCGCCATCGCGGGCGGCGGTAGCTACGCCATCATCGACGGCGAGGGCTATGTGCTTTCCATCAGCCCGGATACCCAGGGCCTGCCCGAGGTATACGGCATGGGCTCGAGCGGCTTTCAGTTGGGCGAGCGCTTGGGCGATTCAGAGGATTTCAACAGCACCATCCTGCTCTCCATGATCGCGGCCCTGGAAAAGGCGGGCGTGCTTTCAAACATGGCGGGCCTGGATATTACCCAGCCCCTGAGCGTGAGTTTGATCACCCTGGATGGCTATACCATCCATGTGGGGCAAACGGAGAACCTAGATGAAAAGCTGCAGAACCTTTCCCTGGTGCTGACCAAGGTGAAGGCGCTGGGTTATGCGGGGGGCGTGATCGACCTCGCGGTACAGGGCGACCCGGTTTATACCCCACCCACAGTCGAGACGGCGGCTACGGACGAGCCGGCAACCACGGACGACCCGGGAGACACGCAGCCCGGCGGCGATCCCGGCCAAAGCAGCCCCGCCGAGCCCGGTGCTTCGCCCAGCCCCAGCCCCTCGCCCAGCCCGAGCGCGGACCCCGTGCAAACGCC
>DHOI01000026.1:12871-13763 GCA_002409725.1 Christensenella sp. UBA5394
ACCGCCGGAAACGGCGATAACTTTAGCGGATAGCGCGAAAGCCGTCCGCAACTGGGATATTTTAGCAAAATAGGATGCGGGCGTATTGCACAAAATATAGGGGTATGGTATCCTAAAATTACTATTCAAGGCGTATATGGGCGGCCCGGCCCCGTAAAATACGGGCGCGGCGGCCCAGCCTGGAGGGGAAATGGGACAAAACACAGCCATACTGGATATTGGCAGTTCTAAGGTCATCTGCTTGCTATGTAGCTCCGAGGGCAAAGACGGCATTGTGGTGCGCGGCGCAGGGATTCGGGAATACGACGGCTATAAAGAAAGCCGGCTGCTCGACGAGCAGCAATTCTCCGCCGCCATTGTAGAAGCGCTGAGCATGGCCGAGGAGGAGGCTAAGATACGCACCCGCGACCTGAGCGTGGGCGTGCCCGCTCCCTTTTTAAAGCTGATCGTGCACGACGGCAAGGTACAGGTTACGGCCAAGGGGCATCGCATTACCCAGGGCACAGTAGACGATCTGATCAACGCCTCTTTGGAATTTGAGCAGCCCGAAGGCTACGACCTCATGCACTCCACCCCCATCGAATTTAGCCTCGATGGCGTCACCCGGCCGGACATGCCTTTGGGTATAACGGCCAATGCACTCAGCGCCCCCGTGAGCCACGTTTACGTACAGGCTCACTTCAAATCGCTTATCTCCGCGGCGCTCGATCGCATGGGCCTGGACGCGGATATGTATATCGGTGTACCCCTCTCGAGCGGCCTGTTCATCATCCCGCCGCAGGAAAGGACGGATTGCGCCGTGCTGATCGACGTAGGCGCGCGGCATACGGATATCAGCCTGCTTAGGGGCAGCGCCCTCATCGCCTTGGAGACCATCCCCGTGGGCGGCGGG
>DHOI01000026.1:13931-14231 GCA_002409725.1 Christensenella sp. UBA5394
CCCCGTGGGCGGCGGGCACTTCACCAGCGACTTGGCCTTTGCCCTGGGCGTCGCCCGGCCCGTGGCTGAGGGCGTGAAGCGGCGCTATGTCTACTCGCTCGATTATCAGGATAGCATCGACTCCATTCGCATCCCTGCGGGCGGGGTGCTGCGGGTGGAGCACGCGGCCATTCAGTTTATTGTGGAATCCCGCACGCGGGAGCTCGCAGAGCTGATCAAAAAAACCATCGAGGAGATGGGTGTACGGCTTTCGCCCACGCTGCCCGTGTATCTCACAGGCGGCGGCATTTCCCTCATGCG
>DHOI01000026.1:14423-14843 GCA_002409725.1 Christensenella sp. UBA5394
GGGAGCTGCGAGTTTTTAGAAAAGGAGATCGGCGTGCCCATCAAGGTGCGCATGCCCTGGATGCCCCGCCTCAGCTCGCCAAATTATGCCAGCGCTTTTTCGGTCATGGATTTCGTGATGCATGCCGAAGAGGGAGAGAGTGCGGGTCGATTGGAGGGTTTGGCCGGTCAGAGCAACATTTTCAAAAAATTAAGAGGCTTTTTTACAAATAGATGATATAATAAGCTTGATAATGTTTTTACGTACATTGTTTGTGTGAGGAGGAAGGTATATGCCCATCGGATTGGAATTGGATTTTGAAAGCGGCCAGCTTGCGCAACTGAAGGTGGTCGGCGTGGGAGGCGCGGGAAATAACGCGGTCAACCGCATGATCCAATACGGCATACGCGGCGTGGAGTTTATCTCGGTTAATACGGATAA
>DHOI01000026.1:15148-35721 GCA_002409725.1 Christensenella sp. UBA5394
TTCATCACCGCCGGCATGGGCGGCGGCACGGGTACAGGCGCGGCCCCCGTGGTGGCCGAGTGTGCCAAGGAGCTGGGCATCCTCACCATCGGCGTAGTCACCAAGCCTTTCGCCTTCGAGGGGAAGGTTCGCATGAACAACGCCGTAAACGGCATCCTCAACCTTAAAAGCAACGTCGATACCCTCATCACCATCCCCAACGACCGCCTGCTCGATACGGTGGGCAACGTAAGCCTTTCCGAAGCCTTCCGCATTGCGGATGACGTGCTGCGCCAGGGCATCCAGGGCATCAGCGATTTGATCGCCGTGCCCGCCATGATCAACCTCGACTTTGCGGATGTGCGCACCATTATGCGCGAGCGCGGCATGGCGCATATGGGCATCGGCAGCGCTACCGGCGATAAGCGCGCGGCCGAGGCCGCCCGCCAGGCCGTGGTCAGCCCCCTGCTCGAAACCACCATCAACGGCGCCAAGGGCGTGCTCCTCAACATCACCGGCGGCAGCGACCTGGGCATCCACGAGGTATCCGAGGCCGCGGCCATTATTCAGGAATACGCAGATCCCGAAGCCAACATTATCTGGGGCGCGGGCATCGATGAAGAAATGGGCCAGGGCGTGCGCATCACCGTGATCGCCACCGGCTTTGAAAGCGCACCGCCTGTGGGCAGCCGCGCGGGCCAAGCCGCCGGGCCGCAGGATTCCGTGCAAAAGCAGCCGCCGCGCACCGTGGCCGAGGCCAAAAACCAGGTTCGCAGCAATAACAATAGCCAGGAGGCGGAATTGCAGGCGCCCTGGTATGATATTTCCGCGCGCACGCGCAAGCCCAATTATTCGTCCCCCCTACCGGATGGGGAGGACGTAACGCCCCACTATACAAAAAAAGACCTGCCCAAGGGCGATTATAATCCCAAAGAGAAGAATAATCTCGACCTGCCCAGCTTCCTGCGCAGGAATGACGAATAATTATAATTAGGCCAATTGCATAACCTTTTGCGGATAAGGGGCAAGCAGGCGAGACGAATGTTTGCCCCTTCAATTTTATTATTTTTAGAAGGGAGCTTCGTACCATGTCAAAGACCTACATCCCGGTGGGCTACCGCCCCACCATGACCCTTTACGACACCCAGGACGCCATCGCTCTCATCAAACGCAATTTCCAGGAGGATCTGGCGCGGGCCCTGCGCCTCAAGCGCGTAACCGCACCCCTCTTCGTGGTGCCCGAGAGCGGCCTCAATGACAACCTCAACGGCATAGAGCGCCCGGTGCGTTTCGATATTCCCGCTACCGGCTGCGACGCGGAGGTGGTGCACTCCCTGGCCAAATGGAAGCGCATGGCCCTCTATCGCTACGACTTCCGCCCCGGCAAAGGCCTCTACACGGACATGAACGCCATCCGGCGCGACGAGGAGCTCGACAACCTCCATTCCATTTATGTGGATCAATGGGATTGGGAAAAGGTGCTCACCGCCGAGGCCCGTAATGAAGAAACCCTCCATTTGACCGTGCGGGCGATCGTGGGCTGCATCTGCGATACCATGGACGCGGTAAGGGCCCGCTACCCGCACCTTTCCACGGAGATTAACCGCCAGGTGACATTCATTCGCACCCAGGAGTTGGAGGATCGCTACCCCGAGATTTCCCCTAAGGAGCGGGAGCACGCCATCACCCGGGAATACGGCACCGTTTTCATCCAGGGCATCGGCGATAAGCTCAAAAGCGGCCAGCCGCACGACGGACGCGCGCCGGACTATGACGATTGGGCGCTCAACGGCGATATCCTCATGTACGACGCGCTGCTCGATTGCTCAATGGAACTTTCCTCCATGGGCATCCGCGTGAACGCCGAATCGATGGACGCGCAGCTTACCAAGGCAGGCTGCGATGAGCGCCGCGCCCTGCCCTACCATAAAATGCTGCTAAACGGCGAGCTGCCCCTCACCATCGGCGGCGGCATCGGCCAGAGCCGCCTGTGCATGCTGATGCTGGGAAAGGCCCACATCGGAGAGGTGCAATCCTCGACCTGGGACGCGGAGACCATCGCCACCTGTGAGGCGGCGGGGATTACGCTGCTATAAGTAAACCTGTAAACTAAAAAGTGGCGCAGCCACTTTTTTTACGCTTGACTCTCCCCTTACGGGAGAATGTACGATAGACCCACCAGAAGAAAGGGGCGGCGGAAACATGTATCGCATCGGTATGTTTTCCAAACTCGGCAGGGTCACCATCAAAACCCTGCGCCACTACGACGAGGAAGGGTTGCTCGCGCCCACCTATGTGGATGAGGAGAACGGCTATCGCTATTACACAACGGATCAGCTTTTTCGCCTCAACAAAATCGTGGCGCTGCGGCAGATGGGCTTTTCCATTCCGGAGATCGGGGATATCGTTGACGGCCGCAACGTATCCGCCATCTTGGAGATGCGAAAAGCGGAGCTGGCAGCCGAGCTCGAGCACGCCGAGGACCGGCTCTTTCGCCTGGAAAATTATATGCTGGAGCAGAAAGAGGGTTATTGTATGCAGTATCAGGCAGTTATCAAGGAGATCCCCGCGTGCACCGTTTTCGCAGCGGAATATGTGCTCCCCAGTTATTCCTCGCTCATGCAGGTCATGCCTGCTTTGGACGAAAAGGTGAGCAAGGCAAACCCCGGCATCCAATGCGTGAAGCCGGATTATTGTTTCAATGTGTATCTGGATGGCGAATACAAGGAGCGTGACGTCCATGTGGAGATCTGCCAGGCCGTAACCAGCCGGGGTAAGGATGGCGACGGGATCGTTTTTAAGGACCTACCCGCCGTAACGGTGGCCTCCGTGCTGCACAAGGGCGATTATGCCACGCTGGGCGCAGCTTACGCCTACGCTATGCAATGGGTAGAACAAAACGGCTATCGCATAACCGGCCCCGTACGGGAAAGCTACATCGATGGCATTTGGAACAAGGACAGCGTAAGCGACTGGCTCACGGAGATCCAGGTGCCCGTAGCGAAAAAATAGCTACAGACAAGAAAACAAAAAGGGATGCCCTGGTAAAAGGGTGGCGGGGCGGGTCCAAGGGACCGCCCAAGCCGCTTCGCCGCCTTGTTCGGCTGCGGCTTTCTATGGCCTGTGGATATGCGATGTGTTTTTTGCCTATGAGGCGCTCGAAGCGTGGCTGGGGGTAAAGGGGGAGATGGTTTCGGCCGTTTCCTTTGGCTATGCCCTGGAATCCCCGGCGCCAAGGCCCCGCAAAGCCCTGGCGGATGTGCTGGAATGGCGTGAGTAGGCCGCAGCGCACATAATAAAATATTGCGCATACCCTGTTGACAAAACCGAAAACGGATGGTATCATCAATACCAATCTGATAAACTGTTGATTGAGAAGAGTAACCGGAGTTTCCTTGGTTCAAGAGAGCCGCTAGCTGGTGGGAATGCGGCAACACGGGTTTCGGTGAATGGGCTCATGAGGGTTCGCGAGCCGCCCTGCGGGCGGGATAGCGAAACGGGGGCTGCACGTTACAGCGGCGCGCATGTGATGGCATGCGGCAGAGGGCGCTTCCCTCCGGGGAGGCGAACATAGGTGGCACCGCAAGACTGGCTCTTGTCCTATGACGATAGGATAAGGGCATTTTTATTTGCCCGCCTATATGAACCATCAAAAATAATATTTTAAGGAGATAGACCCATGAAAACCACCAAGAAAGCGCTTTCCCTGCTGTTGATCCTGGCCCTGGCTCTGGCCGCCTTCGCGGGCTGCGCAAAGAGCGCGCAGCCTGCCACGCAAACGCCCGCAACGGACACCCCCGCTGAGGCCCCCGCGGCGGAAGCGCCTGCAAAGAGCGGCGGTAGCTTCACCGTGGGCGTGATCCAATTCGGCAGCCACCCCAGCCTCGATAACTGCTACGAGGGCGTGCGGCAGGCCCTCGAGGCCAGTGGCAACGTGACCATCGACCTGCAGAACGGCAACTTCGATTCCGCCACCTGCGATACGATCGCCAAGAATATGGTCGCAAAGAATTACGACATGCTGATCGGCATCGCCACCCCGGCTGCGGTTTCCGCCTATGCGGCTGCAGCCAATACGGATATCCCCGTGGTGTTCTGCGCCGTGAGCGACCCCGTGGCCGCCGGCTTGGTGGATAGCATGGAAGCCCCCGGGGGCAACTGCACCGGCACCAGCGACGTGCTGGACTTCGCCGCCCAGCTGGGCCTGATCACCACGCTGCAGCCCGAGGCCAAGTCCATCGGCATCCTCTATACCACCAGCGAGGCCAACTCCGTTTCCCAATTGAATCAGATCAAGGCCATCGCCCCGCAATTCGGCATGGAGATCGTGGAGCAGGGCGTGCAGACGGCTGCGGATATCCCTCAGGCCGCGGCTGCCCTGGCCGCCAAGGTAGATTGCATCAACAACTTCACGGATAACAATGTGGTCAACAACCTGGGCATCCTGTTGGAGCAGGCTAACGCCGCGGGTATCCCCGTGTATGGCTCCGAGGAGGAGCAGGTGATCAACGGCTGCCTAGCCAGCGTGGGCATCGATTATGTCGCCCTGGGCAATGTAACCGGCGAAATGGCCCTCTCTATTCTCGAGGGCAGCGACGCGGCAACCATGGCCGTGCGCCAGATCATGGACGCGACCCCCATCGTCAATACAGACGTGCTGGCCGCCTTCGGCATTGAACTTCCGGAAGCCTATGCCAATGCCGCCCTGGTGACCACCGGGCAGGAGTAAGCAAGTATCCACAGGCATAACGGCTGGGGCGGCTATACCGCCCCTCCCGAAATACGGTTTGAAGCAACAAAGATTGGGGGAGCAATAGATGGATATTTTTCTAAACATCTGCAAAGTCACGCTGGAAGAGGGCTTCATGTATGCCATCATGGCCCTGGGCGTGTATATCACCTACAGCATTCTGGATTTCCCCGATCTTTCCGTGGATGGCACCATGCCCATGGGGGCTATCGTCACGGCTGTGCTGATCTTGGCTGGCGTAGATCCCTGGCTGTGCCTGGGCCTCTCTTTTGCAGCAGGGGCGCTGGCGGGGTGCGTCACGGGCCTGCTGCATGTGAAGCTGCGCATCCGGCCCCTGCTTTGCGGCATATTGGTCTATACGGCCCTTTTATCCATCAACCTGGTGATCCTCTTCGCCTTCAATGGCGGGGCCAGTGTGGCCAGCTTCTTCCGCAAGCCCACTATTTTCTCCACCTTCTTGGGCGCGCTGATCCCCGAGTACGTAGGCGGCATGTATCTGCGTACGATGCTGGTCTCGTTGGTAGTGGCGGTAGTATGCAAGCTGTTGCTGGATGTTTTCCTCAAAACCAAATCCGGCCTGCTCCTTCGGGCCACAGGTAACAACGAAAAATATGTGACCCTGCTTTCCCGCGACCCCGGCAACAGTAAAATCCTGGGCCTGGCTCTGGGAAACGGCTTTGCGGCCCTTGCCGGCAGCGTGATCGCCCAGAGCAAGGGCTCGGCGGATCAGCAGATGGGCGTGGGCATGGTGGTGTTGGGCCTGGCCAGCGTGATCATTGGCTTGAGCGTGTTCAAAAAGAGCCGCCTTAAAGCCACTACCATGGTCATATTGGGCAGCGTGGCCTATAAGGCCGTGCTTACCGTGGCCCTGGGCTTGGGCCTGCCCACGGAATACCTCAAGCTGCTGATGGCGCTGCTCTTTACGCTGGCACTGGTATTCAGCGGCCGCATTGGCGGCAAGAAAGGGAGGGCAAGCGAATGCTGAGCATAGAAAACCTGCAAAAAAGCTTTAACATCGGCACGCCGGATGAAGCCATTCTCTTTAACGGCTTCAATTTTGCGGTAGAGGCTGGGGAGTTCGTATCCGTGATCGGCTCCAACGGCAGCGGCAAAACCACCCTTTTGAACCTCATCTGCGGCACCTTGCTGCCCGAGGGCGGCGCAATCCGCTTCCGCGAGAAAGATATCACCCACATGAGCGAGCATGGCCGGGCGGCCTTCATCGGCCGGGTATTCCAGGATCCTAAGGCGGGCACATGCGCGGGCCTCACCATTCTCGAGAACCTGGCCTTGGCCGATAATAAGGGAAGGGCGTACGGCCTGGGCTTTGCCATCGATAAAAAGCGGCAGGATTATTACCGCCAGCTGCTTGAGCAATGTGAAATGGGCCTTGAGAACCGTCTCTTCACCCAGGTGGGCGCGCTCTCCGGCGGCCAACGGCAGGCCTTGGCGCTGGTAATTGCCAACATGACCAAGGTGGACCTTCTCATTCTCGATGAGCACACAGCCGCGCTCGACCCTAAATCCAGCGAAACCATTATGCATCTTACGGATAAGCTGATCCGCGCGCATGCTATTACCACCGTGATGGTAACGCACAACCTGCGCTATGCCGTGGATTACGGCACCCGCTTGGTGATGATGCACGAGGGCAAGGCGATCCTCGATGTCAAAGGCGAGGAAAAGCAAAGCATGAAGGTGGAAGCCCTGCTGGACATTTTCACCGAGATCAGCATCGAGCTGGGAAATTAGAAACGTATAGAAACTGCAAGGCCCCGGGCAGACAGTACGCCCGGGGCCTTGGTTTGTTTGACAAATTTTCGCATATATATGCCCCGGTGGTTCTACAACCTTTCCAAGCCCCGTATGTTAATATAAAGCCCATGGGGGTGGCCAGATGTATATCGAGCTGTTTTTGCTGGACAACGCTCTGATGGACTGGATCATCCTGCGCCTGGCCGCCGCGCTGCGGGGGCGGAGGCTGGCGGGGTGGCATACGGCCATGGGCTGTATTTTGGGGGCGCTGTATGCGCTTTTGGCCGTATATTGGCAACCGGCAGGGAGCCTGCCGGGAAAGGCGGCCTTTGGTTGCGCCCTGGCCCTGGCCTTTTCGCCCAAGGGATTCAAGGATTATGCCCTGTGTGTCGTGTGCCTGTTTGGCGCGGCCTTCGCCGTGGGTGGCCTGGCCTTCGCCCTGGCCCTGGCCACCGGGGGGAGGATGGAGAAGGGCGCGATTTGGAGCGGCCTGCCCCTGCGCACGGCCCTTTGCATCGCCCTGCTGGCCTCCTTTTTGCCCCGCATGGCCAGAAGCATCCTCCGGCGGCGGCAGCAGGGATGCGCCCGTTTGGAGATCGAGCACCGGGGCGCATGCTATCGCCTGGAAGCGCTGATCGACAGCGGTAGTAGCCTTTTCGACCCGCTTTCCGGCCTGCCCGTGATCGTGGCTTACCTGCCCGCCCTGTCTGCAGAGGCCTCCCTTCCCATTCCGGCGCAGACGCTGGGCGGTGGCGGCATCCTCTACGCCTTGCGGCCCCAGCGCGTTTATTTGGATGGTGCGCGGATCAACGCCGTACTGGCCTTCAGCCCCGAACCCCTTCAAAGGGCGCAAGCCCTCGTTCCGCCCGCAGCCCTGCCTATTGCAACAGGAGAGAGAAGCCTATGACGCCCGCCCTTCTTTACAAGCTGCTGCTGCGACTCTACGCCCGCTTCGATCTTCGCGGCGCGCTGTATTACATCAACAGCGGCGAAGCCCTGCCGCCCCCCCTGAGCAAGGAGGAGGAGGCCCAGCTGATGCACGCGCTCCTGCAAGGCCGGGAGGACGTGAAGCAGACCCTCATCGAGCGCAACCTGCGGCTGGTGGTCTATATCGCCCGCAAATTCGAGAACACCGGCGTTTGCATTGAAGATTTGATCTCCATCGGCACGATCGGCCTGATCAAGGCTGTGAATACCTTTGACGCACGCAAAAAAATCAAGCTGGCCACCTATGCCTCCCGCTGTATCGAAAACGAGATCTTGATGTACCTGCGCCGCAGCTGCAAGCTGAAGCTGGAGGTATCTTTGGATGAACCGCTGAACGTGGATTGGGATGGCAACGAGCTGCTGCTTTCGGATATATTGGGCACGGATCCGGATGTGGTCTGCCGCAACCTTGAGGACGAAGTAGATAAGGAGCTGCTATGCCTGGCCATGGATAAGCTGACCCCCAGGGAAAAGCAGATCATGGAGCTGCGTTTCGGCCTAGCGGGCAGCCGGGAATACACCCAAAAGCAGGTGGCGGATATGCTGGGCATCTCGCAGAGCTATATCTCACGCCTCGAGAAGCATATCATCAAGGTACTGCGTAGCGAGATGGCGCAAATGATGTAAACAAAAAAAGCGGAGCGCTCTTTCACGCCCCGTAGGCCTAGCGGACTTTGTTAGGATTCCCGCGCGGCCGCGCAGCCGGGGCAAAGGCCGTAGAAGACCATGCCGGAGCTTTCGACCAGGCAGCCCGTCACCGCCGCCACGGGGGCCGTAAGGTCTGGCAGGGCGGCGCGGGGGATATCCACCACGGCGCCGCAATCGCGGCAGATGAGGTGGGAATGTCCATCCGTCACCGGGTCAAACCGATCAGCCGCGCCGGGGATGGAGATGCGGGCAATTTGCCCGGCCTCCGCCAGCTGGTTGAGGTTGCGGTATACGGTGGCCAGGCTAACGCTGGGGCTTTCCTCCCGAATGGCCGTATATAAGGCGTCCGCCGTGGGGTGCTGACCCTGGGTTTCTCGCACGGCCTCCAGCACGGACTCGCGCTGCTTGGAATAGATCATGACCCTATCCTTTCAAAATAAGAACTGTTATTGATCTTATACTAAAGGATAGAACGTGCTTTTGTCAAGGAAAAAACGTAAAACAAAAAGCTCCCTCATGGGAAGGAGCTCTTATTTTGCCGGAAAAAATTTAGTTGAGGGACTCTTTGAAAGCCTTGCCGGCCTTGAAAGCGGGGGCCTTGCTGGCGGCGATCTGGATCTCTTCGCCGGTCATGGGGTTATGGCCCTTGTGAGCGGGGCGCTCGCGAACCTCAAACATACCAAAGCCAACCAGCTGAACCTTCTCGCCGGCCTTGAGGGTTTCAGTGATGGTGGAGAGGACGGCGGTCACGGCCTTCTCAGCATCCTTCTTGGAAAGGGCGCTCTTTTCAGCAACGGCCGCGATCAGTTCGGTTTTGTTCATTGTAGTACCTCCTAAACAATTTGAAAAAGTAAAAATATCGGGTTAAAATCCTCGTATATTGTACCAAGGTTTCCCTTGTAGGGCAAGCCTTTTTTTGAAAAAATGCCCTAACTGCCTATTTTTTTCGCTGCTCTGTCTTTACGGCTTCCCAATAGGCATCCATCTCGGCCAGGGGTAAGCCCGAAAGCGTCCCCCGCTCCTGTAAAATGCGCGCCTCCATCTGGCTAAAGCGGTCCATAAATTTATCCGTGGCCTTGTGCAGCAGGGCCTCCGGGTCGCGTCCCAACAGCCTCGCCACATTTACAGCCGCAAAAAGCAGGTCGCCCACCTCCTCGTCCACATGGGCCTCGTCACCCTCTTCCATCGCTTCGAGTAGTTCGCTGGCTTCCTCGGGCAGCTTTTGCAGGGCGCCCTTAGGATCCGTCCAGTCAAAGCCCACATGGGCGGCCTTTTTTTGCACCTTGGCACTGCGCATCAGGGCGGGGAAGGCGCGGGGAACGGCCCGCATGGCCTCGGCCGCCGTGGACTGGTGCTTCTCCTTTTGCTTGAGCTGCTCCCAGTTGTATTTTACCTCGCCGCTGCTCTGTGCATGCGCGTTGGCAAAAACATGGGGATGGCGGTAGATCAGCTTTTGTACGATGCCGGTGCTCACATCCCGCAAGGTGAAGGCGGCCTGCTCCTCTGCAATGATAGCGTGCAGGCCAATTTGCAGCAGCAGGTCGCCCAATTCCTCGCAAAGGGCTTCGTCGTCCTCCCGCTCGATGGCGTCCAGCACCTCATAGGCTTCTTCGATCAGCGGCCCACGCAGGGAAAGGTGGGTCTGTTCGGCATCCCAGGGGCAGCCGCCGGGTGCGCGTAGCCTAGCCAATACGGCCATCAAATCATCTACGCTTTTACGCTCGAGCCGCTCCGGGTGGGCTGGGGGCACGATGAGGCAGGTATCGGCCGCATACGTGGCCTGCCGATCCACTTCCAATAAAGGCATCTGCCGGGCTATATAGCCCGCTTCGCCCAGTGTACAAAACCAAATTGGATATTCATCCGGGAAGTATTCGCCAAGGGCCAGCTTCACATTGCCCGCGGTCAGGCTGGAATCCACTTCCTCGATGCAAAGGGTGTGATAAGGATCCAAAATGGAGGGCAGGCCGCTGGCTGCGCAGCAGACCAGGCCATCCTCCGGCAAGGGGCAGGGCAGGACGCAGCGGGCGGCTTCCGCATAGCCGGGGGAGGGCAGGCGGCGCACCGCCGCGCCGTCCCTTTGGGCTCGCTGTACCAGGGCTGTGAGGGCGGCGTCCCCCATGCTCCGGCCGCATACGGCGTAGACCGCATCCAACCCTGGGCCGCAGAGCCGATCCGCGATGGCCACGTTGAGTTGGTCAAAATCGTCCGTGGTCTCATAAAGATCGTCCATGGCGGTATAGGGCAGGTCCAGAGCCAGTAAGGGGGCCGCGCAGGGGCTTTCCACGGTCTGCAAATATAGATGTTTCGCGCTTTTGACGGCCTCCCAGGCCGCAGCGGTGGTATGGCCGGGGGTGGCCAGAGGGGCGATGGTAAGGGTGTAGCTCATGGTTCGTATTCCTCCAGGCTGCAAACGCAGCGGGCTGTGATACATACAAGCTCCCCTTCCGGGCCGCAGCCCTCGGGGGTGGTGGCCTTAACGCTGACCCTGGCGACGTCGCAGCATAAGGCGCGGGCCAGGTTTTGGCGCATGGCCAGAATATGCGGGGCCAGCTTGGGCCGCTGGGCTACGATGGTGGCGTCCAGGTTGCAGAGGAGATAGCCCTTTTCCCGCAGGAGGCCGTTCACGGCGGAGAGCAGCTCCAGCGAGCAAATGCCTTTATAGCGGGGGTCGCTATCCGGGAAGTGGATGCCGATATCCCCCAGGGCGGCTGCGCCCAACAGGGCGTCGATAACGGCGTGGGTCAGCACATCCGCATCCGAATGCCCCAGGAGGCCCAGCTCGAAGGGGATCTCCGTCCCCCCCAGCACCAAGGCCCGGCCTTGAACCAGCCGGTGGGTATCTTCGCCAAAGCCGCTGCGACAGGCGCGGCGGGTGAGCAGCGCTTCAAAGAGGGGGATATCCGCGGGCGTGGTCAGCTTTTGGTTACGGGGGCTACCCGGGGTGAAATGCACCTCGCCATAGGCGCGGCGGTAGATGGCCGCGTCGTCCGTGGCGCAAACGCCGGCCTGCCGGGCCACTTCATAGGCCGCGAGGATGCGCGAGCGGTCAAAGGACTGGGGGGTCTGCGCGGCCAGCAGGGTGTCGCGTTCCAAAACGGCCGTCTCGCCCTGCCAGATGGTATCCCTTGGCGGCAGGGCGGCCACGCCGCTACCCCGCGCTAGGGCGCCCGCGATGCTATCCAAAATAACGGAGGGCTCCGCCAGGCAGCGGGCCGCGTCGTGGATGGCCACGGCCTCTCCTTCCGCCAGCAGCAGGGCATTATAAACGGAATCCCCCCGTGTGGCCCCGCCCTCCACCAGGCGGATACGCAAGCCGGGTTTGCCATAGCGCTCAGCAAGGGACTGCGCCAGCGGTCGCGTCGCATCGGATACGGCGATGAGGAAATCCGTCACATCCGCGCGCAAAAAGGCCAGCAGGGCGTATTCCAGCGCCGTGCGGCCCGCGAGGGGCAGGGTTAGCTTATCAAAGCCCATGCGGCTGGAGCTGCCGGCCGCCAGCAGAATGGCCGTAACGCCGCCGCTCATGCGTTCCCCTCGGGCAAAAGCTCATACATGCCGGAAGCATCCGCCTTGAGGGCATGCTCCTGCACGGAGAGCACCTTGAGCCGCACGTGCTTGCCGGAAAGCAGGATGTCCAGCTCATCCCCCTCCTTGACCTCGGCAGAAGCCTTGGCTACCCGGCCGTTGATCTGTACCCGGCCCAGGCCGCAGGCCTCGTTGGCCACGGTGCGGCGCTTGATTAGGCGGGATACCTTGAGATATTTATCCAATCGCATGTCAGAAACTCCCTTTTTTATATGGAAAGATGATACCATATTTGCGGGCAAAAAACGAGGGGGCAGGGCCCCCTCGTAAGGTATCGCTTTTTAGAAACGGCTTAGCCCACGGAACCGTCATAGGATTTGACCAGTTCCTCGTTGATGACCACGCTGCCGTCGTTCTTCCAAGTATCCAGCATGGCGGCCCATTCTTCTTCCTGCAAGCTCTCGAGCAACAGGGCGGTGGCGGCTTCCTTCACGCTGTCCAGCGCCACGGCGCCCGGCGTTTCATCGGCCAGGTAATAGAGAATATGGCAGCCGTCCGTATCCTGGATGACCTCGCTGTATTGGCCCAGGCTCAGGGTGGAGAAGGCGGTTTTCACCTCTTTGGACCAATCCATTTCGCTCTCATATTTGTTGCTGATGAGCAGGCCCTTCTTGGCGATGGTATCAAAGCTGAGGATATCCGCATCCTCGGTATATTCGGCCATGACGGTGGCGAAATCGCCGCCGGCCTTCAGCTTGGCATAGGCCTCATTAGCCTTTTCCAGCGCGGGGGCCATGCGGGTGGCGTCGAGGGCGGCAACTTCCTTTTCCAGCGCCTTGTATTGGGTTATGATCTCATCCAGGCGGGCATTCGCCTTGCCGCCAATGGCTGCCTCAAACGCCAGATCGCCGTATTCGGCGGCCAAAACATCCATCTCGTCCGTTTTGGCGGTGTATTCTTCGCTGGGCTCCCCATCTGGGGAGATGAGGATATGCAGCGCGCGGCTGTAGCCCTCGGGCACATAGAGGGAGGGCGTGCTGCCGTATTTTTCGTAGCTCTCCTCGTCGGTCTTATAAGCGCCGCCGTCCGTGGTGTAGGTATCCTGCTGCTCGGCCAGGGTATCGCCATACCAGGTTTGCAGGGCAGCATCATCTACGGAAACGTCCTTAAGGGTCTCCTCGCGGAAAAGCTCGCTGATGGCCGTATCCTTATAATAATCGCGAATCCATTCCACGAATTCGTCATAGCTCATGGCAGAGCCGGTGTAGGATTTCGTTTCCGCTACCAATAGTTCCTTGGCGCGCGCTTCCACATCGATGGAAGAATCTGCTTCGGCCTCACTTTCGGCCTGGGTGCGGTAGGTTTCCATCAGGTATTCGAGTTCTTCCGTGACGCTGGATTCGATCTCGGCAAGCTTTTCCTCGCTCAGCTCTTCAAAGCCGGCCGCTTTTGCCTGATAGGCGAGGATTTTTTCCTCTGCCAGCAGGTCCACGATGAAATCTTGGAATTCGCTCAGGGCGGCCTCGTCGGAATAGATATCGTAGCCATAGCTGGTATAGTAAGAGGCGTAGGTATTGAACAGATCGATGTATTCGCCCATGGTGACGGTTTCGTCGCCCACGGTGATCACGACAGCCTCCCGATCCGCATCCGAAACAGGGGCGGCAGCGGCGGGTACGCCCGGGGCGTCGCTTTCAGTCTTGAGGGAGCAGCCCGCAAAGACGCTCAGCGCCAGAAGGGCAGCCAGGGCAAGGGCAGTTAATTTCTTCATGCTTTTCTCCATTTTCATATATTGTATCTTACATACCGTTTCATTATATCATGTCTCTTTTTGAATGCAATCGGCCAGCATGTAAACAATCTGTGGCAACGTCAGGCACAGGGCCGCCGCGTCCTGCTTGGGGCGGCGGATAATCAGCGTGGGTGTTTCGCTAAGGCGCAGCTGCGCGCCGTCGATCTTCTGGGCGGTTTCATAAAGCTTGGCCCCGTCCATGGGGGCTTCTGCATCCAGCGTTACGCGCGCCTCCCCATCCTGCACGCGGAGACGGGTGATGTAGGCGCGCTGGGCATCCGCCTTAAGCTTGCCGATGAAGAGCAGGTTTTCCACCACCTTGGGGATATCGCCATAGCGGTCGATCAGCTCGTCCTGTACGTCGTAAAGCTCCTCCTGCGAGGTGATGTGGGCGATGCGCTTATACATAGCCAGCCGCTCGTTCTCGCGGCGGATGTATTCGTGGGGGATGCTGGCCGCGAGGGGTAGTTCCATCACCGTGTCGATCTCCTTCTTGGGCGCTTCGCCCCGGGCCTCGCGCAGCGCGCCCTCCACGATCTTGCAATAAAGGTCGTAGCCCACGGCCTCCATGTGGCCGCTCTGCTCGGGGCCCAAGAGGTTGCCCGCGCCTCGTATCTCCAGGTCGCGCATGGCGATGCGGAAGCCCGAGCCAAACTGCGTTAGCTCGCGGATGGCTGTGAGCCGCTTTTCCGCGACCTCGGAGATGGCCTTATCCCGCTTGAAGAAGAGATAGGCATAGCCCAGCCGAACGCCCCGGCCGACCCGCCCCCGCAGCTGATAAAGCTGGGAGAGACCCATCTTATCCGCGTCGTAGATGAGGATGGTATTCACGTTTTGCATATCCAGCCCGCTCTCGATGATGGTGGAGCAAAGGAGCACGTCGTACTGCCGATCCAGAAAATCCAGCATGGTCTTTTCCAGCACGCGCTCGCTCATTTGGCCGTGGGCATAGGCGACGCGGGCTTCGGGAACCAGTTCCCGAAGGTATTCCACGAAATATTCCATGGTGCGCACGTGGTTGTAAACGAAATAGACCTGTCCGCCCCGGCCGATTTCCTTGCGGATGGCCTCGCGTACGATTCCGTCGGCATATTCCATCACATACGTCTGCACAGGGTAGCGCTGGGCCGGAGGTGTTTCGATCACGGACATATCGCGTATGCCCGTCATGGACATATGCAGCGTGCGCGGGATGGGCGTGGCGGAAAGAGTCAGCACATCCACGTTGCGCTTGAGGTTTTTGATCTGCTCCTTGTGGCCCACGCCAAAGCGCTGCTCCTCGTCTACGATCAAAAGGCCCAGATCCTTAAATTTGACGTTGGCTGCCAAGAGCTTATGCGTGCCGACCACGATGTCTACTCGGCCGTTTTTGAGCCCGCTTAGGGTATCTGCCTGCTCTTTCGGCGTTTTGAAACGGGAGAGCAGGGCCACGTTTACAGGGAAGCCGGAGAAGCGTGCGGCGATGGTGTTATAGTGCTGCTGGGCCAATATGGTGGTGGGCACCAGCATGGCCACCTGCTTGCCTGAAAGGGCGGCCTTGAAGGCGGCTCGAAGCGCCACCTCGGTTTTGCCATAGCCTACGTCCCCGCAAAGCAGGCGGTCCATCACGCGACCGCTTTCCATATCCGCCTTGATCTCGGCGATGCTGACGAGCTGATCCGGTGTTTCTTCGTAGGGGAAGCTTTCCTCCAGCCGCCGTTGCCAGCTGTTATCCGGCGCAAAGGCAAAGCCCTGCATCTTTTGCCGCTCCCCGTAGAGCCGCACCAGATCGAAGGCCAGCTTGCGCACGCCCTCGCGGGTGCGGGTTACGGTGCGCTGCCACTCACCGCTGCCCAGCTTGGAAAGGTGGGCGGCTGCAGCATCCTCGCCGCCGCCGATGTATTTCTGCACCCGGTCGAGTTGATCCGTGGGAATGTAGAGCTTATCCCCGCCGGAATAAACGAGGTGCAGGTAATCCCGGGGCGCGTTATCCACCGTGAGGGTGACCACGCCCACGAAGCGGCCGATGCCATGTAGCTCGTGTACTACCAGATCGCCCACGTTCAGCTCGGAAAAGGCCAGCTGGGGGCGGCTACGCTTGGATTTTTTGGCCGCGCGCACCACATCGCCATAAAGCTCGTGCTCGCTGATGGCCACCAGCCCCAGCTCGCTGTATTCATAGCCCCGCTCCAAGCTTTGGGCCAGGATGATCCGCTCGCCCTTGATGATCTCGCGGGAAAGGCTCTCCACGGCCGGGAGGATCACATCCAAATCCTCCAGGCGCTGGCGCAGCCGCTCCGCGTGCGGCCCGGCGTAGATCAGCACCGTCGTGCCGGCCTTTTTCCAGGCCTCCAAATCCTCGCAAAGCAGGGTCTCATCCCCCACATAGCGGGAAACGGGCCGCGTCTCAAAGCGGAAGGGGGCCTTCATAGCGATGAGGCCATAACTGCGGGTGAGCGAGAAGAGGAGGGCCGTGCGGGGGGTAGAGAGGGACTTGATGGTTTGCAAGGGGGAGCAAAGAAGCTGGGCCTGCTCGCCCTCTGCGCCGCCAGTCGCGATGGCCTCCGCGCACAGCTCCACAAACTGCGTGTGGGCCATCTTGGCGCTTTCTTCCACCCGCGCGGGCTCGTCAATCAAAAAGACCGCTTCGGCCAGATAATGAAGCAGGGTGTATTCCGTTTCATAAAATAGGGGTAGCAGCCGTACGGCTCCCTCCGGCGTGCCGCCCTGCCGCAGACTTTCCGCCATTTCCGAAAGGGTTTCCCGCCCCTTCATGCGGGAGAGAGCGCTCTTGCGGGCCTTTTCGGTAAGGGGCATCTCCGTAGCCGGGGGCAGCTCGATGGAATCGATATTCTCGATGGAACGCTGGGTCAGCGGGTCGTAGGTGCGTAGGGTGTCCACCTCGTCGTCGAAAAACTCGATGCGTACGGGGTTCTCGGCGCTGATGGGATATACGTCCAGATAGCCGCCTCGGAGGCACACCTGGCGGCGGCTTTCGCAAACCTCCGTGCGTTCATACCCTGCCGCCACCAGAGCGGCGAGCAGCTCGCGGGGCTCCACGACGTCCCCCGCCTTAACGGTGCGCACAGCGCCGAGGATGGCCTCCGGCGGCGCCAGGCGTTGCATGAGCGCCTCGATGGATACGGTCAGGGCCGCGCCCACGCCCCGGCCCAAAGCCAGGCGGCATAGGGTATCTACCCGCCGTGCCTCCAAGCCCTCGGAGCTGGTATACGCGCCGGTGAGGGGGATATCCCGGGCGGGGAAGTGCCGACAGGGTATGTAGCTGCCCATTTCCTCGGCCAGCTTTTCCGCCGCGCTTTCATTGGGGGCTATGAATACAAGCGGCCGATTGATATCCGCAAAGAGGGCGGCTGCCATGTGTCCCTTGTTCGCCTCAGAAAGGCCAAATACGCCACAAGGGCCCTCGCCTTTGGTGAGGGCCTCGCATAGCCGCATATATTCGGGATGCTGGGACAGGACGTCCAGCAAGGGGTGTCGGTTCAAAATCGCTTCCTCGTGCCCGCCCATCAAAGGATTTGCGGCCGGCCCAAGCCGCCTTGCTCCCCGGGCGGGGTTTCATTTTCCTGCGTTTGGGGATCGTTATCCCTGGGCGGATTTTCTTTTTTAGGGCGCTTGTTATACTTGGCCTGCGCCTCGAGCAGCCGGCCCTTGAGGATCAGCATGGCCGCGTCTGCCGCCTGTTCGAGGGCTGCATTCAACAGTTCCTTTTCCTCGCCCTGGGGCGCGCCCAGCACGTGGGATACGAGGCCCCTGTTGCCCTCCGCCTGGCCGATGCCCACCCGGATGCGGGGGAAATCGTCAAAGCAGAGCTGGTAGATCACGCTGCGCATGCCGTTATGCGTGCCCCCGCTGCCGCCACTCCGGATGCGAATATCGCCCAGGGGGATATCGATATCGTCATAGATAAGCAAAAGCTCGTGATGCTCGGCCTTGTACCAGTTCATCACATCCCGCACGGCCCGGCCGCTCTCGTTCATATAGGTTTCGGGCTTGACCAGCACGACCTTTTGCCCATCCGCAAAACCCTCGCCGAAAACGGCCTGGAAGTTGTGCCGCCGAATGTCAATACCCAAGCGCGCGGCCAGGATATCTAACGCTAAATAACCGGCGTTATGCCGGGTGCTCGCATATTCCCGGCCCGGGTTGCCCAGGCCCACGATGATGAACATGCCTATTCCTTCCCTTCCCAACACGCCTACACGCAAGCATACCCTCATATCCGCAGATATGGGGGGCGCGTGTTCATCCGTATTTGTATTTCCCTAGTATTATACCCCCCATGGCCCGCTTGGGCAACCACCGGCTTTTCGGTTTTCTGCCAGAAATTTAGCGCAGCGTAACAAGCTAAGGCCCCCCAAAAGCGGGGGCCTCATATAAGTCCGTCATTCTAATGAGCGAAGCGGCGTTAGGCCTTCGCTTTTCCCTGCACAGGCTGGAAGAGGAAGATACAGAAGCGCACCAGCGTATAGCACACGAGCACGAGCGCGATGATGGTTTCGATCAGCACCACCGCGGGCAGGAGGGGTAGTTGATACCCGGCCCCTGTCAGGAAGGCCGTGGCCTGTTTGGCGGCGATGGCGCTGATGACGAAGGGGAAGGTAAATGAGGCGAAGCTGGGGAAGAAGACCGCTTTGGGCAGCCGCAGCAGCTTATAGAGGGAAAGGAGGTACAGCGCTGTGGCCAAGATGAAAAGGAAGATCACCATGCCTGCGCTCTTGGTGGCTACGGATTGGATATAGGCCGCCAGGCAAAGGCTTGTGGGCGCTGCAAAGATACAGAAGAGGGGCCGCGCCGGCTCCGGCACTTCGGGGTGCTTGCTATAGCGGTAGCCCACCACAACCAGCAGGGCCAGCAGCGAAACAAAGCCGAACCAGAAGGCGACCGCGCCAAGGGCCTGCATATTATAGGCCGGGGCCGTGATGCCGGCCACGGCGATACCCACGTAAACGATGAAATAGCTGGCGAAGACCTTTTTGATATCCAGCTTAATGATAAAACGCATGGTGAATACCACGATCAAGGCTACGTGCAGCAAGATCGCGGCCAGCCAGATGAAGAACGAAACACCGCCCAGGAAGGGCTTGGCGTAAACGGAGAGCAGCATCAGCCCCATGGGGAAGGTAGCCGCCACGCTGAGCATAATGGGGTTTTTCAGATCCTCCTTGACCATGGCGGGGTAGAGCGCCCATTTGAGCACGAGCAGCACCAGGGCCAGGAAGGCAATAATACCAAAGAGATAACGCACGGCTTCGGAATAGCTTTGCAGCAGGTTGCCCAGGGCCGCGCAGCCCAGCATCACGCCGCAAAGGGGGACGGGTACTTTTTGGATCATGGCTTTCATAAGCTTACCCCGCCTGCGCTACGTCCGTATTCACCAGGTTGAATTCGCGAACCACGATCTGTGCGACCTTTTCCGCGACCAGGCCCGTGAAATGGATGCATTGCTCCTTGTGCTCACCCTTGCTCATATCGAATTCCTTGGTCAGGATGCGGCAGCAAAGCGCGTTCTTGCCATTGGCCTCCTTGAAATAATCGTGCAGTTCTTTGGCCACAGCCAGGTTCTTTTCTACCTTGGGGTCACCCTGCTTGGTGCGGCCAAAGAACAGGCCCAAAGCCATCACGCCGCCGGAAACCGCGCCGCAAAGGCACTTGGAACGGCCGATGCCCACGGGGAAGCCGGAGGCCATGGCGATCACCTCTTCGGGCACATCCAGCGCAAAATTGCTGCGGATGGAGGACATGACCGCCTCGGAGCAGAAAAACCCGCCCCGGAAGAGCTCCTCGGCATCTTTTTTGATCTTTTGCACGCTTACTTCATTTTTGATGTTCATGATTTGATGCTCCTTTTTACCGTTATAGATCAGATGTAACCATCATATCGCACCCGGCGCGCGCAAGCCAATCGCCTTTTCTTTCCCCTAGCAGAGTCTGCATCGAAAATATCTATGCTGATGGACGCAGCCCCACCGCCTGCGACGCGATGAGGTACGCTCCATCTTGCAGATCAAGCTGGTGCTGGGTCGGCTTACTGCGGAGCAGGCCGTGCGCAATGCCTCCGCTGCGGATATCGAGGTGCTCACGGCGCGGCTCGAAGCCTTTTGCCAGGCCGCAACCCCAGGGCAAGTCTGGGAGGCTGTCTTTGACTATTATCACGAGCTGGCCCGGTGAGCGGCAATATGCTGATGCCTCTTGATCTACCATTCATTCCGCACCCCCATATTGAGTCTTTGGGCCCGCTTTGCCCGCAAGCGCGATATTGCCTCGCTCTACGCTCGCGGGAGACATACGAGGATTAAGCTTTTTGTACAAACAAAAGGCGCACACCCA
Source organism: Christensenella sp. UBA5394 (assembly GCA_002409725.1). Taxonomy (GTDB): domain Bacteria; phylum Bacillota; class Clostridia; order Christensenellales; family CAG-138; genus Pelethousia. Next base: position 34,915 of record DHOI01000026.1, read on the forward strand.
GCCGGCATGCGCCTTTTCGCATTTTAAAATGGGATACTATTTTCCCTGCCTGGCCTGTGGTAGCGGCTTGCTCACGGAGGTGGCCCGCTCCACGGGCATGATGAAGCAGAAGCCGTTGGCCGGAGAGTTAGAGCCCGCCTTTTCCTTCACGGCGGCTATGATCCGTTCGGCCACCTCGCCATCGGCTATGCACAACACCATTTCCTTCTCGGCGTCGATGCTGATGCCAAAGATCTCCTGCTGCACGGGGCCTGCGCCTCGGGCGTTGATAATCGTCGCCCCGCTCGCGCCCGCGCGGCGCGTCATATCCACCACGTCGTCCGCAAAGCTGGCGTTGACGATGACATAAATCGCTTTTAAATCATTCGCTTTTTCCATTTTATGATCCTCCACGATCAAAACGAGAGCTTTTCCACGGGTATGGTAAAGGCGATGCCGGTGTTCGGCTGGTCGAAATGGAATTTATCGATCAGCATTTGCAGCACGGCCTCGGCCTTATCGTGGGGCAGCAGGCAAGTGACGACCACTTTGTTCTCCTCTGGCGCCAGGCCAAACATATCTAGCAGGTAGTTGGACTGCACGGAGCCCTTACCGTATACGATTTTGATCAGCCGCCCGCCCGCTTCCGAAAGCGCGTGTACCAGGGCGGCCCTTTGCTTCCTGCCGGTGATCAGCGTTAAGAACTCGATGCAGCATGTAAAATCATTCATTCGCTTCCGCCTCCTCCCCTGGGCCCACTTCGCCGCCGGGCGGCGCGCCATCATCCTGTGCAACGTCTTCTAGGGCAACCTCCGGTGAGGCAACCTC